>NZ_JBSGJZ010000048.1:0-57504 GCF_053605825.1 Saccharopolyspora sp. NPDC003752 | reverse complement strand
CGAGTTCTGGTGCCGGTAGGCGCCGCCGATGAAACACATGTGCAGCAGTCGATTCGCCGAACCAGGCCCGGATTCCGCACGGCCCCGGAACCGCGAAACTCCAGCCTTTAAGGTGTCCCTCAGCCCGAATTTTCGCCTGTGCGGAATCCGGGCCTGGTTCGGCGAATCGACTGCTGCACATGTGTTTCATCGGCGGCGCCTACCGGCACCAGAACTCGCTGCTATGGCGGAAGGGTCCGCGTTTCGGCGGAATCTTCCTCGGTGTCATCGGGAAGTTGAACGCGTCGGGCGTTCCAGCATGGCTTGCGCCATGGCGGCCTGGCTCGGCGCCAGAGAGGTCGCGCCGTCCTCGACGTCCCACAAGCTGTTCTGCAGCACGCGCCCGAGCGTCCAGCCCGCCGCGCGTTCGCGGTCCAGGCCGAGGGCTTCGGTGAGCAGGTCGAACCGCCGGTGCACGACGCGGATCGGGTCGCCGGTGGCCACCACCGCGTCCCACTCGCTGTCCAGGGCGGGCCACAGGTCGAACCCGGGGTCGCCCGCCAGCGGCTCCGGGTCGATCGCCAGCCACGGTTCCCGTTCGCCGGCGAGGACGTTGCCGTAGTGCAGATCCCAGTGCAGCAGCCGATCACCGGGCTCGTCGACCAGGTCGGCGACCGCGTCGGCGCACGAGCGCAGCATCCGTTGATCGGCCGGGTCGGTCAGCGCCGAAACCGCTTGGGGCGCCTGGGCGAGCATCTCGGCGGCGATCTCGCCGAGCCCGCGCAATCCCTCCGGCGCGGGCACGGCCGTCAACCGGCGCAGCAAGTCGGCGAGGATGCCCATCGCCTCGTCGTCATCCGCGACGGAGGTCGGGGTGCGTGAGCCGTCGAGGCGTTCCAGCAGCATCGTGCAGTTCGCCGGATCGTGGTCGAGGAGCCGCACGATCCCGCTGCCGTTCCAGGTCCGCAATCCGATGAGCGCAGCCCTGGTTTCCTCCTTGGGCAGCTGGAACCGCAGCACCGCGCGTTCCCCGCCGGCGCGGACCACGGGCACCACGAGCGAGGCTTCCCCGGCGGCGACGTTCCCGTCGGGAGTGAGGCCCCACTTCTCCAGGTACTCGGCGACCTGGCCGGGCAGTGCGGCGATCCAGGACCTCCCTGCTTCGCTCCCGCCGTAGGACGTCATCAGGGTGTCCGGAACGCCGAACGCGAGCATGTGGTGATTTCCTTTCGGGGCAGGGCTTTCCTGCCGGCCAGTGTACGGACCCGCGCGGCCGCGCCGCCGCAAGCGATCATTGCTGCTTGCGGTGGCGCGGGTTCCGGTCAGGCGTGGGTGACGACGAGGGTGACCCCGGCTTCTCCGCCGCAGTCGACGAAGACCGGGCCCACGCCGTTGCCCACGGTGTCGCTCAGCCGGGCCTTTGCGAGGAACCCGGCGGGGTTCGAGTCGATGATGCGCACGTCTTCCAGTACCGGCTTCTTTTCCGAGAAGCCGCTGAGCACGGCCTTGAGGCCGGTTCCGCCGCCGCAGTTGCCGGTGATGGTCACTTCCTGGCCCCGCCAAACGGGATTCGGGGCGACCTGGACGGTCGCCCGGGCCCCCTTCGGTGGGGTGGGGGCCGCGCCGGGCTCGGGCGTGGCGAACGCCCCACTGCTGGTGGCGATGATGATCGCGCCCGCTGCAACGGTCAATCCGATGGCGGCGAGAGCCTTCTTCTTCAGCACAACGACATCCTCAGATGTTGGTCCTATTAGGACTTGGTTGGTTTCCGTCGTCCCGCCGGTGTGGAGTCGGCCGTCCGGTGGGATCTGGCCGTAAGTCGCGCCGGTCGTCGCTCCGGGTTCTCATGAGTGATCTGTGTCACGTGAAGAACCCTGGGGCGCTTGGTCGTCGTCTTCCGGGGCGTGAGGGGAAACCGGGTGCCGATGGCTTCGCTGGACGAAGCGCAATTGGTCGGCCGCATCGCGCGAGGCGACCGCGCCGCCTTCGAGGAGCTGTACCGGCGCACCTCGCCGTGGCTGGCGCTGCGGCTGCGCCGCAGGTGCGCGGACGAGCAGCTCGTCGCCGAGGTCATGCAGGAGACGTATCTCGCCGTGTGGCGCGCCGGCGGGGCGTTCGCGGGAGATGCCGTGGGCGGCACCGCCGTGGGGTGGCTGTGGACCATCGCCGCGCGCCGCCTGGTGGACGGCTTCCGGCGGCAGGCCCGGTACGCGCAGGTGCGTGCGGCCGCCGCGGAGCCGATCAGCGCTCCCGCCGCCGAGGACGACGCGCTGGCCCACGAGGTCGGGGGAACGGTGGGCGACGCGCTCCGGCGGCTGGCTCCGGAGCTGCGGCAGGTGTTGCAGGCGATGGTGCTGGACGGGCTGTCGGTCCGGGAAACCGCGCTGCTGCTCGGTGTTCCCGAAGGAACGGTGAAAACCCGCGCCCGGCGGGCGCGGATTGCGATGCGGGAGGCGCTGTCATGAGGGCGCGCGAACACGACGGCGATCACCTCGCGGCCGACCTGGTGCGGCGCTACACCTGCGACGATCCCGCGCTCACGGTCGACGAGACCTGGGCCGTGGAAGCCCATCTCGAATCCTGCGCGGCGTGCCGGGGGCAACTGGCGTCCGGCATCTCCGGTGACGTGGCGGCGCTGCTGGAGGGCGTGTGGGCGGAGTTGGAGCCTGCGGTGGCCGCGAGCGCCCCGCAGCCCGCCGGGAACCGGTGGCTGCGGCACCTGCGCGCCTGGGCGTCGCCGGTGATGCTGCCGTGGTTCGGCATGACCGCGCTCGTGCTGCTGCTGGCCCTCGCTGTCGACACCTGGACCCCGTTGCTGCGCGAGGGATATCCGTCCATGGTGCTGCTGCTCGCGCCGGTGGCTCCGCTGCTGTGCGTGGCGGCGGCCTGGTCGCGCGGCCTGGACCCGGCGCACGAAGTGCTGGCAGGCGCCGCCCGCGGGGGAGTGGAGCTGGTGCTGCGGCGAACCGCGGCCGTGCTGGTCGTGGTCATCCCGATGCTGCTGGTGGTGGGCTGGGCGGCGGGCACTTCGCCGGCCCGGTGGTTGCTGCCCTGCCTGGCCTTCACCACGGGATCGCTGGCCCTCGGCAGCTTCGTCGGCGTCACCAGGGCGGCCGCCGGGCTCATCGCGCTGTGGGCCGGGGCGGTCGTGCTGCCAAACCTGTTCGCGGCCGGTTCGCTGCTTCCGCTGGAGCCGTCCGCCGCCCCGATCTGGGGTGCGGCTCTCGCGGTCGGCGGGGTGGTGCTGGCGGTGCGATCGCGCTCCTGCACCCGGCTCGACAGCCCGTGAACACAGAGATCCATTGTGGACTTGAGGAGGAGACGATGGCACGCGCGGTGAGCGCCGAGGAGATCGCGCCCACTACCTACGCCGCCGAGATCCGCGCAGAGGGGCTGCGGGTGCGGGCCGGACTGCGGCTGGCGGTCGACGGCCTGGACCTGTCGTTCGGCACCGGCGTGCACGGCCTGCTCGGCCCCAACGGCGCGGGCAAGACGACGCTGATGCGCGCCCTGGCGACGGTCGCCCGGCCCGCCGGCGGCACCCTGGAACTGCTGGGGCACCCCATCGGCCGGGGGCACGAGGTGCGCCAGGTGCGCCGGCGGCTCGGCTACCTGCCGCAGAACTTCGGGTTCTACCGGCGGTTCACGCTCCGCGAGTTCACCGAGTACGTGGCCTGGCTCAAGGAGGTCCCGAGGCAGGACCGGCCGGGCGCGGTGCAACGCGCCATCGAGCTGGTCGGCCTGGCCGACCGGGCCGACCACCGGATGCGGACGCTCTCCGGCGGGATGGTGCGCCGTGCCGGCATCGCCCAGGCCGTCGTCAACGACCCGCAGATCCTGCTGCTCGACGAGCCGACCGCGGGCCTGGATCCCGGGCAGCGGCTGCGGTTCCGCGAACTCCTGCACCGGATCGGCCAGGACACCTGCGTGCTGGTCGCCACGCACCTCGTGGAGGACGTCACCGCCGCGTGCGCCGACGTGACGCTCATCGACCGCGGTCGCCTGGTGTTCCGCGGAACGCGCGAGGAACTCCTCGGAGCGGGCAGCGAGAGCAGTCCCGGCGACAGCCCGGCGGAGCGCGGCTACTCGGCGCTGCTGGCCCGGCACCGGGGCGACGCCGAGCGACCCGGGGGATCCTGGTGAGCGCGCGGATGGTGCGGATCGACCTGCGGCGCTCCAGCGCGACGGCGACCGGCGCGGCGGTCTTCCTGGCAGCGGTGGGGTTGCTGTACCTGCTGACCAACGCTCCGTGGCAGAAGTCCACCGGAGCCTGGTACCTGCAATGGGATTCCTTCGTCTACTACCTGCGCTTCATGCACTTCGCGCTGGTGCCGGTGGCGCTCGGCGGCGGGGCTCTGCTGGGGACGCGCGACAGCCGCAGCGGGGTGGCGGAGTTGTTCGCGTCGGCGCCGCGACCCGCGTGGCAGCGGTCGGTGCACAGCGCCGCGGCGGTCGGCCTGGCGATGGTCGCCGCCTCGGCCGCGATCCTGGTCGCGGGCGGCGTCTCGGTGGTGGCCAACGGCGGCTTCTTCCACCTGGGCTGGCTGCCGGCCGCGGCGGTCGGAGCGCTGTCGCTGGTCGCGGCCGGCTGGCTCGGAATGGGCATCGGCCGGCTGCTGCCGTCGTTGCTGACCCCGCCGGTGGTGGCGGCCGCCGGGTTCGCGATCCTGATCCGCGCGCATGCCACGACGATCACCGCGGAGTACTACGCCGGGCCGGAGTCGAGCGTGCCGGAACTGCTGACACCGATGCTGGCGGGCACGACGCGCACCGCCTTCGTCGCCGTGTCGGACGCGGTGAGCGCGGTGCAGCTCGGGTGGTTCGCCGCGCTGGCGACGACCGCACTCGGCCTGGTGACCGCGAGCCGTCTCGGCACCCGGATCGCCGCGCTGCTGCCCGCCGTGCTCGGGCTCGTGGTGGCGTTGACCGCCTTGCCACGCGACGCCGACGCCGTCTACGTCCTCAACGGGGAGGCGACGGCGCTGGTGTGCACCGAAACCCGCGACGTGTGCGTCACCCGCGCGCACGCCCGCAAACTGGAAGGCCTCACCGGTCCGGCGCGAGAAGCCTTGTCCCTGCAGGACAAACTGCCGGATGCGCCGCGCGTCGTCGCGGAGATCCCGTCTCGCGGCAGCGTCCCGCACGTGCCGCCGGGCGTGCTCCCGGTGGACTTCGACGAGCTCGAACACGCCGGGGAGGACGCGCGGTCGGTCCGGATCAGCCTCCTGAGCGGCACCGTCCCGGGATGCAACGAGTGGTACGGCGACGAGTCGCAGGCCGCCCGCACGGTCATCGCGTCCTGGTTCGTCGACGAGTTCACGCCGCCGCGCGCCTACTTCGGCGGCGACGACGAGATCCGGGAGCTGGCGGAATCGTCCTGGCACGCCTTGCGCGCTCTGCCGCCGGAGACCCAGCCTCAGGTGGTCGTGCAACTGCGCGCGGCCATCCAGGCATGCCAACCCGATCCGCTCGCCGTCCTCGCGCCGGGCGGGTGATCCGTGTGCGAGGGCTGGCTTCGTACCTCCGTTCCCGGCGTGTCCCGGCGGCATGCGCCGTGGTCCTCGTCTCGACTGCCGCGGTGTGGGCATTGGGCCGTTGGAGAGCCGATCCGCCGACCACCGCCCGGCTCGTGGTCGCCGGGCTGGCGCTCGGGATCTCCGTGGGAGCGGTCGGTCTCGGCGGCGCGGACGCGGCGCTGGATCGCACCGCCGCGCTGCGCTGGCCTCCTCTGCGGGCGGGGCACGTCGTCGCGCTCGCCGCAGTCGTAGGCGGCGTTTTCGTTGCGGCGCAGGCGATCGGCGAGCAGCCGGTGCCGAACCTCGTGATCGTCCGGAACTGCGCGGGTTTCGCCGGGCTCGCCGCCTTCGGCGCCGCGTTCCTCGGGAACGCCCGCGGCTGGTGGCTCCCGCTGGGCTGGGCGTTGCCTGTCGCCCTGCCGCTTCCCCAGGACACCCCGGCGATGCAGATGCTCGCTCGGCCGATGGCGGAAGCGGGGGCGGCCGCCGCGACGATCACCGCGACGGCCCTCGCCGTGCTCGGCACGCTCACCTACGCGATTCGCGGTTACCGCGCATGAAGTCCACGTCGAGGTCGTTCCGGAACGGCCCGCCCGGCTCATCCCGAAGGTGCCTGACGCCGGATGGCGGTTTCGCGCGAAACCGCCATCCGGCCCTCACGCGGAGTGGCGATTTCGCGCGAAACCGTCGCCCTTGAGCCCCGGACGGCTACGTGCCCGCGTGCCGGAAACGACGCCTCAGGTGGCGATCAGCCGCGCATCACTCGTCCGCCTGGATGGCGCGGGTGGGGCACAGCAGGACGGCCTGCCGCACCGCCTCGTGGGTGTCCGCCGGGGGCTCCGGTTGCAGGAGCATGACGGTGCCGTCCTCGTCGCGCTGGTCGAAGACAGCTGGTGCCGTGAGCGCGCACTGTCCTGCGCCCGCGCACAGCTCGGTGTCGGCGGTGATCCACACGGGTTCTCCTACTTGATCGAGCGGGTGGCCAGTTCGTCGAATTCGCGATCCGGCAGCGACCTGTTGAGCTGCAGGAGCTCGTCGGCGAGCCGGCCGACCGCGTAGCGGGTGTCCGGGCGGTCGGCTTCGACGGCCTGCCGGATGGCCTCCGCGACGACGCCGGGTTCGGAGCCGTCGCCCAGCCCGGTTTCCCCGCGAAGGGCCATTGCCTCGGCCATGTCCCGATACGGCCCGCCGCCGGAGAATTCCCTCAGCTGCGCGGCGGTCTGATCCTCGAACTCGGTCTTGATGATGCCGGGCTGGACGATCACGACATCGATGCCGAACGGCTCGACCTCCATGCGGAGCGTGTCCGAGATGGCTTCGAGCGCGTGCTTGGACGCGTAGTACCAGGCGCCGAGCGGCAGCGAGATCTCGCCGCCGATCGACGAGACGTTGACGATCGTGCCGGACCGCTGCGCGCGCATGTGCGGGAGGACGAGCTGGACCAGCCTGGCCGGCGCGAGGAGGTTGACTTCGAGCTGATCACGCGCCCGGTCCAGCGGCACGTCCTCGATCGCGCCGTGCAGGACGGTTCCGGCGTTGTTCACGAGGACGTCGATCCGCTGCTGCTCGTCGAGGATCCTCGCGACCACGCGGTCGAGGTCCTCGCCGTCGCGCGCGTCCATCTCCAGGACGTGGCCGCCGGCGGAGCGGATGGCGTCCATCTTGTGCACGCGCCGCGCGGCGCCGTACACGGTGTGGCCGGCGCGCAGGAGTTCCAGCGCGGTGGCGCGGCCGATTCCCGATGACGCGCCGGTGACGAGGCAGACCTTGCTGACCACCTCCGCTACACCTCCCAGGTGACGGGCAGCCGGTGGACGCCGTAGATGAGCATGTCGGTCCGCATCGCCACGTCCTCGGCCGGAATCGCCAGGCGCAGCGCCGGGAATCGCGTCACCAGCGCGGGAAGCGCGACCTGCAGTTCCACCCGGGCCAGCTGCTGGCCGAGGCACTGGTGGATGCCGTGGCCGAACGCCACGTGCCCGCTGCTCGCGCGGAGCAGGTCGAGGACGTCGGGGTCGGCGAAGTGGCCGGGATCGCGGTTGGCCGCGGGGATCGAGACGGTGATCGTCTCGCCCGCCTTGATCTGCGCGCCGTGCAGCTCGACGTCCTCCAGCGCGGTGCGGATCGTGAACGGGATGATGCTCAGGTAGCGCAACAGCTCCTCGACCGCGCGGCCGGCGATGCCGGGGTCGTCGCGCAGGACGGCGAGCTGGTCGGGATGGCGCAGCAGCGCGAAGGCGCCCAGCGCGAGCATGTTGGCCGTGGTGTCCAGCCCGGCGCCCAGCAGCACGAACCCGATGTTGACCAGTTCTTCGTCGGTGAGGTCGGTGGCGGTGAGACCGCTGAGCAGGTCGTCGGTCGGCGCGGCGCGTTTGGCGAGCACCAGCTCGCGGACGAACTCGTGCACCGCGCCGTAGGCGGCCGCCAGCTGCTCCGGCGGCGAGTCCAGCCGGAACATGTCCAGCGCGTGCGCCTGGAAGCGCGCCCGGTCCGCGTAGGGCACGCCGAGCAGCTCGCAGATCACCTGCGCGGGGACGGGCTGCGCCAGGGCCTCCACCAGGTCCACCGGGCCGCCGTGCCGCTCCATCTCGTCGAGGTGCTGGGCCGTGATGCCCTCGATCTGCTCGGTCAGCCGGCGCATGCGGCGGACGGTGAACTGGCCGGTGAGCAGGCGGCGGTACCGGGTGTGCTCCGGCGCGTCCATGGCGTTGAAGATCCCGGGCGGCGCGGGCCGGTCGCTACCGGGGACGCCGGGAATCGGCGTGTGCCGCAGGTCGGGCCGCACGCTGAACCGCGGATCGGCCAGCACCTCGCGCACCAGGGCGTGGCTGGTCGCCAGCCACCCCTCGTGCCCGTCCGGGTAGCTCAGCCTGCTCAGCGGCGCCTGCTCGCGCAGCTCGGCGAGCCCCTCGGGCGGGTCGAAGGGGCGGTCGGCCGGCCGTGCGGTCGGCAGTGACGGGGTCATGCCGGTCTCCTTCCACGTGATTCGTTCGCGATGCGCGAAACGCTAGGACCGCATTTCGCGCGTTCGCAACCTGCTAATTCGGTTCTTCCAGGTAGGAGAAGTATGATCGGTGCAATGACGTTGATGCTGAATGCACCGGTGGCGCGACAAGTGGCGGAGTGGAGGCTGGGATGCCGGGAGGTCGTCTGACCCACGAGGAGCGTCGGCGGGTCGCCGCCGGACTGGCGGCCGGGCTCGGGTACGCGGAGATCGCCCGCGAGCTGGGGCGGCCGAGGTCGACCATCAGCCGCGAGGTCGCGCGCAACGGCGGGGTCCGGGGCTACCGGGCCAACCAGGCGCAGCAGGCGACCGCGTGGCGGGCCCGGCGCCGCAAACCGGGCGGGCACCCGGAAATCCCGGCCGCCGACACCGACGGGCGCGACCCGCGGTCGGTCCGCGAGTTCGAGGAGCGGTTCGTCGGCATGATGGTCGAGACGGGGCTTCCGGCGATGATGGCCAGGATCCTCGCCTACCTGTTCACCAGCGACACCGGCAGCGCCACCGCCGCCGAGCTCGTCGCCAGGCTCCAGGTCAGCCCCGCGTCCGTCTCCAAGGCCGTCGGCTGGCTCGAACAGCGGGGCCTGGTCGGGCGCGAGCGCGACGGCCGGCGGGAGCGGTACGTGATCGACGAGCACGTCTGGTACCAGGCGTGGCTGGCCAGCGTCGGGTCGATGGCCAGGTGGGCGGACCTGACCGGGCAGGGCGCCGATCTCCTCGGCGGAGCCACCCCGGCCGGGGCCCGCCTGGGCGCCACGAGCCGGTTCTTCCAGCACCTCGGCCGGGACATGGTCCAGGCCGCCGAGCACTGGCGCCAGACCCTCTCCACCCAGCCCTGACGGCGGATCACCGGCGGCTGCGCCACTGGCTGGGACTGCACCCGAACCGGCCCCGGAACCAGCGCGAGAAGTTGCCCGGTGTGGAGAAGGACAGCAGTTCGGCGATCTCCGTCATGCTGTACCGCCGGTTCCCCACCAGGTTCTCGGCCAGTTCGGCCCGCGTCGCGTCGAGGATCGACGAGAACGTCTCGCCCGCGTCGGCGAGGTGGCGGTGCACCGTCCTGCGGTCCACCCCGAGGCTGCGCGCGACCTGTTCGACCGAGCAGCGACCGGTGGGCAGCAGGATCTCGATCAGCTCGCGGACCCGGCTGGACGTCGTCGTTTCCCCCTGCACATCAAGGGAATCGAGGATCTGGTAGGCGTAGTTGCGCATCTGCGGGTCCGACCGCTTGTTGGGCACGTCGAGGTCGTGGGCGTAGAACGTGATCCCGTTGAACTCCTGCTCGAACTTGGCCGTGGGGCCGAAAACCCTCCGGTGGGTGCTCGCGTCGGCCGGTGCGCGGTGCGTGAAGCAGACCGCGATCGGCTGCCAGAGCGATCCGAGGAAATCGCGCAGGAGCCGGTGCAGCGTGCCGAGGGCGAGCTCGGTGGCCTGCCTGGTCTCGGTCTGCTCGCCGAGTTCGAAGCCGACGCGGATGGTCGCCAGGCCGTTGCGCACGACCATGTGCATCCGCAGGGCCTCGTTGTACATGTGCTCGTGGCGGATCAGGATCGTCAGGGCACTGCGGACGTCGGGTTCCTCGCGGATGACCAGGCCCAGCGGGCCGAGGTTGGCGAAGCGGCGGCGTTCGGCCAGCTGCAGCGCGAAGTCCTGGTGCCCGGACTCCGCCGCCGACCGTTCGAGGAGCCGGATGACGGACACGGCCGGGATCCACCTGTCCTGGAGCGCTATCCCCGCCGGGTCGAGTCCGACGCCGCGCATCAGCCGGGTCGGCTCGATGCCGACCGAGTGGCTGACGTCGATGTAGCTGTTCAGCGAGGCGTAGCGGGCGAGGGGCTTCATCATCACTCTCCGCGATGTCACCAAGTGATAATCATCGTGTCCCGTGAGGATAAGACCTGGTCCTCGTCGACGCATAATGTCGCCTCCATCACAGCCGATCCCGCTCCGAGATTCCGATGGAGAACGTCATGGCCGAACCAGCGACGCAGTGCGGCTCCCCGGCGATCGGGACCCCGTCCGCCGATGTGCTGCGGGAGCCGTGCCGGACTGCTGCGGCGTGGCGGGCGGCCGACCTCGACGACCCGGCCGAGTGGCGTTTCGAGCTCTCGCCGTCCCACCTCGACGAGCTGGACTCCGCGCTGAAAGCGGTGCGGAAGAACGGGATCGTGCTCCTCCGGATCACCAGCGAGCGGTTTCCCCTTCCCTCACTGGGGGCGGAGCTGCGACGCATCGCTCGTGCGCTGGAGAACGGGCGCGGTTTCGCCGTGATCAAAGGACTTCCCGTGCAGCGGTACGACGATGCCGAGATCAACACGCTCTTCTGGGGAATGGCCCAGTACCTGGGTTTTCCGGTCTCGCAGGACTCCTTCGGGCGCAAGCTCGGCCGCATCCCGGGTGCGGCGGCGGGGCCGGAACCGCGGACGGGTGGCTCGGATGTCGCGGCGCTGCTGAGCCCGCGGCTCGGCGGGCGCAGCACCGTGGTGAGCTCGGCGGCGCTGTACAACGAGCTGCTGGGGCGGGATCCGCTCCTGGCCGAACGGATGTACACGCGCTTCGGGTTCGACCGCTGGGGCGAGCAGCTCCCAGCGGAAAGGCCTTACCGCTCGGTTCCGCTGGCGTGCTGGTGCGACGGCAAGCTGAGCGTCCGCTACGCCCGGCGCGACATCGAGTCGGCCCAGCGGTACCCGGAGGTTCCCCGGCTGGAACCCGCCGACGTGGCGCTGTTCGAGCTGATCGACGGGCTCGCGGCCGCGGCCGAATTCCGGTTCGGCTTCGACGTCGAGCCCGGTGACATCCAGCTGTTCAACAACTACGCGGTCCTGCACGCGCACGCCCAGGGCGGCGGCATCGCGGGCCCGGCGGCCGACGACCTCCTGCGCCGGCTCTGGCTGACTCTCCACAATGGACGCAAGTTGCCGCCGGACTTCACCTGGGAGACGGCCGGGTACGGCGGTCCGCGGGGGCGCGGGGGAGTGACGCCCCGGGACGTCATCGCCCGGTCGAACTGACCGGGCGGACAGGGAAATCAACCGAGCAACGGCACGGGCGATGCGTCCGTGCCGCGAAGGAGCACGCCATGGCACGAGCCGTTCGCTTCCACGAGACCGGTGCGCCGGAGGTCATGCGGTGGGAGACCGTCGACGTCGGCGATCCCGGCCCGGGCGAGGTCCGCATCCGCCACGAAGCGGTCGGGCTGAACTTCGCCGACACCTACTTCCGCACCGGCCTCTACCCGGCCCCGCTGCCCGCGGGCATGGGCGTCGAAGCCGCCGGTGTCGTGGAAGCCGTCGGCGCCGGGGTGGAGCACGTCCGGGAAGGGGACCGGGTCACGTACACGGGTAGCCCGCTCGGGGCCTACAGCACCGAGCGCGTGATGCCCGCCGCGCCGCTGATCGCGCTCCCGGACGAGATCGGCTTCGACACGGCCGCCGCGATGACCATGCGCGGGCTCACCGCTTCCTACCTGCTGCGCCGCATCCACCCGCTGCGTCAGGGGGACACCGTCCTGCTGCACGCCGCGGCCGGGGGAGTGGGCCTGATCTTCCTGCAGTGGGCGAAGTTGCTGGGGATCAACGTGATCGGCACGGTGTCGACGGAGGCGAAGGCCGAGGTCGCGCGCGCTCACGGATGCGACCACGTCGTGCTCTACAAGCGGGAGGACGTGGCCGCGCGGGTCCGGGAGATCACCGACGGGGCGGGCGTCCCGGTCGTCTTCGACAGCATCGGCGCGGCGACCTTCCAGTCCTCGCTCGATTCGCTCGCCCGGCGCGGCCTGCTGGTGTGCTTCGGCACCGCGTCCGGCCCCGTCCCGCCCATCGACGCGATGCAACTCGCCATCAAGGGATCGGTGTTCGTCACCCGCCCCGCGCTCGCCGACTACATCGCCGACCCGGCCGAGCGCGCGGAGCTGGCGGGTGAGCTGTTCGGCCACGTCGCCGGCGGGCGGATCCGGATCGGCATCAACCAGCGCTACGCCCTCGAAGACGCGGTGCAGGCCCATCGCGACCTCGAAGCGGGCCGCAGCATCGGGTCTTCGGTCTTCTCCCTCTGACGCAGCGAATCCTCGCCGCCGCAACGGTTTCCGGGCGACGGCGCGACCAACCAACCCGAGGAGGAATCATGTCCAACGCAGTCCAGATGGCCCGGCCGACCACGATCGAGCACGAGCCGCTCACGTGCACCATCGGCGCCGAGCTGTTCGGCGTCGACCTCGGCGATGTCGCGCACGACGACGTGCTGTTCGAGGAACTGCACGCCTTGCTGCTCAAGCACAAGGTCCTGTTCCTGCGCGACCAGGACATCAGCCGGGCCGACCACGTGGCGCTCGCCCGGCGCTTCGGATCGCTCGAAGACCACCCGGTGGCCGGCAGCGATCCCGACAACCCGGGCCTGGTGCGGATCTACAAGGACCTCGACAGCCCCGCCGAGCACTACGAGAACGCCTTCCACTGCGACGCCACCTGGCGGGTGAACCCGCCCATGGGATGCGTGCTCCGGTGCGTGGAAGGCCCGGCGGTCGGTGGCGACACGATCTGGGTCGACATGGCCGAGGCGTACGCGAAGCTCCCCGACCACATCAAGCACCAGATCGAAGGGCTGCGCGCCCGGCACAGCATCGAGGCCTCCTTCGGCGCGGCGCTGCCGGTGGAGGAGCGTCACCGGCTGAAGGCGCGATTCCCCGACGCGGAGCACCCGGTGGTGCGCACCCATCCCGAAACCGAGGAGAAGGTCCTCTTCGTCAACGCGTTCACCACGCACTTCGTCAACTTCCACACGCCGGAGAACGTCCGCTTCGGAAGCGACTACGCGCCCGGGGCGAGCAACCTGCTCAACTACCTGATCGCCCAGGCCGCGATCCCGGAGTACCAGGTGCGCTGGCGCTGGACCAAGAACAGCGTCGCGATCTGGGACAACCGGTCCACGCAGCACTACGCGGTCCAGGACTACTGGCCCGCGGTCCGCAAGATGGAGCGCGCCGGGATCATCGGCGACCGGCCGTTCTGACCTCCCTCCGGGATTTTCGTTCCGCCGCTTCGGAAAAGGAGAAGAACGATGCACTTCCACGACGACTCGCTGTTCCCCGAGAACCAGGAGAAGCTCGTCATCACTGCGGCCCCCTACGGGCCCGAGTGGGAGCCGGAGGACTTCCGGGAGGACCTCCCGCTGACCATGGACGAGCACGTCCAGCAGGCGGTCGACTGCTACAACGCCGGGGCCACGGTGCTGCACATCCACGTGCGCGAGCTCGACGGCAAGGGGTCCAAGCGGCTGTCGAAGTTCAACGAGCTGCTGGGCCGGCTGCGGGAAGCCGTTCCCGACATGATCCTGCAGGTGGGCGGCTCGATCTCGTTCGCGCCCGAAGGCGAAGGCGCCGATGCCAAGTGGCTCAGCGACGACACCCGCCACATGCTGGCCGAACTCGACCCGGCCCCGGACCAGGTCACCATCGCCATCAACACCAACCAGATGAACATCATGGAGTTGATGACCGACGACGACGTCGCCGGGACCTCGCTCGCGCGGCCGGCGGTGGCCGAGGCGTACCGCGAGATGTACGTGCCGGCCGGCCCGGCCTGGGTCGAGGAGCACCTGAAGCGGCTCCAGGCGGCCGGCATCCAGCCGCACTTCCAGCTGGCCAACATCCCGCAGCTGGAAACCGTCGAGCGGCTGATCCGGCGCGGTGTCTACACCGGACCGCTGATGGTCACCTGGGTCGGCATCGGCGGCGGGTTCGACGGCCCCAACCCGTACAACATCATGGAGTTCATCCGCCGCGTCCCCGACGGTGCGGTGCTGACGCTGGAAACCCTCATGCGCAGCGTCCTGCCGGTCAACGCGATGGCCATCGCCATGGGGCTGCACACCCGGTGCGGCAACGAGGACACCATCTGGGGGCGCAAGGGCGCGAAGCTGACCTCGGTCCAGCAGATCGAGCAGCTGGTGCGCATCGCGGGCGAGCTCGGCCGCGAGGTGGCCACCGGCAAGGAGGCCCGCGAGATCTACAAGATCGGCGAAACCTACGCCGACGCGGACGAGACCCTCGCCAAGATCGGGTTCGCCCCGAACCGCAAGCCGGGGCAGGTCGGCTTCACGCACCACGCCTAGCGGCCGGAGACCACCGGACGCAATTGGAGGAGGCCGGGGCGCGGCGCCTCACGAGGGCCCGCGCCCCGGCCCCGGTTTTCGCCAGGGGGACGGGTTTTCCACCGGACGCACCAGCAGCAAGCCGAGGAGTGACAATGAAGTCGCACGCTCTGCCCACCCGGGAACTCCCCAGCGGGACCGCGGCCGCCAAGCCGCGGATCTACCCCTGGGTCGTCTTCGCCCTGACCTTCGGGCTGTTGCTGTCGGACTACATGTCCCGGCAGGTTCTCAACGCGGTGTTCCCCTTCCTGAAGGCCGAGTGGGCGCTGTCCGATTCCCAGCTCGCCTTGTTGACCAGCGTCGTGGCGATGATGGTCGGCCTGCTCACCTTCCCGCTGTCGGTACTCGCCGACCGGTGGGGGCGCGTCCGCAGCCTGGTGCTGATGGCGACCATCTGGAGTCTGGCGACGGTGCTGTGCGCGATCGCGGCCGACTACGGCCAGTTGCTCGGCGCACGATTCCTCGTGGGGGTGGGCGAAGCCGCTTACGGCAGCGTCGGAATCGCGGTGGTGCTCAGCGTGTTCGCGCCCCACGTCCGCGCCACGTTCGGCGGTGCGTTCATGGCCGGCGGCTCGTTCGGCTCGACGATCGGCGTCGCGCTCGGCGGCTTCATCGCCGTCCACTTCGGCTGGCGCTGGGCCCTGGCGTTCATGGCCGTCGTCGGCCTGGTCCTGGTCGTCCTGTTCCGGCTGGTCGTCACGCAGCGCAGGCTGGATCAGCACCGGTTCGAGGACGAGGCCGCCGTCGAGCCGGGCGCGACCGGCGGATACCGGGCTCCGCTGTCCAGCCTGTTCTCGAACGCTTCCATGCTCTGCGCCTACGTCGGAAGCGGTTTGCAGATGTTCGTCGCCGCCGTGCTGCTGGCCTGGACGCCCAGCTACCTCAACCGGTACCACGCCATGAGCCCGGACGCGGCCGGATTCGTCTCGGCGATCCTGGTCCTGCTCATCGGCGCCGGGATGATCGTCTGCGGCGTCATCACGGACCGGGCCAGCCGGCGGCGCCCGGAGCGCAAGTGGACCACCTCGATCGCCTACGGCGCGGCCGCCGCCGTCCTGCTGATCATCGGTTTCCAGTTGCCGGAAGGCGTTCCGCAGCTCGTCGTGATCGGTTGCGGCGCGTTCTTCTCGGCGGGCGCGTCCGGGCCCGCCACCGCCATGGTCGCCAACCTCACGCACGCGTCCGTGCGGGCCACCGGGTTCGGGTCGCTGACCCTGGCGAACAGCCTCCTGGGCCTGGCCGCGGGGCCGTTCGTCATCGGTCTCCTGGCCGATCGCCTCGGCCTGCTGGGGGCGCTGCAACTCGCCCCGCTGGTCTACCTCGGAGCCATCGCGGCGCTGCTGATCGGGAAGCACCGCTACCCGGATGCGCTGCGGCGGCTCGCGGCACTCGACAGACGTCCTTCGGCATGACCGAAGCGCAAGATCGGAGCAGCAGTTGAACAACCCCGAAAACCCGACTGTCGTGATCGTCCCGGGCCTGCGGGACCACGTGGCCGACCACTGGCAGACCCATCTCGCCGGGAAGCTGCCGAACACCCGCACGGTGCCGCCGCTCGAACACGACAAGCTCAGCCGGGAAGCCCGGGTCGCAGAACTCGACCGCGTCGTGGCGGACATCGAGGGGCCCATCGTCATCGTCGCGCACAGCGCCGGGGTGATGATCACCGTCCACTGGGCGCAGCGGCACGCGCGCGAGATCCGGGGCGCCCTGCTGGCGACCCCGCCGGACTTCGAGTCGCGGCTGCCCGACGGCTACCCGGTACCGGACGACCTGGACCGCAACGGTTGGCTGCCGACGCCGCGCGAACTGCTCCCGTTCCCCAGCATCGTCGCGGCGAGCACGAACGACCCCCTCGCGCGGCTGGCTCAGGTGGCCGAACTGGCCCGGGACTGGGGCAGCCGGCTGGTCGACCTCGGCGCGGTCGGGCACCTGAACCCCGCCTCGGGGTACGGGCCGTGGCCGCGGGCCGAGGAATTCGTCCGGGAGCTCGCCCGGACGCACGAAGACGCCGCGCACTGACACCGCCGAACCACGACGTAGGAGACGAAGCGTGCTGAACCTGGCCATGTTCCTCGACGACTCCGCCCGCAGGTATCCGCGGCGCGACGCCCTGGTGTGCGGTGACCGGAGGCTGAGCTACGCGGAGGTCGGCGCGCTCGCCAACCGGATCGCGAACCTCCTGGTCTCCCGGGGGATCCGGCCGGGCGACAAGGTGGCGGTCACCTGCCCGAACGTGCCGGAGTTCCCCGCCGTGTACTACGGGATCCTCAAGGCCGGTGCGGTCGTCGTACCGCTCAACGTGCTGCTCAAGGAACGGGAGATCGCCTACCACCTGGCCGATTCGGACGCCCGGGCGTACTTCTGCTTCGAGGGGGATCCGAGCCTGCCGACGGCGGAACGCGGCCGCGCCGCGTTCCGGCAGACTCCGGGCTGCCGGGACATGTTCGTCATCACGGCTGAGAGCACCGCACCGGCCGGGGAGACCGAGACGCTGGCGCAAGCGTTGTCGGCCCAGCCCGAGGAGTTCGAGACCGTGGTGCGGGAGGCGACCGACACCGCGGTGATCCTCTACACCAGCGGCACGACCGGGCGGCCGAAGGGCGCCGAACTCACCCACGCCAACATGGTGATGAACGCCCTGACGGCGAACCAGATGTTCGGCAGCACCCCGGTGCAGCACGACACGCACCTGGTCGCGCTGCCGCTGTTCCACTCCTTCGGCCAGAGCATCGACATGAACGCGGGGTTCTCCGTCGGCGCGACCCTGGTCCTGCTGCCGAGGTTCGAAGCACGGGCGGCGCTGGGGCTGATGGTCGGCGAGGACGTCACGGTGTTCGCGGGCGTCCCGACGATGTACTGGGGCCTGCTCGGCGCGCTCGGCGAAGGCGTCGACGTCGAGCGGATCGCGCGGAACCTGAAGCTGGCCATCTCCGGCGGCGCGGCGCTACCGGTGGAGATCCACTCGCGGTTCGAGCAGCGCTTCGGCGTCCGGATCCTCGAAGGCTACGGCCTGTCCGAGACGTCACCGCTGGCCCTCTTCAGCCCGCGCGGGCAGGCGCCCCAGCCGGGCTCGATCGGCCTGCCGGTCTGGGGTGTCGCGGTCGAGCTGGTCGATGCTCGGTGGAACGCGGTGACCGGAGCCGACGAGGTGGGCGAGATCGCCATCCGCGGCCACAACGTCATGAAGGGCTACCTCAAGCGGCCGGAGGAGACGGCCGAGGTGATGCGCAACGGCTGGTTCCGCACGGGCGACCTGGCCCGCCAGGACGGCGACGGCTTCTACTACATCGTCGACCGGGCCAAGGACATGATCGTCCGAGGAGGGTTCAACGTCTACCCGAGGGAGGTCGAAGAGGTGCTGATGAGCCACGAAGCGGTCTCCCTCGCCGCGGTCGTAGGAGTCGAGAACGACAGCCACGGCGAGGAGATCAAGGCGTTCGTCATCCTGGCGGAGGCGGCGAAGATCACGGAAGAGGAGCTGATCGCCTGGTCCAAGGAGCAGATGGCGAGCTACAAGTACCCAAGGCTGATCGAATTCGTCGAAGCCCTACCGATGACGGCAACGGGAAAAATCCTCAAACGACAACTGACCCGGACCCCGTAGGAGCGAATCCACCATCGGATCCTGGTCAGCCCACGTTCCGCTTCTGGCTACTGCTGCACGGCAATCAGAGGGACGGAGTCTCCGAGCCGATGAGCAACCCAGCGGCGCGCGACTCCGACCAGCGGCGCGCGCTGCGGTCCGGGGCTGACCCCGGCCATGTGGTGCCAAACTCCGAGCACGGCGACGGCGAAGTCGGTGCGCAGTTGTTCGCCCACCGAAGACCATGCGGGTACGACGTCGTCGGCCCATCGTTCGGCAGCCGGCGGGGTGTGGCCGGCGTCGATGAGGCGCAGCACCAGCAGCCCGGCGTCGACCCACGGCGCGGCGCGGCGCGACCACGCCCAGTCGACCACCCGCGCCCGATCGGACACCAGCACGTTGAGCGGGTGGAGGTCGGTGTGGGCGAGCGCGTCGCCGTCGATCGCGGTGAATGCGCGGTGCTCGCGATCGACGAACTCGTCGAGCCGGTCCCGCACCCACTCGTCGGACTCGACGTCCTGGTCGTGGGCCAGGCGGCGCCATGCGGACAGCCGCGCCCACTGCTCAGCCAGCCGCGGCGCGTTGACCGGCGACGGGGTCAACGCGTCGCCGATCGTGTGCAAGGTGTCGGCGACCAGCGGCAGGTCCGGTGATCCCGGCGAGAGGTCGGCGTGGTGCCCCGGCACGTGCTCGAAGCCGAGCAACAGCCATCCGTCGACCTCGGACTGCCACAGCAGCCGCGGAGCCACGCCCAGCGGAAGGTACGGATTCACCTGCGCCTCGTGCCGGTGCATCCGGGCCTGCGGCGTGTCGAGCTGAACGGCCTTGCAGAAAAGGACGCGTCCGCCACCGGTGTGCAGGGTGGCGGACACGTCCGAGTTCCGCCCGGCGTCCGGGAGCACCGCTCGTGTCACGGTGCCGCAGTGGTTCTCGATCGCGGCACGCACGGCGGCCGGTAGTTCGCTCCAATCACGTCGGGTCATCGGTGCTCACTTCTTCGGCTCACGGGGAGACCGGCTGCGCCGCGTGCGGTGGGTCGCCGCTCATCGACGCTGGCCGGTAGGCGATGGGGCGGCCGATATCAGGTGGCAGGAAGCACAACAGGCTCGGCTTCAGCAATGCGATCGGCGCTTGGGGGTGCCCTGGTTCAGGAAGTGCGAGGACGGCGCGCAGGGTCCACACCGCCGATGAGTGGTACTGCCACGACACAAGCTCGGGCACGAACAGGTCCAAGCCCGGCATGGTCGGTGTCCGGTAAGCCGTCGCGTCGTTCTCTCCGTCCTCACCGCGGAGGATCACCACGTCCGTGCAGGTCTGCCACCTGCGCACCGCCGCCAGGATGTCGGGACCGTGCTTCGGACCGAACACCCACAACCCCCACGCATTGCGGCGTAGCTCGGTCAGCAAGAGGTCAATCCTGGACGTGCTCATGGACGGGCCGCCCTCCAGACTTGCCGACGCTCCCGAGTTGGTCATGTTCTGACCTTCGTCGGAAAGTGCGGGGCATCCGACACGTTTTCCGGGCCATCACGGGACAGATCGCGATCTGACCCGCTGCGCTCATGTGGATACACTCGGTGATCGATCGTGAAAGGGGACATCGTGCCGACGCCGAACACGTCGCTTCGCGCAGCACGGGAGGCCACCGCGTCCCGCCGCCTCCCTGACGAGTGCATGTCGCGGTCCGAGCTGGCCGACGAGGTGAACCGATACCTGTTCGAGTCGACCGGCAAGCGGTACGAACTCGATCGACACCAGATCGCGCGGTACGAGCGTGGCGAAGTCAGATGGCCGGGCGCGGCCTATCGCGCGGGATTTCGTGCAGTGCTCGGCGCGAAGTCCGACAGCGAACTCGGGTTCACTCCGCGTAGGCAGGCACCGGCACCGTCTCGATCCGCGGGGGCAGACGAACAGCCGACGGGCTGGCATCCTTCTGACGTCGTAGCCACTGCCGAAGAAATGACGAGTCAGGACGTGACCCTTTCGCGACGCAAAGCGCTGGTCTCCGCAGCGGCCGTCGCTGGTGCAGCCCTCACCGAGCCCCTGCAAGGCTGGCTGGTGCCCCAGCACGTCCGGCTCACGGGCACCGCGGCGATCAGCGGAGCTGAACTAGACGGCTGGCGGGAAATCACGGGACAACTCCAGGGCTGGAACAACGCACCGACCGGACTACTCGCCCGCAAAGCCGTCATCGCGGTGCTCAACGACGTCAGCGACCGACTCAAGGACGCGTCCGACTGTGCTGCGACACGCGAGGGATTCCTCGTGGGCGCCGAGCTGGCCGAGATCGCCGCGTCGATGTCGTGGGACTCCGGTCTGCACCGCGCCGCCCAGCGCTACTACACGCTGTCCGTGCAGTTCGCCAAGGTCGGCGGCGACGGCAACTTCGCCGCGGTCACCCTTGCTGCGTTCGCGCGCCAGTGCTTCGACCTGGGGCAGCTCGATGATGGCCTTGAGCTCGTCCAACTCGCCCAGTACGGCACCAGGAAATCCGCGCGCCCGATCCTGCGCGCCCTGTTGGCCACTCGTGAAGCGTGGTCCCATGCCCAAACCGGGACAGCGCAGCAGTTTCGTCGGGCTGCCGGGCTCGCCGAAGACCACTTCGCCGAGTCCATCGACGATGAATCCGATCAGCGAGTAAAGGGCCTCGACCAGGCTGAACTCTACGGGGTGCTTGGTGCGCGGTGGCGCGATCTCGCTGTCGCGCGCCAGGAACCGAAGGAAGCGCGGCATGCTCAGCAGTACATCAGCCGTGCCCTGGAGCTGCGCGATCCATCATGCGTCAGGAACCGGGCATTCGACTTGATCGGACTCGCCCGCACATACCTCGTCACAGCGGAACCCGACCGAGCGTGCGAGCTCGTCGACGAGGCCCTGCCCATCGCCAAGCGGTGGGCGGCCGGTCGTGTCGGGGAGAGGCTGCGAGACTTCTGGCGTGAGTCGCAGCCGTTCTCGACGTTCGCGGCGGTGCGCAGTACGCGCGATGCGGTTCGCGACCTCATTGCAGCCTGACCAGGAGCGACGAAAGGGCCGGAGTTGCCGCGTATCGGAATCACCGGGCACTCGAACCTCACAGCCGCGAGCGTTCCCCTCGTCCGGGAAGCTTTGGCGGCTGCGCTGTCCGTCCACCGTGAAGGACTCGCCGGGGTTACCTGTCTCGCCCGCGGCGCCGACCAGATCTTCGCGCGAGCAGTGCTCGACGTGGGCGGGTCCTTCGAAGTCGTGCTTCCCGCCGCCGACTACCGCGAGCGCAAGGTGAAGCCGGACAACGCCGCCGAGTTCGACGAGCTGATCGGTGAGGCGTCGCAGGTTCGCACCATGCCGTTCGAGGAATCCAACCGCGACGCCTACATGGCCGCCAGCGAGTACGTCCTCGGCAGCGTTGACGCGATGCTCGCCGTCTGGGACGGGCGGCCATCGGGCGGTTACGGTGGCACAGGCGATGTCGTGCAGGCCGCGCGTGAACGCGGAATCCCGGTCAACGTCGTGTGGCCAGCGGGCGCGGAGCGCGAATGAACCCGCCGACCGGGCCCTGATTGGTTCACGGGTGAACGCGCTGTTCGCCGTGATCTCGGTCGATCCCTGCCGGCATCAGTGGATCGTGGTCAGGTCGTTGTTCTTGGTTTCGCGGGTGGCTAGGAGGACTGCGCCGCTGAGGATGGCGAGCGCGATCAGGAACCCGCCCACCGGGACGATCGCGTTGCCCCACGATGCGGCCAGGGTCGCCAGGATGACCGGTGTGAAGCCGCCGCCGAGCAGGGTGGCGAGCTGGTAGCCGAGCGAGGCGCCCGTGTAGCGGGTTCGGGTGCCGAACTGCTCGGAGATGTACGCCGCCATCGGCCCGTACATGGCGCCGTGGCAGAACGTGTACAGCGTGAACGCGGCGGTGACGGTCGCGAAGTTCCCCGTCGTGAGCAGGCCGAGGATCGGGAACACCAGCACGATCATCGCCGCTAGTCCGAAGAGCATCACCGGGCGCCGGCCGAGCCGGTCGGACAGCCGGGCGTAGCCGAGGGTGAAGAAGATGGCGAAGAACTGGCCGATCGCGAACGCGAGCAGGGCATCCGGTTTCGGCGTGCCGTGTTCGACGGCGTAGGTGATGCCGAAGGTGGTGAACGCGGTCTGCAGGGCGAATCCGGCCAGGCACGCGAACGCCGCCACCACCACGGCCTTGGGCCGCCGCAGCACCTCGATGATCGGCGGGGCGCCCGGCTCGTTCTCGGCCCGTTCGGCCGCGGCCCGGAAGATCGGGCTTTCCGAGACCTTGGCGCGCACGAAGAGGCCGACCGCGAGCATGACGGCCGAGAGCAGGAACGGGATTCGCCAGCCCCACCGCATGAATTCGTCTTCGGGCAGCAGCGCGAACAGCGTCATCACGAGCGTGCCGAGCACGGCTCCGGTCGGGGCACCGGCGTTGGTGAACGCGGCCATGTAGCCCCGGCGCTTCGGCTCGGCGTGTTCGAGCGCCATCAGCGCGGCCCCGCCCCATTCGCCCCCGATGGCGATGCCCTGGAGCACCCGCAGGGCGACGAGGATGATCGCGCCCCACGGGCCGATGACCGACGCGGGCGGAACGAGTCCGATGAGGACCGATGCCACGCCCATGACGGTCATGGCCAGGACGAGCATCGCCTTGCGCCCGGCCCGGTCGCCGAAGTGTCCGAAGAGGACACCGCCTAGGGGGCGGGCCAGGTAGCCGGCCGCGAACGTGCCGAGCGAGGCGATCGTGCCGACGGCGGGCGGGAGACCGGCGAAGAACACCGGCCCGAACACGAGCGACGCTGCGGTGCCGTAGAGCAGGAAGTCGTAGTACTCCAGGGTGCTGCCGAGGTAGCTGGACAGCACGACCCGGCGCGCCTCCGTCGCGCGTTCGGGCGCCGAGAGCTGCTCGGCCGCAGCAGAAGCACTCATGGGACTCCTTCGGTGAGGTGCGGAGGAATGAGGGACGCGCAGAACCGGGATGGCCGCGGTCGCCCAGTTCGCGCGAAGCTCCGGGATTCAGGTGAACCGGCTCCGGAGGAGGTCCTTGCGGATCTTTCCGGTGGCGTTGCGGGGGATCTCGTCGACCACGACGAGCGACCGCGGGATCTTGTACTTGGCCAGGCGGGGCGCGAGGAACTCGGCGAGCCGGGCGTGGTCGAGCTCGTAGCCGTCTTCCAGCGCGACAGCGGCAAAGCCCACTTCGCCCCACTTCTCGTGCGGCACGCCGAAGACCGCGCAGCCCGTGACTCCCGGCATTTCGAGGATCGCCGCCTCGACCTCGGCCGGGTAGATGTTCTCGCCGCCGGAGATGATCAGGTCCTTGAGGCGGTCCACGACGGCGACGAACCCGTCGGCGTCCGCGACCCCGACGTCGCCGGAGCGCAGCCACCGCCCGTCGGTGAAGGTGTCGGCGGTGGCGTCCGGCCGGTTCCAGTACTCGCGCATGACGTTCGGGCCGCAGATCTGGATCTCGCCGCGCTCGCCGGGCGCCACCTCGCGGCCGTCTGCGTCGACGATCCGGACGTCGGTGAAGAAGTGCGGCACGCCCGCCGTGCCGAGCTTCCGCTCCACGTCGTCGGGGGTGAGGACCAGCGCGCCCGGGCCGGTCTCGGTCAGGCCGTAGCCCTGGCAGATCTTGATCCCGCGTTCGGTGTAGGTGCGCAGGGTGCGCGGCGGGACGGGGGCCGCGGCGACGATCACCCGCCGGATCGCGCTCAGATCGGTCGTCTCCCAGGCGGGGTGGGCGCTGAGCGCGTCGAACATGGTCGGCACGCCGAAGGTGTAGGTGATGCGCTCGCGTTCGAGCACCTGGAGGATCCGGCCCGGCTCGAAGCGCTCTTCGACGATCACGTTGCCGCCCTTGAGCAGCGTCGGCAGCGCGACGACGTCCAGGGCGGCGGTGTGGAACAGCGGCGCGCACACCAGCGCCGCCTCGTGGCTGTCCAGGTCGAGGTCGATGACGGCGTTCATCACGGAGAACACGATGTTTCCGTGGGTGAGGACCACGCCCTTCGGGCGGCCGGTGGTGCCGGAGGTGTACATGATGAAGCACGGATCGTCGTGGGAGACCGGCTCGTCGATGCGGGACGGATCGGCCGCCGCGATCAGCTCCTCGTACCCGCGAGCGTCCGGGTCCGCAGCGTCGAGGACGATCCGGGTCGCGTCGCCGGCGGCCGACCGCGCGACCTCGCCGAGTTCCCGGGAGTGGACGAGCACGGCGGCGCCCGAATCCCGCATCGCGTAGTCCACTTCGGGCGCGGTCAGCCGGGCGTTGAGCGGCACGAAGATCGCGCCGATCAGGCCCGCGGCGAACAGCGTTTCGAGATAAGCGGGGTGGTTCGTGCTCAGCAGCGCGACCCGGTCGCCGCGGCCGACCCCCAACGAGCGCAGCGCGTGCGCCAGCCGGGTGACCCGGTCGTCGAGTTCGCGGTAGGTCGTGGCGCGCCCGCGGAAGGTGATCGCGGTCTTGCCGGAGGAGAGGCGGGCGCGGCGGTGCGGCCAGGTGCCGGTGCCAACGTTACGCATGCGGTGGGTCTCCTTCGGGTCGTCGTCGCGGACCGGGCGCGATCAGCCCTGGGGGCAGTTGCTCGGCGCCGCCTCGCCGGCGAACCGGTCCGCGGCCCAGCCCGGGAACCTCGCGGCCGCCTCCGGGACGACGGATTCGTGGTCGAGCCCTGGGAATTCGTGGTAGTCCGCTGAGGACCCGGCCTGGCACAGGGCCGCGCGCTCGCGGGCGGTCAGCTCGACAGGCGTCGTCGTGTCCGCCGAGCCCTGGTAGACGGCGAACGGCATCGTGCCCGCGGGCCGGAAGTCGTCCACCGCGGTGAGCGCCTTCCACCAGGGGCCGTCGGGGGACATCGCGCCCGGCTGGTACGGGTCGCGCAAGGTGCTCGCGCTGTCCCAGATGTCGAAGCAGCCGTCGGCGAGCACCGGTAGCTGCTCCATGGCCTCGGCGGTGAGGAAGTCGCCGTAGCGCAGGTGCGGGTAGGCGGCCTTGATCCCGGGCAGCGTCGAGATGACGTAGCCGGCCAGTTCCGGGTGCTGCATCGAATTGCCGGTCAGCTCGCGGATCCGGACGGCGGGCGCGATGAGCGCGGCGCCCAGGCCCTCGAACTCCGGGGCGTAGGTCCGTGCGATCGATTCGACGTGCATGGTCGTCTGGCCGCCCTGCGACCAGCCGTACTCGACGAACCGGTTGGAGGCGTTGAGCTCGGGGAGGTTCCGCGCGGCGCGCAGCACGTCCAGCGACGCCCGCGCGTTGACCTGGCCCGCCATGTAGTGCGAGGGGCCGGGCAGCGCCTGCCCTGGGTAGTCGCTCATCGCGACGACGTGGCCTTGGCCGAGCAGGTCCTGGATCGCCGGGACTCGGGACCGGTCGCCCTCGCGCAGGCTTCGGCGGGATGGTGCGCAGTTGTCCGCCAACCCGGTCGTCTCGTGGTTCCAGAGCACCATGTCGCGCTGGGCGTTGCTCGCGCCCGTCGGCACGTAGATCTCGCCGGACACGTACTTCTTGATGCCGGGCTGGATTTCCGAGACGTAGACGACGTTCCAGCCCCGGGCCCCGCTCGGTGCGTCGGACCGCGGCTGGATCCAGTAGATGTCGCCGGGTTTCGCCGTTTCCGGGGGCTGCTCGTAGACGTCCCAGAAGGTGGTTCCGTCCGGCCCGGGCCTGGCCGATGGCGAATCCGCCTTCGGCGCCGCGCTGCCGGCGCTGATGCACGCGGTGAAGGCCAGCGCCGCCAACGAGGTCGCGACAGCCGCCTTGGCGATGCGCCGTTGTGTGAATGGCACGGTTCTCTCCGTATTCCTCGGGGATGTGCGGGGCCGCTATTCGAAGAAGCGGTACACCGGCTCGGCCACCACGGCGGGCCGCTCGGCGCCTTCGAGTTCGATCTTGCCGTCGACGGTCAGCTGCACGCCGCCCTTCGGCAGGTCCTCGACCGTCTTCAGCGCGGCGGTCAGCCGCACCCGGCCGCCGGCGGGCACGGGGCTGGTGAACCGGACCTTGTTCAGCCCGTAGTTCACGGCCATGGTCACGCTGTCGACCGCGAGCACCTCGGCCCACATCGGGATGATCAGCGCCAGCGTCAGGTAGCCGTGCGCGATCGGCCCGCCGAACGGGCTTTCCGCCCGGGCGCGCTCGGGGTCGACGTGGATCCACTGGTGGTCGTCGGTGGCGTCGGCGAAGGTGCTGATCCGATCCTGCGGCACCTCGATCCACGAGCTGGTTCCCAGCGGTTTGCCCGCCAAGGGCTTGAGGTCGGCGAGGGTCGCGACGCGAGTGGTGGACATGGGTCTCCTGTCGGTGTTGGGCGGCGTCAGCGCTTGATGCCCAGGACGCGCAGGGCGTTCTCCTTGAAGATCAGCGGCGCCACTTCGGGCTTGATGTCGAGGGCGGCGAAATCCCTGCGCCAGCGGTCGACCTGGATCACCGGGAAGTCGGAGCCGAAGAGCACCTTCTCGCGCAGCACGGAGTTCGCCGCCCTGACGAGCTGGGGCGGGAAGTACTTCGGGGACCAGCCGGACAGGTCGAGGTAGACGTTGGCCTTGTGGGTGGCGATGGAGATCTGCGCGTCGACCCACGGCACCGCGGGGTGGGCCATGATGATCGTCAGGTCCGGGAAGTCGGCGGCGACGTCGTCGAGGAGCATCGGGTCGGAGCGGCGGAGCTTGATGCCGCGCCCTCCCGGCAGCCCGGCGCCGATTCCGGTCTGTCCAGTGTGGAACAGTGCGGGCACGCCGGCCGCCGCGATGGCCTCGTACAGCGGGTAGAACCGCCGGTCGTCGGGCTCGAAGCCCTGCAGGCTCGGGTGGAACTTGAAGCCCCGCACGCCGTAGTCCTCGACCAGCGCGCGGGCCCGCCCGACGGCCTCCTCGCCGCGCCACGGATCGACCGAGCCGAAGGGGATCAGCACGTCGTTGTGGGCGGCGGCCAGCTCCGCGATCTCCTCGACGGAGTTCGGCCCGTGCCCGGTGGCCGAGGTGGCGTCGACGGTGAACACGACGGCGGCCATGTTGCGCTCGCGGTAGTGGGCGGCGATGGATTCGATGCGGGGAGTGCGTTCCTCGCCGGACTTGAAGTACTTCTCGGAGGCGGCCATCAGCTCGTCGTCCAGCGATCGATGCCCGCAGGCGTCGATCTCGACGTGGGTGTGGATGTCGATGGCCTCGATCGCGTCGAAGTCGACGCCGCACTCGTAGCGGGCCGGGCTCATTTCGCCACCAGCTCAGCCGGGAACTCCTCGCCGACCGACTCGGCCGAGCCCGCGAACGCCTCGCCCCACGACCCGGCGATGTCGTCGGCGGACCACCCGCCGTCGTGGAAGGCGGTGGCGGTCAGCTGCGGGTGCGACCACAGCGCCAGCCGGTCGCCGCCGACCGACAGCGCCTGGCCGGTGATCCCGGCGGCGGCATCGGACGCGAGGAAGGCGACGATCCCGGCGGCGTCCTGGGGAGTGCCCATGCCGACCTCGCGGCGGATGACCGCGGGCAGCGGCTCGCCGCGCTTCATCGACTTGATGTGCGGCGCGAGGAACGGGATCGTCTCGGTCATCGCGGTCGCCGCGACCGGGCAGACGGCGTTGACGGTGATGCCGGCGCGCTGCAGTTCCAGGGCCCAGGTGCGGACCATGCCGACGATGCCGGCCTTGGCCGCCGAGTAGTTGGTCTGGCCGAAGTTGCCCCGCTGGCCGGCGGGGGAGCCGATGCAGATGATCCGGCCGCCCGCGCCCTGCTCGCGGAAGCGCAGCACGGCCTCGCGCACGCAGGTGAAGGTGCCGCGCAGGTGCACGTCGAGCACCGCGTCGAAGTCCTCGTCGGTCATCTTCCACAGCACCTTGTCGCGCAGGATGCCGGCGTTGGTGACCAGGACGTCCAGCCGGCCGAACGCCTCGACCGCGCCGGCCACCAGTTTCCGGGCCGTTTCGGCGGTGCCGACCGGGGCGACGACGGCGGTGGCCCGGCCGCCCGCCGCGCCGATCTCGGCGACGGCCGCGTGCGCGGCGGCCTCGTCGACGTCGTTGATCACCACCGCGGCGCCGTTGCGGGCGAGTTCTTCGGCGTATGCGAGTCCGAGTCCCCGCCCGCTGCCGGTGACGATGGCGACCTTGCCGCTCAGATCCATCGATGCTCCTCCTGTCGGGTGGATCACAGGCAAACATCCATCATTGAAAATGTCAATGATTGAGATCTGCTACTCTTGCGCCGCTACACGGAGGAGGGCGCATGGCGGAGACCCAGCCGCGGTTGCTGGCGGACGACATCGGGTTCCTGCTTTCCCGGGCGGGGGGAATGGTGCTCGGCGCGGTGAACAAGGCGCTGGTCCCGCTCGGCCTGAAGGTGCGCTCCTACTCGGTGCTCGTGCTGGCCTGCGAACAATCGGCGGGCGTCAACCAGCGCAGCGTCGCGGCGACGATGGGGCTCGACCCCAGCCAGATCGTCGGACTGATCGACGAGCTGGAGGAGCGCGGCCTGGTCGCGCGCACGCCAGACGCGGCGGACCGCCGCAACAGGCTGATCGCCGCCACCGAGGAAGGGCACCGGGTGCGCGACGAGGCGCAGGAGCTGGTGGACCAGGCGCACGGCGCGTACTTCGGAGATCTGCCCGCCGAGGTCGTCGCCCAGCTGCGGGAGACGCTCGGGCGGATCGTCTTCCCTTAGCGCGCGTCTGCGAACTCGTCACCCCGACGTGGTCCGGGTGCGATGAGTTCCGGCCGGGGCTCGGGTCTTTTCTGGTGTCTTCGGACGACGCTGCCCGGCACTAGCCACCTCGGAGGACACCATGACCACCACGCCGAGTGACCCGACCGCCGCGCTGCCCGGCCGCCCGCCCGTCGTCGACCTGGCCACCTGGCAGGCCGCCCGTGACGAGCTCCTGGTCCGCGAGAAGGCGCACACCCGCGAGGGCGACGCCCTCGCCGCGGCCCGCCGCCGGCTGCCGATGGTGGAGTTCGACGGGACGGTCGAGATCGTCGGGCCCGACGGCCCGGTGCCGTTCCTGGACCTGTTCCAGGGCCGCGACGAGCTCGTGGTCTACAAGCACATGTGGCACGACGGCGCGCCGCACCAGGGGCAGTGCGAGGGCTGCACCACCACGGCCTGGCACATGAGGGACGCCGCTTACCTCAACGCCCGCGGCGTCTCGTTCGCCGTCCTGACCACGGGCCGGTGGGAGGAGGTGGCCCCCTACGTCGAGTTCATGGGCTACACCGAGCCCTGGTACTCGGTGCGCGGCGTGGACGAGCCGGTCGGCGGCGACATGGGTTACATCACCTGCTTCCTGCGCGACGGCGACCGCGTGTTCCTCACCTACTCCGCGACGAGCCGCGGCAACGAGCCGGTCAACGGGTCCCTCGGCCTGCTCGACATGACGCCCTACGGCCGCCGCGAGGCGTGGGAGGACAATCCCGAGGGCTGGCCCGAGGCCCCTCAGGTCGGCTCGCCGGTCGGCGGGCATGGCTCGCAGATCTGCTGGTACTGGCGCACGGACGCCGACGGGAACGCCACCTGGGGCCCGACCAGCCGCCCCGTGCCGCAGTGGACCCGCCCCGGCGCGACCCCCGTGGAGACCCTCGGCCGGCACGGCCACCACTGACGCGCCTTCGTCGACGACGCCGGCAAGAGGTGCCGGGCGGAGCCTCCGGAGGATGCGAACGGCCCCTTGGGCACGGCTGCGGTCGAGCTTCCTCCCGAAGGCGCCCGGCGTCGTTGGCGATTTCGCGCGAAATCGGCGCTCCGCGTGGTCACGGCGCAAGGCGCGAAACGGATGTGGGAGCCCTCCGCGGAGGGCTCCCACATCCGTTGGGGCGGCGGCGCTTTCACATCGCGTCCGACTTCGGTTCGTGGACGGCCACCACGATGCCGCTGCTGAACGTCGTGGTCCCGGCCGGCGTCAGGTGGGTGGTCAGTCCTTCCAGGATCCGCTGCCCGCTACCGGCGATGACGGGGAACAGCCGCAGGTGGAGCTCGTCCACGAGTCCGTGCTCCAGCACGCCCGTCATCGGGTTTCCTCGACGGGCGCGTCGAGGAAGGCCGGGATCATCGGCAGCAGCAGCTCGGGGCGGTGCGGCGCGGTGACGTGCGAGGTGCCGGGCAGGATCGCCAGCTGCGCGTTCGGCAGGCCTTCGGGGGTGTCGCCCATGACGCCGCCGCCGAAGAGGCGGAACATCTCGACGGCGTGCTCCGGCCGGACGATGTCGGAGTCGCCGATCACGGTCAGCGTCGGGGCCTTGACCGAGCGGGCGGCCTCCGGCGACACCGGCGGGGCCGGGTTCATGTCGTAGTCGATGACCCGGGACACCAGCTGCGGGAAGTCCTCCGGGCGCGGCGCGTTCTTCAGGTAGTCGGCGTGGAACGGCGATCCGTGCAGGTGTTCCGGACGCAGTTCCGCGATCCCGTCCAGCACGCCGGGGTGCATGCCGTCGACGCCCAGGCCGCCCGAGAGCAGCACCTGCTTGCGCACCAGGTCCGGGTGCGTCAGCGTGATCTCCAGCGCCACCCCGGCGCCCATGCTGTAGCCGAGGACGTCGGCGCGCTGGACGCCGATCTGCCGCAGCAGCGCGACGGTGTCCTCGGCCATCTGCGACGTGCGCAGCGGGCGGTCGATGTCGGCGGTCCGGCCGTGGGCCTGCTGCTCCACGGCGATGACCTCGCGGGTCTTGGCGAGCTCCGGGATCAGCTGCCCGAAGTCGGTGCCGATGCCGGACAGGGCGCCGTGCAGCAGCACCAGCGGCGGCTGGTCGGTCGGGGTGCCATATCGCTCGTAGTACATGTGCAAGCCGTTGACATCGGCGTACGCCCCCGGAGCCGCAGTGGCGGCCGGTTCGGCCGGGGCATCGGCGGCGCCGCACCCGGTGAGCAGTGCGGTGGCTGCGGTTCCGGCGGTGACGGCGAGGGCGATGCGCTTCATGGTGATCTCCTGTTTTGCGGTGTTCGCTTTGTTGTCACCACAGTGCGCGCGGCACCTTCCGGATTGTTTACGGTCGCCTTCCGGCCCAGGTCAGCGGCGGTGGGAGGCGGTCCGGTGTGCCGTTCTCGCGCGAAAGCGCCGTCCGCCACGCCTGCCGATGACGGTTTCGCGCGAAAGCGCCGTCCCGCCACCGAGCGGCGCCGCTTCGAAGCAGAGAGCGCGACCTGCCGATATGCGGGATGAGGGCGAAAACAGGCTCTATAGGCTGCGTTCATGCGTTTCGGTGTGCTGGGCCCGTTGACGGTGTGGACCGACAGCGGCGCCGTCGTGCCCGTGCCGGGTGCGAAGGTGCGTGCCCTGCTGGCTGATCTGCTGGTCGATGCCGGTCAGCCGGTGTCCGCGGACCGGCTGGTGGACGACATCTGGGCCGAGGATCCGCCGGGCAATCCCGCGGGCACGCTGGCGGCCAAGGCCTCGCAGCTGCGGCGCGCGCTGGAGGACGCCGAGACCGGCGGCCGGGACCTGGTGGTGTCGCCGCCGCCCGGCTACCGCCTCGCCACCGCCGACGTCGACGCCCTGCGCTTCCGCGCGCTGCTGGCCGACGCCCGCGAAACCTCCGACACCGCGGCGCGGGTCCGGGTGCTCGCCGAGGCTGTGGACCTGTGGCGGGGGCCCGCCTTCGCCGACTTCCGCGACGCGACCTTCACGCAGGGGGCCATCGCGCAATTGGAAGAACTGCGCTTGGTGGCCGTCGAAGAACTCGCCGAGGCGCGGCTGTCGTTGGGCGAACACCGCGAGGTGGCGGGAGATCTCACGACATTCGTCGCCGCGCACCCCCTGCGCGAACGCCTGCGCGCAGCCCAGCTGCGGGCGCTCTACGGTGCCGGACGCCAGGCCGAGGCCCTCGACGGCTACGAGGATCTGCGCAGGCGGCTGGCCGACGAACTGGGCGTGGACCCGAGCCCGGAACTGGTCGAGCTGCAACGGTCGCTGCTCGCGCAGGATCCCGCCCTCGCCGCACCGCGACGGCAGCCCGTGGTTCGGCGGCGCACCAGCAACATCCCGGCGCAGCGCACCGAGCTGATCGGCCGCGACGCCGATCTCGGCGAGCTGGGCCGCGCGGTCACCGAATCGCGGCTGGTCAGCCTCACCGGGCCGGGCGGCGTCGGCAAGACCCGGCTCGCGCTGGCCGCGGCGGCGAGCGCGGCCGACCGGTTCCCGGACGGCACGTGGCTGGTCGAGCTGGGGCCGCTGCAGCCGACCGCGACCGACGAGGCCGGCTGGCTCGCGGAAGAGGTCGCGCAGATCATCGGCATCCGCGCCGCGGAGGACGGGCCCGCCGACGCCGTCGAAGCACTGGGCGAAGCGCTGGCCGACAAGCACCTGCTGCTGGTGCTGGACAACTGCGAGCACGTCGTCGACCACGCCGCGGACCTGGCCGAGTACCTGCTGGGCGCGGCGCCGAACCTGCACGTCCTGGCGACCAGCCGCGAACCGCTGCGCCTGCCCGGCGAGGACATCGTGCCGCTGCAACCGCTTTCCGTGCCCACCCCGGACACCTCGTTCAACGATCTCGCGCAGTCGCACGCGGTCCGGCTCTTCGTGAACCGCGCCCGCGCGAGCGCCCGCGACTTCGCGCTGGACGCCGACAACGCCGATGCGGTCGCGACCCTGTGCCGGCGGCTCGACGGGATTCCGCTGGCGCTGGAACTGGCCGCGACCCGGGTTCGCGCGCTCGACGTGCACGAGATGGTCTCCCGGCTGGACGACCGGTTCCGGCTGCTCGCCACCGGTCACCGCGGCGCCCCGCCGCGGCAGCAAACGCTCACGGCGATGATCGACTGGAGCTGGGGACTGCTCGACGACGTCGAACGCGCCGTGCTCCGCCGCCTCGCGATCCACCCGGGCGGATGCACTCTCGAAGCCGCCGAAACCGTCTGCGCCGCAACGGCATCCGCCGGTGCGGACGGCCACCTCGACGCCGCGGCGGTCGCCGATGTCGTCGCGCGGCTGGTGGACCGGTCGCTGCTGCAGCAGAGCGGGCGGCGCTACCGGCTGCTGGAATCGGTGGCGGCGTTCAGCCTCGACCGCTTGGCGGAGGCCGGCGAAGACGTGGCGGCGCGGCACGCACATCATGCGTACTACCTGGCGCTGGCCGAGCGCGCCGAACCAGAGCTGCACGGCGCCGATCAGCAGCGCTGGCTGAGCCGTCTCGACGCCGATGACGCGAATCTGCGTGCCGCGCTGGACGGTTTCGTGCGGGACGTCGACGCCGACTCGGCGCTCCGGCTGGTGCACGCGCTCGCCTGGTACTGGCTGCTGCGCGGCCGGTCCGGCTTGGCGCGCCGCTGGGTCGATGCGGCGCTCGAACTGGGCGGCAGCACGCAGCACCGGGCACCGGTGTTGGCGTGGCGCCTCACATTCGCCTTCCAGCAGGGCGATTTCAACGATGCCGCGTCGCGCCGGAACGAGGTTTCGGCGGCGCTGGCCGCGCTCGACGATCCGGCCGTGCGCGCCCGCGCCGAGGTGATCCTCACCCTGTCCGCATTGGACTCGGGCGACGAGCAGGACCTGGAAACGACCGTGCAGCAGACCCTTTCGACGTGCCGCGAGCTGGGCGACCGCTGGGGCGTGGCGACCATCCAGCTGGCACTGGCGAAATCGGCGCACAGCCGTGCCGATGTGGACGCGTTGGCGCGGCACGCGCAGGAAGCGGCTCGCTCGTTCGCCGAGCTGGGCGATCGCTGGGGCCGGCTGCAGGCCGCCGAATGGCTCGGTGGCCTGGCCGAGCTGACCGGGGATCTCGCCGGCGCCGCCGAGATCCACCGCGAGGCGCTGGTGCTGGCGCAGGAGCTGGAGATGTGGGGCCAGGTGGCCGCCCACCTCGGCTGGCTCGGCTGGATCGCGATGCAGCACGCCGAGTTCGACCGGGCCCGCGACTTCGCCGAGCAGGTGCTGGTGCTGTCCGCCGACCACGGCCACGACCCCGGCCGGTTGTTCGCAACGATCGTGCTCGCGTTCACCGCGCGCCGCGACGGCAGGCCCGGCGACGCCGAACGGCACCTCCGCGAACTGCTCGCGCTCAACGCCGACGGCCCGGAAACGCCGCTGTTCCTGCCGATGCTCCAGGTCGAACTCGGCTACGTCCTGGAACAGCGCGGTGAAGCGGCCGCCGCGATGGCCGAACACCTGCGGGCCTTCGACGGAGCCCAGCGCATCGAGGCCCCGCGCGACGCCGCGTTCGCACTCGGCGGATCCGCCGCGGCCGCCGCGGCACTCGGTGACCACGACACCGCCGCCCGGCTGCTCGGCGCCGCCGAGGCCCTCCGCGACGCCACCGGGATGCCGCTGCTGCCCGCCGAACGACCCGACATCGACCGCGCCGCCGACATCGCGCGCGCCGCGATGGGCGACGCCGCGTTCGACGCCGCCCGCGCGGAAGGTCGAGTCCTGACCGCGGATCAGGCCCGCGCGCTCATGGCCGCCGTCGGCAACGCGGACGTGCTGGATCCGGTCTGAGCCCGGCATCCGGGCCATCGCTCAGGACTTCTTCGGCGCGTACTGCAGGGCGACGATCCCGCACTCGAACGGCGTCGCGGCGACGAAGTCGAACTGCTGGTTCGAGCCGGTGGCGCCGAAGACCGGCAGGCCGGCGCCGATCGCGGTCGGGTTGACGATCAGGTGCAGCTCGTCGAGCAGGCCCTCGGCGATCAGGCTCGCGACGAGCGTGCCACCGCCGTAGGCGATGATGTCGCCGCCCGGCTGCGCCTTGAGCTCGCGGATCGTCTCGACGAGATCGCTCGCGACGACGGTGTTCTCCCACGGCGATTCGGTCAGCGTGGTGGAGATGACGACCTTCGGCGTGTTGTTGATCCGGTCGATGCCCTCCTGCGGCTCGTCCGCCGGCTGCGAGGCCCAGTGCGGGATGAAGCCCTCGGCGAGCTTGCGGCCCAGCACGATCGTGCCGATCGGCTCGTTGAGCGCCTCGACGTAGGAGGCGAGGTCCTCGCTCCACGGCAGCGTCATCCAGTCCATCTCGCCGTTCGGACCCGACATGAAGCCGTCGATGGTGGTCTGGACCTGGAGCTTGAACTTGCGCATCGCTTGCGCTCCCTTCGAGTGGGCCGTCCGGCCGTCGTCGTGTGCTGGAAGCTTCGCGGGGACGGCTTGCGGGATGTTTACGGTTTTGCTCCGGTGCCCCGGAACCGGACGAACCCCGAGGCCGGCGCCGAGAGCCAGGCAGCGGCGGCCGCCTTCTGGTCCGCGGCAGTGCCGTTCCGCGACGGCGGTTTCGCGGAGGTGGGGAGGCCGCCTGGCCGCCTCGACCGAGAGAGTTGTCTCTTTCGCTTGACGGGAAGTGGAGAACCGGGTTCGGGCGGTTTGCTTTCCGCATAGGCTGCGCAGCGGCCGAAATGGGTGCCGCATCGGGTTTCATGGGAGGTGTCGTGGAAGACGCCAGCGCCGACCGGAGCGCTCAAGTCGAGGAGGTGACGGCGGAACTGCGGGCCTGGGCTGACGGGCGGATCGATGTCCAGGCGGTCGCCCTAGTGGGTTCGTATGCGCGAGAACCCGGTGCTGCGACTGCGGAGTCGGACGTCGACATCGTCGTGGTGACATCGAAGGTCTCGGATTACCTCGAGAGCACTGACGGTTTCCCGACAACGCTGGAACTGCCGCCGCTGCGCGCGAAGCAGTGGGGTGTGGTGCACGAACGGCGACTCCGCCATCGCGAAACGGGTCTGGCGGTGGAGCTGAACTTCACGACACCGGAGTGGGCGGCCACGACACCCGAGGTGGACAGCGGAACGAAGAAGGTGGTCCTGGACGGAATCCGAGTCCTCCGAGACCCGCACGGCCTGCTGGCACGCCTGATCGACGCCTGCCGGCGGTAAGACGCCGAGCCGGGAGTTCCGGCGCCGGGACCGGCGCGCATCAGGCGGCGAGCTGGAAGACGTAAAGGCCGACCGGGCTCGTGACAGCGATGCGCGGTGCGTCCGGGAACCACGCGATCTCGTTCAACGCGGAATCGGTGCGCAACGCCGTGATGCACCTGGCCGCCGCCGCGCTCCACAGCCGCACGGTTCGATCTGCGGCTGCAGTCCCCGTCTGGCCCGATCGCGACGTACCCGTCCACGTTTCGGTTCGTCCGCAAGGCGTTTCGACGGGAAGTCGAGGCGATCGACGTGCGGCTGTCGGACCCCGTCGTTACCGTCGCTCCACACGAACACGACAGGGGAGCAGTGATGAGCGAGCTGACCACCGCCCAGCCGGCGGGCACGCCGACCTGGATCGACCTCGGTATCCCGGACCTCGATCGGGCGATGACGTTCTACGGGGCGCTGTTCGGCTGGGAGTTCGAGGTGGGCCCGGAGGAGACCGGCAGGTACACGATGTGCCTGCTGCGCGGCAAGCCCGTCGCGGCACTCATGCCGAACCCGGATCCCGACGCCGCGGAGTTCTGGTGGAACCTGTACTTCGCGGCCGATGACTGCGACGCCACCGTCGCCAAGGCGGTCGACGCGGGCGGCTCGGTCCTGGCGGGCCCGATGGACGTGATGGACAAGGGCCGGATGGCGATCATCAGGGACACCACCGGCGCGCAGTTCGGGGTGTGGCAGGCCGGCGCGCACCTCGGGTGCGAGATCGTCAACGAGCCGAACTCCTTGCTGCGCAACGACCTGGTCACCTCGAAGCCGAAGCCCGCGCGCGACTTCTACGCGGCGACCTTCGACTACGTGCTGGACAGCAACCCGGACATGCCGGACGCGGACTTCACGTTCCTGCGCAGGCGGGACGGCCACGAGATCGGCGGCATCTTCGGCGACCCGAACGCCGGGAAGTCCCGCTGGGCGACCCTGTTTCAGGTGGCGGACGCCGACGCGGCGGCGCGACGGGCCGTCGAGGCAGGTGGCACCGCGGGCGAGCCCTTCGACATGATCTACGGCCGGCTGGCCCGGATCACGGATCCGTTCGGCGCGGAGTTCGAGGTGGGCTCGCCGAAGGCGGGCTGAACCTGCGGCGGAAGCGGTTCCTACGACTGGGGATTGACGCGGACTACGACCTGCGGACTACCGGAAGACCAGTGCCGGGGATGACGCGGTATTACGCGCCTGCCGAATACGTTCGTCCGTGTTGACCGGTCGCGAGCAGTGCAGGGTCGCGACCTGAGAAGGCACGCGCTACGGGCGCGGACAGGAGAAGTCACGTCATGCTCTCAGTCGTTCAGCAGGCCGCCCTCGCCGCCGACAGCGGCCTGTACTGGGCCGGGTTGATCGTCGCCACGCTCGCGGTGCTCGGGTACGTCGTCCTGGTCGTCGGGGCGGTGATCAGCATTCTCGCGTCGCACCAGGGCATCGGGATGAAGCTGGTCTGGATCGTGCTCGTGTTCATGGCGCCGTTCCTGGGCAGCCTCCTCTGGTTCTTCATCGGCCGCCGGTCCACGCGCTACCCGTACCGGACCGCCTGATCCTGCGGCGCGCCCGCTCCGGCGCCGCGACGGCGACCCGTCGCGGGCGGCCGGGGCGGGCCGCGAGAACGCTTGAGCGGCAAGGAGTTCTCGTCATCGGCCGGTTCAGCCGGGCGTGCCGACGGTGCGGGTACCGGTGGTGCTCGTGGTTTGCCGTAAGTTCTGGGCATGGCAACCGGTGGAGATTCCGCAGGTGGAGCGCAGCGTCCGCTGCTCGTGCTCGGCAAGATCGCGGAGATCCTGAACGCGTTCACGCTGCGGCAGCCGTCGCTGACGTTGCGGGAGATTCAGCAGGTGACCGGGCTTCCGCAGTCCACCGTGCAGCGGCTCGTGACGAACCTGGTCGCGCACGGGTTCCTGGACCGCGCCGAGGACCGGTTCCGGCTCGGCGTGCAGATGGCCTACTGGGGCGCTGCCGCGGGCAAGGACCTCGACGTGCTGGGCGTGGTCAACCCCGTGCTGAAGGACCTGCGCGACGCGACCGGCGAGACGGCGTGCTTCTTCCGCGTCGAAGGCGAGCAGCGGGTGTGCGTGGCCGTCGCCGAGACCCACCACGCGCTGCGCAGGGCGATGTCGGTGGGCGACATCGCGCCGATCACGGTCGGTTCCTCCGGCCGGGTGCTGCTCGCCTGGAACCCGGGCCTGGCCGAGCGCGTGCTCGACGCCGAGCTGCCCAGGCTGACCGAGAGCACGGTGACCGATCGGGACGAGCTGCACCGGCTGATCAGGCAGACGGCGGCCGAGGGGTACGCGATCACGGTGGGCGAGCGCGTCGACGGGGCCTCAGGTCTGGCGGCGCCGGTGTTCGATTCGGCCGCCGACCTCATCGGCGCGGTGATGGTGCACGGGCCGACGCTGCGGATGCCCTACGAGAAGTGCGTGGAGTGGGTCGACGTCCTGGTGGAGCACGCGGAGCGGATCACCCGCGCGCTCGGCGGCCGGTACCCGAGCTGAGCGGGTGGCGCCGCTCGCGTGAGAGCGCAGCGTTGCGACCGGCTCCTGCTTGCAGGGGCCAAGAGCGTTCGAGATCGGGCGGCTGCGGAGTCGTCAGGAGGAACGCTGAGCGGAGTTCTCCTGGCCGTGCGCGAGCGCCCAGGGGAAGGCGGTGGCGCTGGAACGGGCGCCTTGGGCGGCGCGGGACCGGTTGGGTTCGCCGAGTTCGTCGAGGAGTTCGCCGGAGAGCTCGACGATCCGGGCGAAGGTGCCGGGCGTCAGCCAGTCCGGGCGGAGCGCGAAGAGCAGGTCCTCGGTGCTGGTGTTGCCGCCGGCCCCAGGGGCGAACGGGCAGCCGCCTAGGCCGCCGAGCGCGCCGTCGACCTCAGCGGCTTCGGCGGCGATGGCGGCCAGCGAGTTGGCCACGCCGAGCCCCCAGGTGTCGTGCCCGTGGTACACGATCCGGCGCGGTGGGGCGTGCTCGGCGATCTTGGCGATCAGGCTGGCGACCTGGCCGGGGACGGCCTGGCCGAGGGTGTCGCAGACGACGATGTCGACGGCGCCTGCCGTGCGCGGGTCGGTGGCGATGTCGAGGACCCGCCGCTCGGGCACGAACCCGTCGAAGGGGCAGGTGAACGCGGTGGCGATGCACAGCTGGATGCGCCCGCCGACGCCCCGTGCGTGTTCGACCGCCTGGGGCATGGCGGCGAGGCTGTCCTCGGTGCCGCGTCCGATGTTGGCCCGGTTGTGGCTGTCGGAGGCCGACAGGCAGTGGCCCCGGCCTCGGCGGCGCGTTGCACGTGGCGCGGGGTGGCCACCCAGACCCAGCAGCGGGCGAGCTCGTCGGGGCTGAGCCGCTCGACGACTTCGAGGGTGTTCGCCATGACGGGCACCAGGTCGGCGCGGGCGAGCGAGCCGATCTCGACGGCGGGCACGCCGAGGCGCAGCAGTTCCCGGACCACGGCCACCTTGCGTTCGGTCGGCAATCGCTTGCCGGTCAGCTGCAGGCCATCGCGCAACGTCACGTCGCGGAGCGCGGCCCGGGGTTCGCCGGTCACTTCGGCTCCTCGTCGGTGTGCCGTTCCAGCAGCGCGCCGAGCACCTCGTCGGTGTGCGCGCCGAGTTCCGGTCCGGGCGAGCGAACCGGGAGCGACGTCGGGCCGATGACCGGGACGACGCCGGGGAATCCGACCTCGACGGGCTCGCCCGCGCCGGTGTCGACCGCGAGCTCCTGGATCATCCCGCGGGCGCGGTACTGCTCGTCGGCGCAGATGTCGGCGGCCGTGTAGATCGGCCCGGCCGGGACCCCGGCGGCGTCCAGCGCGGCCAGGACTTCCGCGCGGGTGTGCGCGCCCGTCCACTCCTCGATGGCGGCGTCGAGCTCGTCCCGCCTGGCCCAGCGTCCCGCGTTGGTCTGCAGTTCCGGGTCGTCGGCGAGGTCGGGGCGGCCGATCGCCTGCATGTAGCGGCGGAAGATCGAGTCTCCGTTGCCCGCGATGACCACGCTGCTGCCGTCCCGGCAGGCGTAGGCGTTGGTCGGTGCGATGCCCTCCATCCGGCCTCCGACGCGGCGGCGCTGGACGCCGTGCGCGAGGTAGTCGGGCACCAGGGATTCCATCACCGAGAAGACCGCTTCGTGCAGCGCGACGTCGACGACGCGATCGGCGAGCGGTGGCCGCTCGGCGTCGCGCGCCGCCGAGCGTTGCAGGAGCGAGGCGACGATGCCGAAGGCCGCGTGCAGCCCGGCGATCGAGTCCCCGATGGACACCCCCACGCGGGACGGCGGCCGATCGGCTTCGCCGACCAGGTCGCGCAGCCCGCCCATCGCCTCCGCCACCGCGGCGAAGCCGGGCCGGTCGGCCAGCGGCCCGGTCTGGCCGAAACCCGAGATGCGGGCCAGGACCACGTCCGGGTTGGCGGCTTCCAGCACGTCCGGCCCCAGGCCCCACTTCTCCAGCGTGCCCGGCCGGAAGTTCTCGATGACGACGTCGCAGTGCCGCACCAGCTCCAGCACCGAGTCGCGGCCCCGCTGGGTCTTCAGGTCCAGCACGACCGACTTCTTGCCGCGGTTGATGGTGTGGAAGAGCATCGACGTCGATCCGGCGTGGAGCCGCCAGCCCCGCAGCTCGTCGCCGGTGCCGGGCCGCTCCACCTTGATGACCTCGGCGCCGAAGTCGGCGAGCATCCGCCCGGCGGTGGGGGCGGCGATGTAGTTGCCGAGTTCGAGGACGCGCACGCCCGCCAGCGGGAACCGGCTGCTGTCGTTGTGCATTTCTCCCTTTCCGCGAACGGGCTTCCGATCGCCGGACGAGGCTGAGTGCCCGGCTCCGCCACGACGTCATCCGCATTATGGACATAAACTCACGATGTGAGTCAACTGTCCGACCGAGGTCGGCTCGCGTTCCGCGCCGCAGTGCGGCGATCGCCGTGGTCGCATGCGAGTTCACCGGGCCGGAGCTCCGGGAGGCAGCGCAACGCGCTCGCGGCGGCCGGCGTCGCGAGCGCGTTGCGCAGATCAGGGTGCCGTCTCGGCGACTGGCAATCAGGTGTTTCCGTTGCGTCGCCGGGGGAAGCGGTTCACTGGTACCGGACGTCGGCGCTCAGGTAGGACACGGCGTCCTGCAGCCGGTCCAGGGCTTCCTTGCGGGTGCTCTCCATCCATTCGGGGTCGTTGTCGTCGCTGCGCCACACGCCCCACAGGCTGATCAGGTACAGCATCGCGACCGCGGCGTGGTTGGAGGCGTTGAGGATCTGCGCGCCTGCGTCATCGGGATTGGTGTGCTCGGCGATGGTGACGAGCTGGTGCTGGAGCAGCAGGACGCGCCGGTGCAGCAGTTCCAGGGACTCGCCGGGATCCCCGTCGGTCGCCAGGATCCAGCCCTGGACGACATCCTCGGTCTGGTCCCCGATCTGCTCGGCGACGAGGCGTTCGACATGGGTCAGCAGCGCGCCGAGCAGGAACGGCATGTCTCCCGGGCCGGTGCCCTCGTCGGGGGTCTGGATCTCGGCGCCGAGGTTGCCCATGGCCCGGACGACGGAGTGCGGAGTGGGTGGTTCGATCTGCGTCATGATCGTGATCATGTAAAGCGCGTTCACCCGTTTGGCTTTTTATGCATGATTCCGCATGTATCGTCGGCCCGGCCGCGCCCGGCGCTAGGCCTGGGTGAGGCGCATCGAGACGTACGCGTTGATCCCGGTCCGCTTGGTGTGCCGCACCTTCTCGCGCTTGAACTCGCGGAAGCCGAGCTTCTCGTAGAGGCCGAGCGCGGGCGCGTTGGTGTCGGCGATGTCTTCGAGCACGTACGTCTTGAACTGCGGAAAGGCGAGCATGTGCCGCAGCAGGGCGGTCGCCACTCCGCGCCCCCGGAAAGCCGCGGCCGTCGCCACGAACTCGATCGACGCCGTCCCCGGCTCGGCCTGCGCCCACGGTTTCTGGAACTCCCGTCGGAAAGCGATGTCGGCGATCGTGCCCTTGAGCAGTCCCAGGTGCCGGCGCAGCACGCGCACGTCGTGCCGGGTCGGGAATTCGACGCCGTTTGTGCAGGCGGCGATCGCGGCTGGGCGGCCGTCGACGAGCGCGACGTGGAACAGGTCGAGCACGAGCATGTGCTCGAAGGTCTCGACGAGCTTGCGGCGATCCTTCGAGAAGTACTCCAGGTGCTCGCCGAACCCGTCGACGTAGACCTCGGCGATCGCCGTCCGGTACTCCTCGCCCAGCTCGCTCCCGCGCCTGACTTCTACCGTCACCGGTCCTCCTTGATCAACAGTGCCGTCACGGCGGACGGGTCCGGGGGAGTGAAGTCCGCGCCCAGCACGAACTTCATCGACGCGAGCCCGTCGAGCAGGGCGAAGAAGCACGTCGTCAGGTCGCCGGCGGCGCCGCCGGCGAACTCGCCGCGGCGCTGACCCAGCTCGATCAGCTCGGTCGTGCGCGCGGCGAGCGCCTGGTGCTGCTCCGCCAGTCGCTCCGCGTGCGGCAGCCGGTCGGGCATCACCAGCGCCTGGCTCATGATCAGGGAGAACTCGGCGAAACCGTTGTCGGCCGCGAGATCCGCGGCGAACTCGCGCACGAACTCCCGGATCGGCTCCGCCGGCGGCGCTTCCCGCTCGATGGCCTGCTCGAATGCCGCCGTCACCCTGGCCAGGCCGTCCGCGGCCTGGGAGACCAGGTCGTCGAACAGCGCTTCCTTCGTCGCGTAGTGCCGGTACATCAGGCCCGTGCTGATCTCGGCCGCCTGCGCGATGTCCCGCACGGACGTGGCGGCGAAGCCCTTCCGCGCGAACAGGCCGATCGCGGCGGCCTGGATCTTCTCGTGCGTGCCGGAGCGCATCGCGGCGTACTGCTCGGCCGTCCTCGGCATTCCCGCCTCCACCGCCGATTTTTTGAATGAACTGATGTTCACTCTACTGAGGCCGGTCGCCCGCGTGCAACCCGTCCACGGGTCGCGGCTGATCCGTCGGCCCTGGAACGCATTTCGCCGCTTCCGCGCCGGCGGGTCCGGTGCCGGTGAGCAACATTTTCCAGTTGATGGAAAATTCCATCGGATGTATCTTGGCGTCGTGGAGGAATCGCGGCGCGAGCGGAAGAAGCAGCTGACCAGACGCCGGATCGTCATGGCGGCGGTCAGGTTGTTCGAGGAGCAGGGGTACGAGCAGACCACGGTGGCGGAGATCGCCGCCGTGGCGGATGTCGATCCCAAGACGTTCTTCAACTACTTCCGCAGCAAGGACGAGGTGCTGTTCAACGACGTCGAACGCGACTTCGACGTGCTGCTCGGGGCGATCGCGGAACGCCGGCCGGAGGAGGGCCCGGGCGAGGTGCTGGCGCGGGCGGTCCAGGCCTACGCCGCTCATCGCCGGCCCAAGGTTCCCCGCCGGGAGCCCGCGGAGCTGTCGGCGGCGGCCCGGCTGGCGCTGACCACGCCGGCGCTGCAGGCCAAGGGGCTGTACCTGCTGTCGGACCTGCAGCGGCGGATCGCCGGTGAACTGGTGGCGGCGTTCCCCGGCCGGCTCGACCAGATCACGGCGGCGGCGATGACCGGCGCCGTGATCGGCGCCATCCAGCAGGCGAGTCTCGCGAGCGTCCAATTGGGACGGTCGCAGGACGAGCTGTGGGACGCGGCCCGGCGAGGTCTCGACGTCGCCCTGCACGGCCTGGTTTCGGTGCGGCCGACCGACGAAAGCCCGGATCCGTCCGGAGAGAGGACCAGCTCATCATGACCGAAAGCGTCCGGCGCCTCGCCCGCGAGGCACGGCGGGACATGCGGCAGGGGCCCGCCGCCATCGCGCGGCGGCAACGCGCCCGCCTGGCCGAGATGGTGGCTTACGCCCGCGCGAACTCGCCGTACTACCGCGAGCTCTATCGCGGCCTGCCAGACAAGGTCGACGACCCGGCACTGCTCCCGGTCACCGACAAGAAGACGCTGATGGGCCACTTCGACGACTGGGTCACCGACCGCCGGGTGACCCGCGAGCGGGTCGAGGCGTTCGTCGCCGATCCGGACCTCGTCGGGGCGCGGTTCCAGGACCGGTACCTGGTGGCCACCACCTCCGGAACCAGCGGTCTGCGCGGGCTGTTCGTGCTGGACGAGCGGAACCTGGCCGTGCCGACCGCCCTCTCGTCACGCACCCGCGGCCTGCTGGGATTCCGCGACGCCGTCCGCGCGCTCGCCCGCGGCGGCCGCACCGCCGTCATCGCCGCACCCAGCGGCCACTTCTACACGGTCGCCTCGGCGGAGCGGTTCCGCCGCGACCACCCGCGGCTCGGCCGGATCATGCGGTCCTTCCCGATCGACCAGCCGCTGCCGACCCTGGTCGACGAGCTCAACCGGTACAACCCCGCCAACGTCGCCGGTTTCCTGAGCACGCTCGCGCAGCTGGCCGAGGAGCAAGAGGCCGGCCGCCTGCGCCTCCGCCCGGCGGTCGTCATTCCGGGTGGTGAGACGCTGACGGCCGACGTCCGGGACCGGATCGCGGCCGCGTTCCACGCCAAGGTCCGCGCCGCCTACGCCGCGACCGAATGCAACTTCCTGAGCGTCGGCTGCGCGCACGGCTGGTACCACGTCAACAGCGACTGGGTCGTGGTCGAGCCGGTGGACGCCGATCACCGGGCGGTCCCGGCGGGGCAGCCGTCGCACACGGTCCTGATCAGCAACCTCGCCAACCGGGTCCAGCCGTTCCTGCGCTACGACCTCGGCGACAGCGTCCTGCTCCGCCCCGACCTCTGCCCCTGCGGCAACCCGCTGCCGGCCATCCGGGTAGCGGGTCGCGCCGCCGACGTGCTCACCTTCCCCGCCGACGGCGGCGGACACGTCAGCATCTCGCCGATGCTCGTCGGCACCGTGCTGGACCGCGCTCCCGGCATCGACGGGTTCCAGATCCTCCAGACGACGCCCACCACGCTGCGCGTGCGACTGCAACCCACGAACGGCGCCGACGCCGACCGCGTGTGGCAGGCGGTGCGCGATGAGATCAGCCACCTGCTTGCCGAGCACGAAGCCGACCACGTGACGCTCGAACGCGCGGAGGAGGCGCCGCAGCGGTCATCCGGTGGCAAGTTCCGCCGGATCATCCCGCTCGCCACGCCATGAGGATTCGCCGCACCCGGCGGTGAAGCGCTTGGGGTGACCGGCGTTCCCGCGTGCCTGCCGAGATTCACCTCGGCAGGCACGCGGCTCGCTAGTGGCCGGGAACTTCGACTTCGGTGCGGTCGCCGGACCAGAGGGTGTGGAAGGTGCCGGGCTTGTCGACGCGCTTGTAGGTGTGCGCGCCGAAGAAGTCGCGCTGGCCCTGCACCAGCGCGGCGGGAAGCCGCTTCACCGCCAGCGAGTCGTAGTAGCTGAGCGCGGAGCTGAAGCCCGGGACCGGCACGCCGGAGAGGGCGGCCGTCGCGACGACGCGGCGCCAGGCCGCCTCGCCGTCGGCGACGGCCTGCGCGAAGTAGGGCGCTTCGAGCAGGGTGGCGATGTCCGGGTTCTCGTCGTAGGCCTCGGCGATGCGGTTGAGGAACTGGGCGCGGATGATGCAGCCGCCGCGCCAGATCTTGGCGATCCGGTCCTTGTGGATGTCCCAGCCGTACTTCTCGGCCCCGGCGATGATGGCGTCGAAGCCTTGCGCGTACGCGACGACCTTGGAGGCGTAGAGCGCCTTGGCGACGTCGTCGGCGAAGGAGCCGTCGGCCTCCTGCACCGTCGGCCGCGAGTTCACGATCCGCTGCACCGCCGCGCGCTGCGCTGGCTTCGAGGAGACGGCGCGGGCGAACACGGCCTCGCCGATGCCGCCCACCGGGACGCCGAGGTCGAGCGCGTTCTGCACCGTCCACACGCCGGTGCCCTTCGAACCGGCCTGGTCGAGCACGATGTCCACGAAGGGCTGGCCGGTGGCGGGGTCGACCTGGCGCAGGACCTCGGCGGTGATCTCGATCAGGTAGGACTCCAGCGGGCCCTCGTTCCACCTCGCGAAGACATCGGCGATGGCCGCGGGCTGGAGGCCGCCGACGGTGCGCAGCAGGTCGTACGCCTCGGCGATCAGCTGCATGTCGGCGTACTCGATGCCGTTGTGGATCATCTTCACGAAGTGCCCCGCGCCGTCGGTGCCGACGTGGGTGACGCACGGTTCGCCCTCGGCGACGGCCGCGATCGAGGCGAGGATCGGCCCGAGGGTCTCGTAGGACTCCGCCGAGCCGCCCGGCATGATCGACGGGCCGTGGAGCGCGCCCTCCTCACCGCCGGAGATGCCGGCGCCGACGAAGTGGATGCCGGTGGGGGCGATCCGCTGTTCCCGGGCGATGGTGTCGTGGAAGTTCGCGTTGCCGCCGTCGACGACGATGTCGCCGGGTTCGAAGCGCTCGACGAGCTGGTCGATCACCGCGTCCGTGCCCGCCCCGGCCTGCACCATGATGATCGCGGTGCGCGGCTTCGCCAGCGACGTGACGAAATCGTCGATCGTCTCGCTCGCCACGAAACCGGCCTCGGGGTGCTCGGCGAGGAGCTCCTCGGTGCGCGCGTACGTGCGGTTGTAGACGGCGACGGTGTTGCCTTCGCGCGAGGCGAGGTTGCGGGCCAGGTTCGAACCCATCACCGCCAGGCCGACGACGCCGATGTTCGCGGTTGCTGTCCTGGTGTCCATGTGGACCTCTCTAGTTCGGATGGTGCGTGCAGCTGTCGGGTCGTGGCGCCGGTGCGCGGTGTGCCGACCGCCATCTTCTCGGCTCCGGTTACCGGACGCAGGGCGGTTCAGAAGGCGAGCAGCACCTTCCCGGACACCGAAGCGTCGGCGGCGACTCCGAGCGCTTCGAGCGCTTCGGCGACGGGGTAGGTGTGGGTGATGACCGGTTCGACCGCCAGCGAGCCGTCGGCGATCGCGGCGATCACCTCGTCGATCTCGTCGTTGAACCGGAGCGAGCCGATCAGGCGGAGCTCCCGGGTGATCGCGAGCGAGACGGGCACGGGCTGGTCGCCGCTCGGCAGCAGGCCGACCATGACCACCGTGCCGCCGCGGGTGGCGCCGGCGACGGCGGACGCGAGGCCGCGGTGGTTGCCCGAGGCTTCGAACACCACATCGGCATCGGCAGCGGCGATGGCGGCGGTCTCGGTGGCCCGCAGGGTCCGCGTCGCCCCGAGCGCGGCGGCGATGTCGAGGGGCTTGTCGTGCAGGTCGACCGCCACGATCTCGGCGGCGCCGGCGCGCTTGGCCACGGCGACGACGAGGGCGCCGATGGGGCCGCTTCCGACGACGAGCACCCGCTTGCCGCCGAGGTCACCGGCCTGCGAGGCGGCGTGCCAGGCGACGCTGGCCGGTTCGACCAGTGCCGCGACGCGGAGGTCGAGCCCGGCCGGCAGCTCGCGGAGCATCGGCGCGGGGAGCACGACCTCGCCGGCGAAGGCGCCGTCGGTGTGGGGGAATCGCGCGGCCGAGCCGAGGTAGCGCACGCCGGGGGAGAGGTTGGGGCTGTTCGCGGGGAACCGGACGTCGGTGTGCTCGTAGGTCGCCGGATGGATGGTGACCGGCGTACCGGCGGCCGGTCCCGTGCCGTCGTCGGCGGCCCGCACGACGGTCCCGGCCACCTCGTGCCCGAGGATCATCGGGGCGCGCAGGACCGACTCCCCGACGGCACCGTGCCGCCAGTAGTGCAGGTCGGACCCGCAGATCCCGCCGTAGGCGATCGCGACGACGGCCTCCCCGGGCCCAGGCGTCGGGAGGGCGATCTGCTCGACCCGCACGTCGTCGGCACCGTGCGCGACGACAGCGGTCGTGGTGCTGCTTGCCATGAACACTCCCGTTCTCAGCGGACGACCGTCATGCCGCCGACCAAGATGACCCGAGCGCCGTCCGGCTGTCGAGCGACCGGCCGACAGCCGGACGGAGAAGAGAGTTCACGACGGCGTCCACCGCGGTCGCCGCGTCGATCAGCAGGTTCAGGCGCACGATCCCGGCAACGCCGACACCGACGACGTTGTTCCCGAACAGGAGCTCCCCGCCAGACGTGTCGGGGGGTCCGCAATTTCCATTGAAATCGAAGGTCCGATTTCAATGGAAATTGCGGCACCCCGAACCCGGGGGCGAAAAGGACTGGACCGCGAGGGGAATCTCGCCTGGATCCAGGTGCGGGAGTTCGTGCCGGGGCCGCCATCCGGCGCGATACCCGGGTGCCGTTCGCCGGTCAGCTCGCCGCGGTGTCGCGGAAGGATGCCTTCAGGACGTCGCGGTTGAACCGGGCGATCGTTTCGAGGGGGATGCCCACCGGGCACACCACCGTGCATTCGCCGGTGTTGGTGCAGCCCCCGAAACCCAGGTCGTCATGTGTTTCCAGCATGTTCTCCGCGCGGCCCAGCCGCTCCGGCTGGCCCTGCGGGAGGCTGCCGAGGTGGGTCGCTTTCGCCGCCGTGAACAGCATCCCGGAGCCGTTCGGGCAGGCCGCCACGCAGGCGCCGCAGCCGATGCAGGCCGCGGCCTCGAACGCGCGGTCCGCGTCGCGCTTGCGCACCTGGACCGCGTGCGCGTCCGGCGCGCTGCCGGTCGGTGCGCTGATGTAGCCGCCGGACTCGATGATCCGGTCGAACGCGCTCCGGTCCACCACCAGGTCGCGCACGACCGGGAACGGTTTCGCCCGCCACGGCTCGATCGTGATCGGCTTGCCCTCGTCGAAGTGCCGCATGTAGAGCTGGCAGGTGGTGGTCTCCCGCTGCGGCCCGTGCGCGATCCCGTCGATCATCATCCCGCACATGCCGCAGATGCCTTCGCGGCAGTCGTGGTCGAACGCGACCGGCTGCTCGCCGTCGGCGGCGAGCCGCTCGTTGAGCACGTCGAGCATTTCCAGGAAGGACATGTCCGGCAGCACGTCGTCCACGACGTACTCGACGAGCCGCCCGTCCGAATCCTGGCTGTCCTGGCGCCAGATGCGCAGGGTGAAACGCATGATCGCCTCCGCTGATCACTGATAGCTTCGCCGGCTCGGCCGGACTTCGTGGAACTGCAGGTGCTCGCGGTGCAGCACGGGGGAGTTGCCGGTGCCGGTGAACTCCCAGGCCGCCACGTAGTCGAAGTTCTCGTCGTCGCGCAGCGCCTCGCCGTCCTCGGTCTGGTGCTCTGCGCGGAAGTGCCCACCGCAGGATTCCTCGCGGTGCAGCGCGTCGACGCACATCAGCTCGGCGAGTTCGAGGAAGTCGGCCACCCGGCCGGCCCGCTCCAGCGACTGGTTCAGCTCGGCGCCGGTGCCGGGAACCCGGAGGTCGCGCCAGAACTCCCCGCGCAGTGCGGAGATCTGGTCGATCGCCGAGCGGAGCCCGGCCGCGTCGCGCTCCATTCCGCAGTGCTCCCAGAGGATGCCGCCGAGTTCGCGGTGGAAGGAGTCGGCGGTGCGACCGCCGCCGACCGCGAGCAGCCGGTCGATGCGCTCGCGGACGTCACCGGCCACCGCGACGGCCTCCGGGTGGCTGTCCGTCACCGTCTCGGCAGGACAGTCGGCGAGGTAGTCGCCGATCGTGCTCGGGAGCACGAAGTAGCCGTCGGCGAGGCCTTGCATCAGGGCGCTCGCCCCGAGCCTGTTCGCGCCGTGGTCGGAGAAGTTCGCCTCACCGATCACGAACAGCCCCGGGATCGTGCTGCGCAGGTCGTAGTCGACCCAGAGGCCGCCCATCGTGTAGTGCACGGCCGGGTAGATCCGCATCGGCACCAGGTACGGATCCTCGTTGGTGATCCGCTCGTACATCTCGAAGAGGTTGCCGTACTTGGCCTTCACCGCGGCCGCGCCGAGCCGCTCGATCGCGTCGGCGAAGTCGAGGTACACGCCGCGCCCGCCGGGTCCGACCCCGCGGCCCTCGTCGCAGACGTTCTTGGCCGCCCGCGAGGCGATGTCCCTCGGCACCAGGTTGCCGAAGCTGGGGTAGATCCGTTCGAGGTAGTAGTCGCGCTCGGCTTCGGGGATCCGCTCCGGCGGCCGGGTGTCGCCGCGAGCCTGCGGCACCCACACCCTGCCGTCGTTGCGCAGCGACTCGCTCATCAGCGTCAGCTTGGACTGGTGTTCCCCGCTGACCGGGATGCACGTGGGGTGGATCTGGGTGAAGCACGGGTTGGCGAACAGCGCGCCGCGGCGGTGCGCGCGCCAGATCGCGGTGGCGTTGCAGCCCTTCGCGTTGGTGGACAGGTAGAACGCGTTCCCGTAGCCGCCGGTCGCGAGCACCACCGCATCCGCGAGGTGGGTGGACACCCGGCCGCTGACCAGGTCGCGGACCACCACGCCGCGGGCGCGGCCGTCGATCACGACCAGGTCGAGCATCTCGGTCCGCGGGTGCATGGTCACCGTCCCCGCGGAGATCTGGCGGGCGAGCGCCTGGTAAGCGCCGAGCAGCAGCTGCTGCCCGGTCTGGCCGCGCGCGTAGAAGGTGCGGGAAACCTGGGCGCCGCCGAAGGATCTGGTGTCCAGCAGCCCGCCGTACTCGCGCGCGAACGGGACGCCCTGCGCGACGCACTGGTCGATGATCTGGGTGCTGATCTCGGCCAGCCGGTGCACATTGGACTCCCGGGCGCGGAAGTCGCCGCCCTTGATGGTGTCGTGGAAGAGCCGGTACACGCTGTCGCCGTCGCCGGCGTAGTTCTTCGCCGCGTTGATCCCGCCCTGCGCGGCGATGCTGTGCGCCCGGCGGGGGCTGTCCTGGTAGCAGAACGAGGAGACCTGGTAGCCCAGCTCGCCGAGCGTGGCCGCGGCCGAACCGCCGGCGAGCCCGGTGCCCACGACGATCACCTTGCGCTTGCGCTTGTTGTTGGGGCTCAGCAACCGCGCGGAGAACCGGCGCTGCTCCCAGCGGCGGGCGATCGGCCCGTCCGGTGCCTTGCCGTCCGCGATCGGCTCGCCCTCGGTGTACAGCGGCATCGTTGCCCTCATTTCACAATCCCGGTCACCACGGCGAACGGCACGGAGAGGAACCCGGCGGTGATGGCGATCGCGACCACGAGCGCGGTCAGCTTCGCGGCTCGTTGCCGCGCGGCGGTCATCGCCCCGAGGCTCTGCAGGGCGCTCCACAACCCGTGCCGGATGTGCAGGCCGAGGGAGCAGACCGCCAGCGCGTAGAACAGCGCGATGTACCAGCGCTGGAAGCTGGCAACCACGTTCCGGTAGACCTCGCCGTGCACGCCGTGCGGGTTGGCGTGGCCGGTCGTGAGGTCGAGCAGGTGGTAGACGACGAAGAAGGCGAGGATCACGCCGCCCCACCGCATGGTGCGCACCGCGTACCCCGCCTGCACCTTCGGGCGGCGCCGGTAGCCGACCGGGCGGGCCGCCCTCGCCCGGCGCGCCAGCTGGTAGGCGGCGGTCGCGTGCAGCAGCACGGCGGCCAGCAGCACGACCCGCACGACCCACACGAAGCCCTCGTACCCCAGCAGGCCGTCGAACAGCCTGCGGAGCCACACCGCGTACGCGTCGATGCTGGCCGGGGAGATGAAGATCTTGAGGTTGGACAGCATGTGCGCCACCACGTACAGCAGCAGGATGGCACCTGACGCCGCCATGGCGATCTTCTTGCCGGCCGTCGACGACCACAGCCTGCCGATCGACGTCCGGCGGCGCCCGGCCGCGGGCCTTCGATCGCGGACCCGGAGAGCGGGTTCGACTCGTTCGTCTTGGAGAGTCACGGAAGCAAGCTAGGCACGGCGCTCCGGCACTGTCCAATATGGTGAGACGCTGGGCTCGATAGCCCGAGGCGATCGCGGCTCGTGAGGGGTCTCGCGGCGCCGCAGGTGTGTCCCAGGTCTCGGCACCGGCTGGTCCGGATGTCACATCGGGCCCGCCGCCATCGTCGGTTCTCCGGGAGACGATGGGAGAGGTGACACTGGCCCACGGGGGAGGCAGGCGGTCGGATCTGCCCGCACCGCTCTGGCTTGCGCTCTGCACGGCGCGGCGGCCGTGCTGGTCGGTCAGCCCGGTGTTCCGCCGATGAACTCGACTCCGCTGGGCAGGTCGCCGGTGGTGGCCGTGCTGCGCAGGAAGTCCAGCAGCGCGGTTTCGAACGCGCGCACCGCGTGCGTCGGCGCCGTGTCGGTCCTGCGCGCGAGGCCGATCGTCCGGCGCAGGCCCGGGCGCGCGAGCCGGGTGCCGCGCAGGCCGGGGCGCCCGGAAAGCACCATCCTCGGCACGATCGACGCGCCCAGCCCGGCCTCGACGAAGCACAGCACGGCATCCATCTCGCCGCCCTCGACGGCCAGCTTCGGGGCGAAGCCGGCCTCCGCGCACGCACGCAGGGTCGTCTCCCGCAGGTCGTAGCCCTCGCGGAACAGCACCATCTGCCGGTCGCGCAGCGCCTCGATCGGGATCGGCGCGCTCGGCCGCTTGGTGCCGGTGGCGGCCGTTGCGACGACGAGCTCCTCGGTCAGCAGCGGGGTGATCGACAGCGAGGGCTCGTCGCTGACGCCGCCGGTCGGCAGGACGACGAGGGCGAGGTCCAGCTGACCGTGGAGGAGCGCGCTCGCCAGGTCGCGCGATCCGTTCTCCCGCACGGAAAGCCGCACGCCCGGGTGTTCGCCGTGGAAGGCGCGCAGGGCGTCGGCGAGGACCGTCACGCACAGGCTCGGGGGCGCGCCGAGGCGGACCAGCCCGCCGTGCACGCCGACCACGTCGGCCACTTCGCGCTTGGCGACGTCCGCGTCGGCCAGCATCCGGGTCGCGATCGGTAGCAGCGCCTCCCCAGCGGGCGTGAGGAGCACCTCGCCGCGGGCGCGGATGAACAGCTCAGCGCCCAGTTCTGCCTCCAGGGCCCGGATCTGGTTGCTCAGCGAGGACTGCGCGACCTTGACCGCCTCGGCCGCCTTGGTGAAGTGCAAGGCGCGCGCGACGGCGAGGAAGTAGCGAAGCTGCTGCAAGGTCACCTGGCACCACCCGGAGTCCACCACCAGCATCCGCTCGGCCGCGGATCTGGCCCGTTGCGTAGAGCATGCCCGACAAGGGCGCGCTTTCCCCGCGGTCCCGCACGCCTGGGTGCGATGTCACAAGTCGTGCGGACCGCTCGTCATGCCTGGGGAAGGGTGACTCTGCCGGGGGCGGACGCGGCTCAGAGGCGGCCGCCGGCGTTGGTGTCGCCGGAGAGCCGTTGCGCCAGGTACACCGGGACCGTCGAGAACACGATCAGCACGGCCGCCACGACGTTGACGATCGGGGCCTGGTTGGGGCGGAACAGGTTGTTGAGGATCCAGATCGGCAGCGTTTCCATGCCGGTTCCGAGCGTGAAGGTGGTGACGATGATCTCGTCGAAGGACAGCGCGAACGCCAGCAGTCCGCCCGCCAGCAGCGCGGAGCGCAGCATCGGGAACGTCACCAGGCGGAACGTGGTGGCACCGCCCGCGCCGAGGTCCATCGACGCCTCCTCCAGGTTGCCGCCCATCCGCCGCAGCCGGGCCACGACGTTGTTGAACACCACCACGATGCTGAACGTCGCGTGCGCGACGATGACCGTGAACAGGCCGAGGTCGATGCCCAGGATGGTGCGGAAGGCGTTGTTGAGCGCGATGCCGGTGACGATCCCCGGCAGCGCGATCGGCAGGATGATCAGCAACGACACCTGGTCGCGGCCGAAGAACCGGAACCGCTGCAGGGCGAATGCGGCCATCGTGCCGAGGATCAGCGCGATCGCGGTCGAGGCCACGCCGACCAGCGCGCTCGTCGCCAGGGCGTCGAGGGCGCCCTGGTTGCCGAGCGCCCGGTGCCACCACTCCAGGGTGAAGGACGACGGCGGCCAGGCGAACGTGGTGTCGGCGTTGACCGAGTTGAGCAGCACGACCAGCAGCGGGAAGTAGATCACCGCCAGTCCGAGAACGAGCGCGCCCAGCAGCACCAGCCGGGTCGTTCGGGAAGCACTCATCGCAGCGGCTCCTAGTGGGCTGTTTCGGGAGTGGGCCTAGGTGGCTGGTGTAGAACCAGCCACCTGGGTCTGGTCTTCGAAGCGGGTTCCCGGGTCCGCAATTTCCATTGAAATCGAAGGTTCAATTTCAATGGAAATTGCGGGGAACGCGGTCAGAACCCGGGGTTCTGGGTACCGCGCGGATACGCGGAACGCGGTCGCGGAGCGGGGTTCAGAGGTTGTCGAGGGCGCCGGTTCGGCGGACCGCCGCCAGGTAGCAGAGCATGATCACGACGGGGACGGTGGCCACCGTCGCGGCGAAGGGCAGGTTGTTGGCGGCGCCGATGTTGTCGTAGACGACGTTGCCCAGCATCTGGTTGGTGCCGCCGACGATCTTGACCGCGATGTAGTCGCCCAGCGACAACGAGAACGTGAAGATCGAGCCCGCCACGATCGCCGGGAAGACCAGCGGCAGCACCACCGACCGGAAGCTGCGCCACGGCTTGGCGCCCAGATCGCTGGAAGCGTCCACAAGGGAATCCGGAAGGCGTTCCAGGCCCGCGTAGATCGGCAGGATCATGTACGGCAACCACAGGTAGGACAGCGTGATGACGGTGGCGAGCAGCCCGTAGCCGGGGGAGTCCAGGCCCAGCGGGCTCAGCAGCCAGTGCACCACGCCGTTGCCGGAGAGCATGACCCGCCACGCGTAGGCCTTGACCAGGTAGCTGGCCCACAGCGGGGTCATGATCGCGATGACCAGCAGCCGTTGCGCCCTGGGCGAGGCGAACTTGGCCATGTAGTAGGCCATCGGGAACGCGATCACCGCGTCCACGACGGTGACCAGCAGGGCGATTCCGACCGTGCGCAGCGTGACGGTCCGGTAGACCTCGTCGGTGAGCAGCGTCGCGAAGTTGTCCAGCGACCACTCGATCACCACCTGACCGGTGAACGGGTCGGTGCTCCAGAACGCGGTGATGAACAGGGCGGCCAGGGCACCGAGGTAGGCCAGCCCCAGCCATAGCATCGGCGCGGACAGCAGCAGTCCCAGCCGAAGCCTCGGTCTGCGGTACAGCAAGCTCGACGACCGGCGCGGAGCGCGCTCGGCGGAGGCCGTGGTTGTCATCTCTCTCGATCCTCGCTCGTCGGGGTGAGCGGCCGGTGGACGCCCCTCGCACCCACCGGCCGCGGTTCGCGTCAGCCCTTGATCTCGGTCCAGGCGCGAGTCCACTCGCCGTAGTCCTTGCACTTCACGTCGGTGCGCCCGTCGAGGCACTGCTCGATCGGCGTCGTCCAGTACCAGATCTTCGAGGCGTAGTCGGCGTCCCCGGCGTGGTAGGTCGTGCAGTGGTTGCGGTCCTCGGTCAGCTCGCACGCCTTCGGGTTGGCCGGGGATTCCCCGAAGTACTCGGCGACCTCGGCGTTGGCCTGCGGGCTCACGATGTGGTTGAGCCACTTGTAGGCGCAGGTCTTGTGCTTCGACTTCGACGAGACCATCCAGGTGTCCGACCAGCCGGTGGCGCCTTCGGCGGGCAGCGTGGCGGCGACCGGGGCACCTTCGGACTGGGTCAGGTTCACCGTGACCTGCCAGGCGGTTCCGACGTGGGCGTCGCCGTTCTTGAGGGCCTGGCTCTCCTTGAGGTAGTCCGACCAGTACTCGCTGACCATCGGCCGCTGCTGCTTGAGCAGGTCGACGGCGGCCTGGAACTGCTTGTCGTCGAGCGCGTAGGGGTTGGTGATGCCCAGCTCGGGCCGGTGCTTCATCAGGAAGAGGGCGGCATCGGCGATGTAGATCGGCGAGTCGTAGGCGATGACCTTGCCCTTCTGCGGCGAGTTCGGATCGAACATCACCGACCACGAGTCGGGCGCGGGCTGGACCTTGTCCGTGCGGTAGGTCAGCAAGTTCGCGCCCCAGCCGTGCGGCACGCCGTACGAGGTGCCGTCGACGCTGTTCCACGGCTTGTCCTTCAGGAACGGGAACACGTCGTTGTAGTTGGGGACCAGCGCGGTGTTGACCGGTTCGACGTCGCCCGCCGCCACCAGCCGCAGCGAGGCGTCGCCCGATGCGGAGATCACGTCGTACTGGCCGGTCTTCATCAGGTTCACGGCCTCGTCGGAGGTGCCGAACGGCTTGACGTTGACCTGGCAGCCGGTTTCCTGCTCGAACGGCGTCACCCAGTCCACCGCGGGGTCGTTGGACCCGTCCTCGGCGTAGCCGGGCCAGGCGAGGACGTTGAGCTCCCCTTCGGGCTGGCCGAGCGCGCCGAGGGCGGGCAGCGCGGGCGGCTTGAAGCCGTGGCCGCCGGGCGCGGGGTTCGAGGAGCCGGCCGTGCCGCAGGCGGCGACCGCGGTGGTGGCGGCCAGCACGCCCGCGAGCAGGCTCATCTTCTTGCGGTTGCGCATCGGATTTCTCCTGTTCGTCGGAGGGATCAGCGATCGGCTTCGGTGAGCTGGAAGCTGTGCTCGTCGCGCCAGACGAGGCGGACCTTGCTGCCCGCGGGGTGGTCGAGGTCGGCGGTGCCGGAGTTGGGGCGCACCACGGAAAGCCGCGCGCCCGCGTCCAGCGACACCTCGTAGCGCACCGACGCCCCGGCGTAGACGGCGTCGGTCACCGTGCCGGCGGCGCTGGTCTCGCCCAGTGCCGCGCCGCGGTCGAGGTCGCCGTCGATGCGGATCTTCTCGGGCCGGATGCTGTAGACGCCCGGCCTGCCGATGACCGCTTCCGCGCTGGAACCGCTGAGCAGGTTCGAGGTGCCGACGAACCCGGCGACGAACGGGCTGGCGGGCCGTTCGTAGACCTCCGCCGGGGTGCCGACCTGCTCGATGCGGCCCTGGTTGAACACCGCGATGCGGTCGCTCATCGTCAGCGCTTCGTCCTGGTCGTGGGTGACGAAGATGAACGTGATGCCCACCTCGCGCTGGATCTGCTTGAGCTCCAGCTGCATCTCCTGCCGGAGCTTGAGGTCCAGCGCGCCCAGCGGTTCGTCCAGCAGCAGCACCTTCGGCCGGTTGACCAGCGCTCGCGCCAGCGCCACGCGTTGGCGCTGGCCGCCGGAGAGCTGCGAGGGCTTGCGGCCGCCGTGCTCGCCCAGCCGCACGCTGCGCAGCGCCTGCAGGGCGCGCTCGCGGCGCTCCGCCTTCGGCACCCGCTTGACCCGCAACCCGTACTCCACGTTGCCCAGCACGGTCATGTGCGGGAACAGGGCGTAGTCCTGGAAGACCGTGTTGACGTCGCGTTGGAACGGTGCCGCCCGGCTGACGTCCCGGCCGTCGAGTTCCACGGTGCCGCTGGTGGGCAACTGGAATCCGGCGATCATGCGCAGCACCGTCGTCTTGCCCGATCCCGACGGCCCGAGCATGGAGAAGAACTCCCCGCCGGCGATGTCGAGGTCGACCCCGTCGACGGCGTGCACCTGGCCGAAGGACTTGCGCAGATCGCGCAGCCGCACAGCGGGCTCCGCCCCGCTCGCCACCGCGGCCGGCGGGCTGCCGACCAGCGGTGAAGTTGAATTCGGCGACATCGTTTGCCTTTCCTGCCGTACCGGCTGCAATTTCAATGGAAGTTGCGGTCCTCCGGCGTGTCGGGCCCCAACACGCCGGAGGGTGTGGACAACTTCCGCAATTTCAATGGAAATCGGACCTTCGATTTCCATTGAAATTGCGG
>NZ_JBSGJZ010000047.1:0-60650 GCF_053605825.1 Saccharopolyspora sp. NPDC003752 | reverse complement strand
CGCCGTCCCTGGTGTGGCAGTGGGTATCTCGTCGGCGGGGACGGTCCCGTCGGCGCCGGGTGTGGTGGGTCCGGGCATCGGTGCTCCCGTGTCGGTTTCGGCGCCGGGCACGGACGTGCCGGCGACAGGTATCGCCAGTCCGGTCGCTGGCGTTCCTGTGCCTGGTGTGTCATCGCCTGGTGTCGGCGTGCCTCCCGTGGTCGACGGGCCGCCTGTCGTGGATGCTCCGGCTCGGGGCGAAGGACGAGCGCCTGTTGAGGACACCCTCACGCAGACCACGGATCCTTCCGTGCCAACCGCGGGCGTGCAGGCTCCCGCTGCGAACACGCCCGCGCCGGGTGCGCCGGTGCCGGGCACCGGGACGCCTGGTTCGAGTGTTGGGGCGTCGGTGCCGACTACGGGGACGCCTGGATCGGACGAGGGGATGTCGGTTCTCGGTGCGGCTGCGCCCGGTTCGGTCGTGGGTGCGCCGGATCCTGGTACTGCGGCACCGGGGATGGTCGCAGGGACGCCCGTGCCGGGTACTGCGACGCCTGGTTCGGGGGTGGGGACGTCGGTGCCCGATACCGCGAGGCCCGGCCCGGAAGGGCGGACGCCTGCGGACACCGCGGTCACCCCGCCGTTGCGCGACGGTTCCTTCTTGCCGCAGGCTCCGCCCCCGGCGGTCACTCGTGGTGCTGTGGGCTGGGACGTCGGGTATGGCACGGCGCCCGAGCTGCCGTCGGTTGATGCGCAGCCTCCAGTGCAGATCGGTCCAGCGGCAGGCACGGCTCAGCAGTCCGCATCGGAGACCAGCGCCGCACAGCGACAGGTTCCGGCGACGAATCAGCAGCGAGGCACTCAGGCTGGCTCGGATTCGGACCGGACCGTTCGTCCCGGCGATCTCGCCTTCGTGCCGTACCCCGAAGAGTCCGATGTGGCCGAGCCTGTCGTCGAGGCCGAGGAGCCGCGCCTCGCCAAAGCGGCGTGGACGCGCCGCGATTCTGTGCCGGGCCGGCCTGTCGACTCCATCAAAGATGAGCTGGCGCGGCCCGTGGTGAAGACGGAAGCCTTGTTCGGGCTACTGCACCGGGCGATGGGCGTGGCTGGTGCGGACCGGTTGGCCGACGAGATCGCCGCCCCGTTGGTCGCGGCGCTGGAGGAGGGGCGGCTGCGGCAGGCCGACTTCGAGCACGCGCTGCAGATCACGGGGCGGGTGTCCACGTTCATGGCCGACCCGTCCGCGGAGGTCACCGTGGGCTCGACGGCGGTGCGGTTGCCGGTCCGGCCTGCCGACCTGCCGTCGGTGCGGCAGCTGGCGCAGGCGATCGGGGACCGGGTTCGCGGTGGTGATTTCGACGGTGCGATGACGCTGGTCGGGGGGATGAACCGCGACCCACAGGTGGTGTGGGCGACGTCGACGGCGTACGAGGAGATGTTCGGCGGGGAGCTCGCGGCTGATCTGCGGGCGATGCGGGCGGACGAGTCGCCTTATGTCGACTACCTGTTGAGCTACTCGATCGCGCGGCCTGTGTCGTCGGACCAGGCGCACGAGTGGTACCTGCGGATGACGGAGCTGACCTTCGACCATCCCGAAGCCGGGCGGTTGCCGGTGCCGTTCGACCACCCCGAGGTTGGCTGTCAGATGCGGGCGCACCTGATGGCGGTCGCGTTGCAGCAGCTCGGGGCGCAGCCGCACAAGATCTTCGCGGTGCGGACGAACCCCCAGCTCGAGATTATGTCTGAGACCGCGCAGGGCGCCGGTAAAGACCTCCCGCTGCCCGTGCGCTGGGGCTACCACGTCGCACCGACCATCCGGGTCGAGGGCAAGAAGGGCCCATGGTGGGCGGTGTTCGATCCGACGCTGTCGACCGGTTCCCCCATGAGTGTCAAGGACTGGCTCTCACACATGAACCTCGACGTCAACACCACTCGCAACCTCGAGGGCACGGCCTCGTACCTCAGCCGGAGGCTCTTCGAGATGCGGCTGGCGGAGCCGGAAGCATGGACCGAGATGCAGCTGGCGGAGCCGGAAGCATGGACCGGCACCTGGCCGTCGGCCTACGCGGTCGTGGCGATCACCGAGCCCTGGGTCTACACTCCCGGCGACTTCGTCACCGGTTTTCTCGCGCGCACGTTCGCCTCCACGGACGTGTTATCGCGGGTGGACCTGGACGAACTCGAGGATCAGACGAGGATCGCTGCGGACCGGCGGGCGGACCGGGCGCTGGTGGACGTCGTCGTGCGCGCGAGGCTGGAGCAGATCGACGCCGACGCCGTGCTCGCGTCCCTCGCTGACATCGTGAAGCGCGAGCCACTCGGTGCGCGAGGCGTGCTCGACCGCAACCCGCTCGCCATGCCGCTCCTGGCGGACCTGCTCCCCGGTCGCGACGCCGAGATCCGGAACGCGCTCCACGTGCCCATCCCGGTTGTGCCCGAGGTGGAGTACGCCCCGACAGAACCCGCGACGGAGATCGACTGGCAGCGGGTCACCCAGGAGGTCATCGCCTGGACCGCAGCGGCCGCGCCGGGCTACGCCGACCCGGCGAGCCTGGCCCAGGGCGTGGATGCCGACGTCGTCGACCAGTTCGTCCGCACCTACTCCTCAGCAGGCGACTTCCCCGCCATCGACTGGACCGCCGGTCTCGGGGGCGGACTGCCCGAAGTTCCGCTCATGAACGACATCCCGGGTCTGTCGCTGCCGTTCGTTTTCCCGTCGCCGCACGGCTATCCGAGGGAGAACCTCGCGAAGGCCGTACCGCACCAGCGTGGCATCCGCGCGGTGACGGATCGTCCGGAGGTCGTGCGGTCTGCGTTCGAGGTCCGGCGGGCCTGGGAGGCCACCAAGGACGGCGTCGAGCCCGTCACCGAGATCACGGTGTACGTCGACATCGAATTCAGCCATCGGGACGGTGACGGTCTTCAGCAGTGGGTGATGTGGGACGCCCAGGTAGCCGTCGACTACTACTTCAACAGGCCGAACCTGCGCGCGTTCAATGGTGACCTCCTCCGCTTCCGGATCATGCCGAAGACGCCGGAGACGGTGCTGCATCACACCGTCGAAATAAGTTTCGACCCGAATACGGTGATCGACCAGAACCATTGGCAGTTCGGGCAGTTCGCGGTGCAGTTCGCGCACGGGTACGGCCGCATGATCGGGCTCGTCGAGGAGTACTCCGACGAGCCCGGCCAGCTGGACGTCCATGGCACCGTCATGGGGCGGCACATGACCGTGATGGAGGACGGCACCCGAGTTCCTATGGCGGGCATTCGCACGCCCGCCCGGTACGGCCAGGTGCTGTCGCTGTTCATCGGTGAAGTGCCGATGGAACCGGGCCTGGTGGGTGCGGTGGATCCGGTCACTGGTGCGCCCGCACCGGAAGCGTCGGCGACTACGGACGCACGCCCGCCTGTGGACAGTGTGATCACTCCGTCATTGCGTGACGGTTCGACCTTGCCGCAGGCCCCGCGGCCGCAAGGAGATCGGGAGTTCGAGTCCGGCACGCCGCAGTCGGCGGTGGTGGGTGGGTGGCCGGTGGAGTTGAGTGGTGACCTGCTCGAACACGTGCGGTCTGCGATGCGGCAGATCCGGCAGCAAACGCAGCCGCAGAAAAACGTGGTGGTGACGGCGGAGGATGCTCGCCACGGGTATGCGGAGTGGCTGGAAGTCCGGGGCGTATACCCGGAGTGGGCTCGGCTTTCGGTGCCGGAGAACTCCGTAAGGCTGGCTGTTGAAGTCGCCTATGTCGAGGCGCAGAGACGGAACGGTCATGACCGGCCGGCTATTCCGGGTCTGCGTGGTGGCGCGCCCGGTACGTCTCGTGTCACTGGCCCTTCTGCTTCAGCATCGTCTGGTAGTCGGGCGGGCATTGGTGATCACGGGGGTGCCGGTGGACACGCAGCCGCGCGGGGCGAGTCCTTGGTGGTGCCGGCGGAGGTGCGGGAGCGCATCACCCAGTGGCGCCCAGCACTGGAAGAGCCGCAGGCACCACGGGATTTCCCGAGCGGCCTCCAGCGGGACGGCCAGGACCTGCCCGTTATGGGTGGTGCACCGGACCCCGGACCGGTTACCGAGCGGACGCACCAGGTCCGGGTGTTGCTGCCACACAACGTCGTCCGGGCGGAGAACATCGACGGCCAGGGGATTCGCCAGACCGCGCAGGAGGCGATGAAACGGGCCGGGGTCTCCGAGCAACGGATCAAGCAGGTGCTGCACGGCCTGTCCGACGCCGCGTTGAAGGACAATTTCACCGTCCTCAACGGCGAGGGGCTGACCGTGAGCGTCGGCCTCGGCGCGGACGCAGTGGAGATCTCTGTGCACGCGCGGCTCACCGACGACACAGTTTCCGGAGGGGCGCCGGAAACGGCGGCTCAAAAGCCCGGCAAGTCTGGGAAGCCGGGGAAGAGCGGCAAGAAGTCCAAAGAGAACAAGATCGAGAACGCTTTGGGCGGCTACGGAGAGGTCAAGCACGAGGTGTCCTCCCCAGGCCGCTGGGACGATGGGTACGGCTACCGCGCCAACATCCCCGTGCCCGGGGCCTCTGTGCAGATCGCGACCAGCTTCAAGGGGCTCACCCCGCAATCGTCTTGGAAGGCCACTGATAGCTCGGAACTCCGGTACGGCTCGTCGTTCATGCCGCTGGGCGCCCGCACTACGAGTTCGCACGACTTGACGCACGCCGTCACCGTGCGTCGTGATAGCCAGGAACCCGTTCAGCTCAGCGGGCAGCGCGCTGGTGCGGCGACCGTGAGCACGCCGAACGTCCTGCACGGCCTGCGGCGCGTGGACACTGCGGAGCTCGGCAGCGAGTCCGCCACCGGGTTCGAAGCTTGGCTGAACACCGATCGTGCATCCGTGCGGCCCGGCGAGTCGGTCTACCTGTGCGGAAGCCAGACGCTGTTCGACAGCGCCAAGGCTCTCGTGCACCGGCACGATGACTGGGCTGGCAAGGCCGACGAGATCGGCTCGTCGCTGCGCAACACCCTGCGGGCCATGGTCGGCAGCGCCAATCTCAGCCAACGCGGGCCGGAACTGCTGTCCGGCGGCACCATTACCGAGAAGCTGGAGATCCGGGACGCGACCGGGAAGACCCGCACCGCGACCTTCGAGCTCAAGGTCCGCCAGGGACAGTCGCACGCCTTGCTCACCGATGAGGAAGTCCCGGCGGGTGACACGAAGTTCACCGCCAAGTTCGGCCGCAAGGACGGCCGCGAGCTCCAGGCCACGGTGGAACAGCCGGTTGGTCTCGGCGTCCGGTTGCGTCTCGCCAAGAGCGTCTACGACGACGGCGCCAATAGCCTCGACGTGCGTGTCTCGGGGCAGGGCAAACTGACCTCGCAGGAAGAGCACAGCGAGACCCTCGTCGACGACCTGCGCACCGAACTCGAGTGGGAGCACCAGGGTGAATTGCGCGGCGTCAGCGCGGACCTGACCTACGACCTGCGGGTCAAGTTCGACGACGGCCGGGTGTGGGACACCTCGCACGACATGGCGGACGGCGTCACCAAGTGGCGCGCGCTCGCCCCGGCACCCACGGACTCGGACGCGACCTCGCCGACGCAGCTCGATGGGGAGCCGTTCCCACCGCAGAAGGTCCTCGGAGCGGCCGAAACCCGATTCCCCAACGTTGCCGCAGTCAACGCGGCACTGCGTCAGATGCTGCCCCAAGGGGTGCTGCCGACTGCGGGTACGACTGCCGAATCGCACATGGCCGACAACGAGGAGATGCTGAACGACTTCGTGTCGGACCGGGGGTTCAGCAGCCATTCCCCGGATCTCAACGGGCCGGGTCTTCCGCTGGTGTTCACCAAGGCCACCTACGCCGACACGTCCCGCCCGGACGAGCTCGTCGGCGTGGTCATCCAGGCCGTTCCGCGCGGCTCCCAACCGCGCGGAGGGTACGGCACCGTCGACTCCGGGACGGCCGTGGCCGAGGCTGCTGCCGGGCGTGTGCCTGGCGCCGGGCTGAAGGGCGCGCTGACCGGCAGCACGAAGGTGGAGCACAGCAGCTCGGTCAAGACTGGCACGACCCTCGGCGGCGGTGCCGGCCTGCGCGGGCGCGCCGAAGCATGGGGGCAGTTGGACCTCAACGTCCAACGCGCGGACAAGTACAACACCGTGGAGTCCACACTGGACTTCTACGGTGGAGTCGGGCGCGGCCAGGGCTGGAAGGCCCCCGACGTCGGCGTGCACCTGAAGCAGGTCGACTACCTGATCACCGTGCTGGACAATGATGGCGTGCTCGGGCGGCGGACCGTCCGAGGCGGCCCGGCGACCACCTTCGTCGGTGGGGCACTCCCCGTCGGCGACCGGCCCGCGGACGCAAACAGCGCGGGCGCCAACGCCGCCGACGGGGCCGACGCTTCCGCCTTCCACGAGGTCGAGCACGACACACCGCGTCGGCCGGAGGGCTGGACGCCGGCCGCGCTGCCCGACTACTACGTGGTGCACGGCCTGGACCTGCCCGTCGTCAGCGGCCGCGAGCTCACCAGCCGGCTGCTCGGTGACTTCGGCGACAACAACGTCATCGCCGCGCACCAGGTGCATTCCTTCGCTGGTCCGGAAGAGGTCGCCACCCACTTCGACAGCGTCACCACCGGCACCTACGAGGGCGTGGTGCACCGCTACGCCAAGGGCAGGTTCCTGTCCGTTGAGGAGCGGCTCGGCGACATCAAGCAGCACACGGTGCTGAGCAACGCGCGCCTGAACGGGCCACCGCAGAACGTCGAGCTGAACTTCATCAGCACGGTCAGCGGCGCCACCGGACACGGCACCACCAAGTTCAGCGGCGGCGGCTGGACCCAGCGCGTCCGGGTGGGCGGACAGAGCAACGGCGACGATGCCAAGGGCATGTTGATGGGTAGCCACTCGGCCACGCCATCGGCATCGAAGGGGCGGTCGTTCAGCCAGGAGTTCGAGCACACCACGACCACGACTTACAAGGGCCTCGCCTACCTGGTCACCTACGACAGCAGCACGCTGTACAGCGGCAGCGAGGCCGAACACGGCGCGAACCCGCTGAGCGACGCCGCCGGGAACACGCGGCACCTCGAAGCCCACAAGAAGGGCTCGGTCCAGCTCTGGGTGCCGGCTGGCGAGATCGGCAGGCTCGGGCTGGGACCGGACGCGAAGACCACCCCGGCCACGGGCGACGGTTCGGGCTGGGAGCCGACCGCGTTCGTCGACGACGGGCACGCCTCGGCGACTGTCCGGCCCGAAGTCACCGGGGACCTGGTCAGCGGCATCAAGGAGCTCCTCAGCAGCGTCCCGCAGCAGAACGTGCCGGGCACCGCCGGCCAGCAGTTCACCGACTACCTGACCAAGCTCGCGTTCGGAACGGCCGAGCCGCGCGCCAGCCGGGACCTGTGGAGGCAGAGCATCCGCGACGTCGCCCCGCGCGGCTTGCAGGCGCTGTTGAAGGACTTGCGCGGGCCAGGCAAGCGGTGGTCCACCAGGATGTTGGGGTCGCTCGGCAAGATCGACGTCACGCTGACCTTGAAGGGCCGGCAAGGCCCCGGCCGGTTCGCTGGGGTCGAATCCGGGTGGAGCGAGAAGCACGAGATCAAGACGACCTCCGAGGACGCCGTCACCACGAAGAGCGGTCAACAGCGCCGGGTCCAGCCGATGCTCGGAGCACGGCAGTCGGGGGATGGTTCGCGGCAACCGGTGGCGTTCATCGGGCAGGGCGCCGCCGCCCAGAAGTCGTCCACCAAGCTCGTCGAGACCGCCAGTAAGGAAAGCACCCGGACGTACTCGTTCGAGAGCGACTTCCTGATTTTCGAGCACGACCTGGACCTCGTACTTACGGTGACCAAGACCGCGCACGCCGACCGCGCGTCGCGAATCCTGACCCTGGGCCTCGCCGACCTGGCGACCCAGGCGACCCTGGCGAGCACTAGCAGGACACTCCCGCTGCGGTCGTTGCCCGGCGTGGTGCGGACCCGCGTACCCATCGGAGAGCTCGCGCCCACCGAGTACCAGCCGAAGAGGATCGACACGCTGCCCGAGATGAGCCACGCGAAGGCGAACTCGGACGAGATGCACAAGGTCCTCCAGCGGTTCCTCGCGCCCCCTGCCGAGCAGACCGAGCAGACCGAGCAGACCGCAGACACCGCGCCCCCGGTGCCGCTGGGCGCGACCTGGACCCGGCACGCCATCCTGACCGGCACCACCACGAGCGCGCTATCGGCGCACCTGCAGGAGGCTATGAGTAAAGACGGCTACCGCCTTGACGGCCTCGACCACGACAGCCACGCCGCCGACGTCACGCGGAACCCATTGAAGTCCCTAGTTTTTCATGCCTACCTGGACGATGCGCACGTCACACCGACCGCGGACTCGGCAGGTCTGACGACCAAGGGCTCCACGACATTCAGCATCAAGGAGGAGCACAAGGACGGGCCGGTCTTCAAACCCAGCGCTCGCTTCCGGCAGGTCGCGCAGGCCACGATCGGCGGACCGGAATACTCCTGGCAGCAGACTTCCGCCGCCAAGTCGAAGTTCAAGGACGCCAAACCGGAAAAGAGCTCCAGCGGCGAGACCTACCTGGTGAGCGCCATGGCGAACTGGACGATCGAGCCCCGCCACCGGGAGGGGGCGCCTGAGGGCTGGAATGTGCCGCTCCACGCCAGGGACAAGGTCTTCGTGCACACCGACGAGGCCGGTCTGCGCGAGATGGGGCTGCGGCCGCCGCGTCCTGAGAATCTCTGGCGGCGTACCCCGGTACGGGAGGCGTCGTGGTTCACTCCGCTGCCGAACCCGCTGAAGCCCACCGACTGGGAGCACCTGCGGAACGCGCTCCCGGATGGCTCGGCGGACTTCGAGATCAGCGGTGCCAAGATGTCCAGCCGCCCCGACGATGTCGTGGACCGTGTCGTATTAGGCAATTACGACTGGCGGCGTTTCGAGGTCGACGGGCGCGGGGTTCAGGAGTTCACGTTCAAGGCGCACCTGAAGGAAGATGAATTCCTGGTGCCGTGGCGGGAGAGCGCGGAGCGTGAGCTGCGGCTCGCTGAGGAGGCCGACGCCGATGCCGCCGTCGCCGATGCCGCCGTCGCGGTCCGGCGTCTCCAACTGCAACTGGATTCGTCGCCAGACAACGCCGACGCGCTAGCCCGCGCGCAGGCCGATGTTGATGCCGCTCGGCGCTTGGCCGACGAGCAGCGGGAGAAGGCCCATGAGGCTAGCATGGAGCTGGATCAGCGGCGGCAGTTGGTCGACGATGTCAAGCGGCGTGCCGCCGGTGCGGTGGACGAGGTGTTCAACCAGGGCTACCGGATGCCGCGTTCCGGCGACCAGTTCCACTACCGGCTCGAGTTCGTCGATGGCCCGGCGCAGGCGCATCAATCGATCCGTCTCCACACCGATCCGGGTGCGCGTTCAGACCAGCTCAGCTGGAACCCGTACACCGCCGACGAATCCGTGTTTGTTCACGAGCTCGGGCACCCGCTCGGCCTTCCCGACGAGTACCGCCAGTTGGGGACCTACCAGTTGGGCCGGCGGCAGGCTGCGGACGGTGTGTGGCTGCCGGAGTACACGGTCAGGATGCACCTGAACACCGATTCGCGCCTGGTCCCACTGCGAGAAGAGGTGGACACCCATGAGCGGTGGGCCGTCGAAGCCGAGGCGGATGCGACGCGCAAACCGCATGATGCGGAGCTGCGGGACGAGGCGCAGGGGTTGCGGGCGAAGGCGAACGAGTCGAAGCAGCGGCTGGCGGAAGCCGAGCGGGAGATCGATGAGCTGAAAGCCCAGGCGATCGTTGCGGTCTCGGAATTGTTCGATCCCAAGCGGATGCACCCGGATTCGCGTTTCTTCGTTAATCTGGAATTCACGGACATCGTGTCGGACTCGCATGTCCGCGTCGATCTCATGGACGAGTCGATTGGCGAGCCGAGAGACTGGGGCACCCGGGCTGGCGGGTTCAAGCTCGCCGACACGGTTGGTCGCCACCTGGGTTTGGAATCCGGTTTCCTCCAGGCGCTGCGGCGGGACCAGGCAAGCTACATGCAGGCACGCCCGAAGGCTGACGACCGGTTGGTGTTCAACCGAGCCGACCCGCCGATGCCTACCGAACCCACGACAGGCCGGCCGCATCGCCCGCAGAACTCGTACATCGACGATGACGGGCTGATGGGCACCCACCAGCGGACGTTCCTGCCGCGCCACCTGTGGCGGATCGAGGAGATTGCGGTTTCGCAGGGCCTGCGTCCGGACGTGGCGGTGCCGGGCCCGGAGCGCCGGGCACGGACGCTGGATCACTTGTTGTCGCGGGAATCGGTCAACAAGGACGCGGTGCTGAACGAGCTGGCGGCGCTGCGCGGGAACCCTGCGGCGGTCGACGAGGTGCGAGCGGCGTTCCTGGCGAACGCCGGGGATACGCTGGACACGGTCCTGCGCATGGTGCTCGGCGAGGACGGTTACCGGGAGGCTGTGCAGCAGCTGGAGCCGCGAGACAACTCGGCAACCTCGGCTGCCGACGCGGACACCGAGAACCACCGCGAAGTCGCGCAGGCGGACTCGCGCCCGTCCGAGCGGGTGGACGTCAGCCCGAGGGACGACAGCACTGCCCACGAGGGCGCGGATTTGGCTCAAATGGACACTCCGATGCGGGGCGACGAGTCCGCGCGGCGCGACGGCACCGCGACCGCGGAGCGGAGCGAGGCCACCGCGGCGGTGCAGGACGGCGACGGAGCCGAACAGGACGGGGACAGCGACAGCGACGGTGAGTCCCTGGAGAACAGCGTTGGCACGGAGGTGACCGAGCAGCCCGAAACCACCACGCCTGCCGGGAACGAGGCTCTCGCCCGGCGTCGGTGGCGGGCTCTGCCGCGCTACCTGCTCGGCAACCGCGGGCTCGGTGCCGCGAGGCAGCTCACCGCCACGCAGGCCGCCGACCGGATCGTTTCCGCCGCCCAGGACTTGCTGACCAAGACACCGTCCGCTGAGGAGATTCACAGCCTGCGGCACGCTGTGGCGAACGAGTTCGAGTCGTTCCTCGGCGGCGGCCGGGAACTGAACGTGGGGGAGAAACGCCTCCTGGTCAGGGCCGAGCTGAACTGGTCGGAGGCTGCTTCCATCGAGGCGGACATCTCGGGGCCCTCCGGGGCGACCGCGCACGCGGGCGGTGACGGTGCCGCCACGTCCAGCGGCCGTACCCCGATGTCGCGGTGGTTCTTCTTCGTCCCGGCAGTTCCGGGGCTGTTCCTGCTGGGTGGAGTCAATGCGCCGACCGCCGCTGCGACGTCTCGCAGCAGCTCACGGAAGCACGTGCACGGCGAGCAGAACCGGGTCGCGCTTCCGGATAGCACCGACAGCGAGATCGGCTACCGGGGGATGCGCGCGGTGCGTGTGCCGGCCACGTTCTTCATCTCGCGGCTTGACGGCGAGGGGAACCCGACTCTGCCGGAGGTGCGGGTCGGCCGGGCGTTGGGTGACCAGACTCCGGTCACGGTCGAACTCGGTGTGCCCGTCGGCATGGCAGGGGCGGGACGCCAGGTGCCGGTGCCCGCGCAGCTGCCCCACTGGGCACCGGAGCACGCCGAAGTCCACACCGACGTGCAGGGCTGGTACAGAAACAAGCAGCTGCCCGTACCCAGCCGCCGCGCGCTGCCCGGGGGCAAGAGGCCGGACGGTATCCGGCTGAACTTCATGTTCGATCAGGTCGCCACCTACGTCGGCGAGCTGAGCGAGGACGCTCTCGCCACCATCCGGAAGTTCATCAGCCCCAGCAACATCAAGCAGCATCTGCCCGAGATGGCGGTGACCCCGGACCAGGCCGATGCGGGCCTGGGCTGGGTGTCCTCGGACGCGTTGCTGCCGGGTATCAACCCGATCAAGCGGATCGTGCGCTGCAGGGGCCAGCGGCTGCAGATGCGCGTCGTCGTCCGACAGGTCGCCTACGACCAGACCATCGATGGCGCGAGGTTCGAGAAGACCACTTCGGCCACGGCCACCGCCAGCGACTCCAACTCGACGAGCCTCAGCGGGGATGGTTCGCTCGCCGGCGGGCCCGGCTTCGACGTCGGAATGGTCTCGGTCGGAGGGGGCCCATCCGCGGGTGGTGGGTACGGGACCAGCCACGAACAGGGCTATGAGCGTGGCACCGGGACGGAGACGACCCGAACCCACACTGGCCCGGCGACGCGCTTCCTCACCGTTGGTGACCTGGAGATCCGTAAGCCGGGGCATGAGCCGATCATTTTCCGCGCAGCGGTGGACGGCTACCACCTGGCGGAGGCGGCCGAGGCTTCGCGGCACGGCATCGACGCTGCCGCGGCGGCGAACGGTGCACCCACAGAAGGGGCGGTGAAGGACACAGCGGCCCGCGCGGCGCTGCAGCTCAGCGAGGCCAGCGGGCGGCTGGCGAAGATCATGGAAGACTCGGCGGCTGAGCTGCCCGGCCACAAGCGGTGGAAGTGGCGGGACGCCAGGTTCGTCACCAAGTTCGACGACCCATCCCTGGACAAGGGCATTTCCGCCAAGGACGAGCGGAAGCTGGCACGGGGCGACGAGATCCGCGGCAGGATTTCTCCCGCGGAGCTGGCCCGCCGCGCGCCGGACATGCTCACCGACCGGCCGCTGGTACTGGACCTCGAAGCGGAACCCGGGCGGGGCCACGACTACCACGCCTCGTTCGAGGTGACGGCGAGCCTGGAGGGCGGCCTGGTCGACCTCGGACCGGCCGAGAGCCCCGTCACGGGTGAGAAGATCTCCGAGTCGGAGGGCGCCACGTTCGCCAAGGGGCGGAACTGGACGCTCAGCGGCGGCGGCGTCGCCCGCGTGTACGCGGCCCTGCACGGCACGGGCATGCTGACCGCCTACAGCAAGTTCACCTACAACCGGTCCGAGTCGTCCGGGATGGGGCAGGAGACGAAGCTCTCCGGCGGCGGCGTGCGCGGATCGGAACTGGACGCCGATGGCAAGGTCCGGCCCGAGCCGATGCGGCGGTACCGGGCGACGATCAAGCTCACCGTGTCCGGGCACCACTGGAACCAGCACAACGAGCTGGTCCGTGGCATCAGCGTCGGCAAGTCCGGCAAGCACGCGCCGGAGCGGCCTCCGCTGGACATCGTGGACTCCGCGGCCGCCGCCGAAGGGCGCGAGCCGGGAACGGTCACCGTGGACGTGGTCCTCGAACTGCCTGCCTCGCACGGAGAGCTGCGCCCGGACGTGCAGCCGGTCAACCACACCAAGCTGGCAGACGTCTCGATCAACCGCAGCGATGAGCTCCACCGCGGCGCGTCCCGCAAGCTCGACTGGGCGCAAGCCGTGTCGTTTCACGGGCTGGAGCACGTGCGGGAGGCGATGCGGCGGGTGCTGGTGCGGGCATCCGGCGATCCGGTCTGGAAGTTCGAGGACGGGGACAACTCTGGGCTGATCGACCGTGCGATCTCGCAGGAGGCGTTGTCCGGTGACCCGCGGGCGTTCAACCGCCCGACCCGGATCAGCGGGCTCTTCTGGAGGAACCGCAGGCGGGCCGATGCGTACGCCGAGGGCGCCGTGTCCTACATGCTGCGCAACCCGGAGATCCTCCAGACCGTCTGGCAGCAGCCGGAGCAGTCGATCAGCGGCGGCAGCACTACCAGTACGGAGAAGGGCCGGACCTGGACCTGGGCCAACGCCATCGAACCGGCATACCTGCCGACCAGCGCCAACGAGCTCCACACCCCGGGCACGGCCACCCATGGGCTGGGGCTGCTCCTGCACGAGCTGAGCCTTTGGGTGAGCAGCTGGGGACACAAGAAGGGGCACAGCACCGCCGTTTCCAACACCGTCTCGGTGGCCCCCGAGCCCCGCAAGATGTATTTGATCTCCGCCTCGGTGGAGGCCACGGTGGCGGGGGAGACGTGGAGCCGAGGCAAGCTGGACCGCTGGAATGTGTTCAAGCCGAAGGAGGTCGCCCGGGCCGCCGAGCGCTTCGAGTTGCCGCGCGCGGCGAAGGTCTTGGTCACTCCCGAGCAGCTGGACGAGATCCGGAGCAGGCAAGCGGAAGAGGACGCGCGGCGCGCGGGCGAGGCCGCCGGGGAAATACCGCTTCCCGTGCACGAGGCGGAGCTCGGGCACGATGCCGATGTGCTCAGCCCGGTGCCGGAAGGGCACGACATCGGCGCCCCGAAGTGGGCCGACGCCGTCATCGAGCCGATCGACCTCACCAACCGCCTCGCACCGCTGCGGGAACAACTGGTGCAGCGCCTCGGTGAGGAGCGGGCCAACCGACTGCTGCCACCCTCCCCGTTGGGGACCGAGCACAGCACGCACGACAACTACCGCGAGGCGGAGCGCTACCTGTCGCAGTTCCAGGCATCGCTGGGCGACCTGGAAGGCGGCGGCACCAGCACCCCGCTGCGGTTGCAGGACCGGTTGACCGGCGAGACCTACGAACTGCGGGTCAGCGCGGAGAAGCTGGGCGAGGCGAAGCCGGAGGGCATCACGCACGCCGAGATGGCGAAGGTCGCCAGGACCACGCGGACCGCCAGCACCGCGCGCAAGTTCTCGAGGGTGGTGGCCGAGGCATTCACCGTCCTCGCGCCGGCCGCCATGATCCAGAATGACTCCGCCGCCGCGCACGCCGAGACGACGCCCGGCAAGCACGGCGCGCCCTACGGCAACTTCGGATTCGGGTTGGGCCACATCTTCGAGTGGCTCAAGCAGACCCGGGAGACTACTCGCGAGCGGACAACCGAGCACGTACACACCGAGACGGTGAAGGGCGCGCTCGCCCAGCACCGCACCGAGATGCTCTTCGACGTGCGCATCGAGCGACACGGCGAGCGCATCGCGGCGGCGCCGGACACCCGCGAGGTCACCACGATCACACCGATCGAGGACACCACGGTTGTCGGCACCCGGGGCGGCACAGGTGAGGGTCACGTCACCGAGCGCTCCGCGGAGGATGCGACTGAGCAGGCGCTTCTGAAGTGGCGTGCCGCGGAGCCCACGGAGACGCTGCCGGACGACCCGGCCAAGTTCCGGGTGATCGATTTCAGGGGCAACGTCGAGGACTTGGTCCGCCAAGTGGAGCAGGGCATCAGGGACGCGGGCGGCACGGTCGACTCGCACACCAGCCGGATGCTGCGCGCCGAGCTCACTCGGAGCCGGGTGGCCGCGCTGCAGAACGCGCCCGGACCGAAGGGGGTGACGCTGGAACTGCCGCCGGGCCTCGGGTTGAAGGTGACCGCGCACTCCAAGCTCACCGGCCACGGCGAACTCGAGGGCGTGAGCACGCGAATCGAGATGGACGGGTCGAAGACGACGGCCGGCAGCAAGGCGACCGAGGTCACCTCGGGCAGCGGTAATACCCTCGCCGCGCTGCCCTACATCGCCGGTGGTGTCCCGCAAAACCCCGAACACGCCCACTACCCGCACCGGCAGCCCTTCGGCTCAGCGGGCGACTGGGCACTGCCGATGGAGCCGCTCGGTTCCCGGGAGGCCGAGCACGAGCACCACGTCAGTAACGAGTTCGGTGGGCCCGAACTGCCGGGCCTGCCGAGCACCACCCGGCCGGCGGACGGGATGGCCGATGTCCCGGCGACATCCGTGGTGCCCGGCCACTCCGAGCGGCGCGGCGCGACCACGACGGAGGACGAGGGTTCGCCCGGTCCGTCCTACGAGTCGTGGCGGCCGCTGTACGACCGGCTGTCGAGGTGGGCGGAGAAGGGGAAGGCCGCTGATGAGCCCCCGCCGCTCACCTGGGCGATCGCGCACCAGGCCGGCGTCAAGCACCTGAGCCTGGGACCGGAGGATGCCGACGCCCGGGCGCAGTACGAGCGGGATCTCGCCATGATCGACTGGGTTCGCCGGGAGCAGGGCGATCGGGCGGCCCTGAAGTTCGCCCGCGGGTTGAAGGAGTTCACCGACAGGTATCCGAATCCGGCGGGTGGCCTGCTGGGTGGTGTGAAGTACGACCTGCTCGTGCCCGAGGACCGGGACCGGGGGGTCGTGGAGGTGCAGCCGGGCGAGGTGTTCCGCTTCCTCGACACCGAGCCGGACGTGGCACTCGCGAACAGGGCTGCCGCACGAGCCGATGTGGAGGCGGACAAGAAGCCCAACACGGACGGCGTCACCAGCACGTGGTCGCACGGCGCCGGGTTCCGGTTCGTCATCGAGCCGACCTCCCGGCGCAGCCTGAAGCGCACTGTCGTGACGGACGTGGACTTCGGGCCGGGAGATGGATATGTGGTCCGCCGCTCGGACCGGTCCGACCGGCTGCCCGAGCCGCTGGTCCACGCAGCTAAGGACTTCGCCGCGCGGGACGCGGAGTGGTCGGCCGCCCGCGACCGGCGCCGCGCAGCCGACCCGTTCGGCCTGGGCGACCGGGACACTGACCTGGGTGGCTCGCGGATGGAGGAGGAATTCGCCTTCCGCAACGCCACCGAGGCCGAGCACGCCACGGCATCGGCGTGGTGGCAGGCGAAGCGGGTCTACGAGCAGGAACTCGCGCACGCGCGGCAGGACCCGGGCCTGTCGGGTGCCGAGCCCGCCGCGCGGGTGGTGTTCCCCACCGACGCCGACCGGCTCCCGTTGGCGGAGCGCAGCAAGCTGTACCCGTTCGTGCGGGAGACGCTGGCAGCGCTTGAGGCCGGTGAGTCGCCAAAGGTGCGGTACCGGGTGCACGGCGACGTTGACTCCCGTCGGGCGGGCAGCGATTTCGCCGCCACGGTCCGCGAACTCGATGTTGTGATCAGGCTTCTCCAGTCGACGACGCCAGACCGCCAACGGTTCCGCAGAGACGCATTCGGCCTTGACCCCGAGAGGTCGCCCGCGCCGCACTACGTGCGCTCCGAAGGACCGACTGAGGTCGAGATCTGGCTCGAACCCGCCGAGCCCACCCAAGGCGACACGGCGCCGAACTCCGGAGTCCGGTCGGACAACGCAGCACCGCCGCAGCGGCAGGCACCCGAGGACCGTCGGCTCGGCGAAGGCAACGAGCCGGTGGTGCGCTCCAGCACCGAAGGTCCCGTGGGCGGTCGGGAACGGCGGGATTCAACGAGGCACTCGACGGGACCCGAGGATCCCGCCCGGCATCCGCGCAACACCACCGACGGGCCCACGCGCCTGGACTCCGAAGCGGAGTCGACGAACGTCGAGACCGGTGGGACACCGCGGTCCGAACGCCGTAACGATGATGGGAACCAACAGGACCCCTCCCGGTTGTCCCCCCGCGAACCGGCCGACGCGGGCACCGTGCGGTCGGACTCGGCCGAAACGGTCCAGTCGATCCCCACCGACCAGTCCACATCGGATGGTTCGGGATCCGGGCCGCACCGGGGCGGGGCCCAGCATCCTCGAGAAGACCAGATTCTCAGCGAGCGGGAACAGTCCGAGCAGTCAAGCTCTGGCGACGTGCAGCGCAACCCCGCGACGGTAGCCGAGGACTTGGCCGAGTCCGACCGCGTTCTGCTTCCGTCGGAGTTGTTGCGGGGCGGGGTGATCTCGCAGGCGTCCCGCTTGTTGCCCAGTGACGGCGTGTGGTCAGGGGCCGATATCGGCGCGGACGACAGCCTGATCAGCAACATCGTCGACAAGATGCCCCTGAACGATGCGCAGCGGAAGGAGCTGCGACAGCAGCTGACCGACTATGCAAGCCTGCGTGGTGAGGCTGGCCTGCTGCAGACGCTTTCCGGCGGCAGGACGTTCCAGATCACGACCGATGACGGGCCCAAGGGTGTGTTTCTGCGCATGGACCGGGACGCGATCCGGCCGGCGAACCTGTCCGCGGGCGCCCTCCAGGGCCTGCCGGTGCAGCGGAGCAAGCAGGAGACTGCCCCCAGGCTGAGTGCCAGCAGCACGATTTCCCGTCGGCTCAAGGCCACGCCGGTGATGGGTTTCCTTGATGCGGCGGTCGATGCGGTGTCGACGACGGTGAACCTGCGGATGCTGCCGTTTGTCAGCTGGGGCGGGGATCGCTCGCGCACGACGTCGGGGAAGCATTGGACGGTGCGAGAGCGCACGGCGAAGCTGGGGGCATTCCGCCGGGTCTTTGACGTGAACTTCAACTTGCACTGGGAGATTGACGGACAGCCGCCGGGCGGCGACCGCTTCGACCCGACGGTTCGGCTGATATATCCGGACTCGATGCTGGAAAACTGTCCGTCCACAACGGACCTTGATTCGATCTCCTCCCGGAATGCGGGGGAGTCGGCGGTGAATGCCGTGCCGCGGAATGCGGTCGCGATGCCGCTGGAATTGCAGCAGTTGATCGCGAACATCGATACCTATGCCAACATTGGCGGTCTGCACCGCAACGTCATGGCCGGGCTGCCGGACTGGGTGCGCCGGGATGCCACGCTGAACGATAATGTTTCCGCGAGCCTGGATTCCGCTCTTCTGGTGGAGGAATCGGCCGAGGGCCTGGTACATGGCGTGGACATCACCCACCGCACGGTCTACCCGAAGGCGCTGTCGCGGCCATCCCGGGACTGGTCGAAGCATCCCGAGATCAACGTGCAGATCGAGCCGAAGCTGGTGGGCTTCGAGCGGATCGGCGGGATCCGCAAGGACGTCGGCAGCGGCGAGATCTGGCGGCGTACGAAGGACAGCCAGCTGGCCAAGAGCGTGCGCTCCACCGGAGAGGGCGGGCTGCGGCTGCGTATTCTTCCGCAGCTGGGCAAGGTCGAGGTGGATGGGCACAAGAGCCCGTTGCGGATCGGGCCGCTGGCGCAGATGTCAGTGTCGTCCACGCGCCAGGAGTCCTACACGGGCAGGTCGGGCGGCAAGTCCAAGGACAAGTCCATCGAGCGGGACGGCATGCAGCGGTACCGCATCGACCTGTCTCTCGGTGGGCAGTTCACGGCGCGCCCGGGTGGAAAGGGCACGCCTGCGCCGACGACTGTCGACGACAGTCCCGGTTCCGTATACGTGTGGGTCCGCGCGGACGACGTGGCCGAGTTCGAGGCCGTGCTCAACCACGCGCTGAACCCGCATGCCGAGCGACCGGTTCCGGGTGGGTCGAGGGACACTGGCCTAGCCGACCTGGTGGAACGTGAGCGGGTCCGCGCTGTTCTCGACGGCGACGGCATGTTCAAGGATCCGGTCACGTTGCGCGACGGCGGGCGGCTCCGTGCGGAGGCCATGCAGCACATGCAGCGACGTTTGGCCGCTGACGGGGTCGAGCTGAGCGATGCGCAGTGGGCGGGCGTGTCGAAGCAGCTGGGCGGGCTTGGCCCGCACAAGCTGCTGGCCAAGTTCGACGGCATCACCGGTAAAAGCGCCCGCCCGCACCGCGTCGAGGTCACCGCCGGCGACCGGAAGTTCTCCTTCTCCATCACGGGCGATCTCGGCGAGGTCACCGGCCGTCGCGGGCTGGCAGAGGATGCGAACTTCAGCGCGACCCGTTCGCGGGGCGCGGGCTGGCAGACCAAGGTGAAGGGCTCGTTCGGCTGGGGCGCGTTCTTCAGCGTCTGGGCCCGCACGACGGTCCGACCCGACGCCTACGGTGCATCCACCTACCTGGGCGGGGTCGTCGGCGCGGGCGGCAAGGGAGACCGGGGAGTCGGCGGCGGACACGGCAGCAGCGCCGAATCGGAACTGCGGGTGAAGTACACCGGCAAGGCCGACCGCGTCTCCCGTGCGGTCGACCTCCGCATGAGCGTCCACGAAACCCGGCAACGGCAGCGGGCCTGGGGCCTGCGGAGCACGCTGGAAGGCAGCGAGCAGACGCACTTCACGGTTCCGGCGGAGGTGGACTACCGGGTCGCACGGTTCCTGCTGGACGCCGACCGGGGCCGCACCGCTGCAGACCAGGTGGGTGAGCTCACGGAAGCCACCCGGGTCGACATGCGCGATGCGGCGGTCGTGTTGGTCGACGACCTCTACAACAGGGCCAACCAGGCGTTCCGGGACACGCAGATCGCGGCGGCGTGGGCGGCGAAGGACGGTAAGTACGAGCGGGCGCGGTTGCGGCTGGCCGAATCGTGGGACACGGCGAGCGCGGCGGTCGTCGACTTCTACCACCGCGCCGGTGACAAGGTCCAGGCGATGTGGCGGGAGGCCACGGGCCGGGAGAGCGAGCCCGCGCAGCCCCGGCAGCGGGAAGCGCGCGACCACGGCCCGCAGTACGTGATGGACCTCGACCGGGATTGGTGGCAGACCCGGCTGGCGGGGATGTTCCACGGCACGCAGGTGCGCGACGAGGGCGGCCGTCGGGGCCTGTTGTTCGACCGGATGCAGCGTGGTGGCGTCGAGCTACACGTGCATAACGAGCGGTCGCTCGGGCCGGTGGCGGGCGGCGCGCAGTGGGAGAACGTCACCAGGTCCGAGCTGTCGGTCTCGCACGAACACAGCAAGGGCGTCGCCGCCGAGGCATCGGCCCAGTTCATCTGGGGCGTTGGTGACGCGACGGCTGGTTTCGGGGGGCGCGCCTCCGGGGGCCACGAGGGGTCCCTGACCGGCACGACGAAGACGAGTTCGGCCCGCAAGACGCGTTTGGAGCTGTTCACCGGGGACCTGGTGCTCAAGGTCCGGGCGGACGCGTGGCAGGAGCTGTTTGGCCAGCCCAACCGCAAGTGGGATCCGATCAGCCCCTTCCCCACCGGCGCGAGCACCGAGACCGTGGATGTGGTCATCCCGGGCGGGCTGCTCTACGTCAAGCCCGAATCCGTGGCGGGCGTCCCGGGCGGGGAACCGCCGTCGGGCGAGCCGTTGCCCGATGACCTGCCGTTGCTGCGCGATCTGGGGCAGGGGCTCGACAAGGGCGTCACGGTCACCAAGTTCACCGTCGACCAGGGCCGGACACCGGGCCCGGAGAAGCTGTCGGATCGGGCGATCCGGGCGTTCGCACACGCCGCCCCAGAGTTGTTCCCCAAGTGGGATCCCGATTCGGGCACGCCGGCCCCGCTGTTCGACGCGACGCAGGCGCTGCGACAGCTCGACGAGGAGGCGGGCGTTCGCCAGCTGCTCAACGGCAAGTGGGAGCGGACCCTGTTCCGCTCCCAGTGGTTCGGCACGAACTACTACACGTTCACCGCACGCGCCAAGCCGGTGACGGGCGGCGCCGAGTGCATTTTCGAGGGAGATGGGAAGACTTCCGGTTACTCGGAGGTCAAGGGTATGCGAGGGCTCGGCGAGAGCAGTTCCCGCGGTGTCAGCGGGGGCCTGGGCTTCGGCCTGAGCGTGGAGACGCCGGGCGAGCTCACGGCTCTGCCGGACAGCACTACGCTGCTGCCAGGCGCGCCGCTGGGGAGGTCTGCCGAGAGCAGCAGCGACCAGTCCACCGGGGTCGACGGCTTCCGGCAGGACCGCGTGGGAACCGACGATCAGGCGGCAGTGCGGGCGCCGGTAGAGGTGAAGTTCACGGTCCACAAGTTCAAGGCACCGCCGCTGCTGCTCTCGACCATCACCGAGGGCAGGGCCGGCCCGTCCAGCTACAAGCACGAGAAGCTGCGGGAAGTCAAGCTGCCGCGCGACGAGCTGAAGACTGTGCGGGGCACCGTGGACCTGTCCGCGCCGGAATTCCTGCTGCGCGACCACCAGGGCTCCCAGACCGGCGGAGTGCAGAGCGACATCACCGAGGAAGCGCGCCGTGCGTCGTCGTTCCAGCTCGCCAAGGCGCTTGAGGACGACCAGCTCGCCGCGCAGGTGGTTGAGTGCATGGCCGAGTCCTCGGGCCATCCCGACCTCATCCGCCGGTGGTTCGGCCCCGGCACCCCGCACCGATCCAAGCTCGACGCGCTGTTCTCGCCGTCGATGGTGGTCCCGAACCTCGGCAACGAGAAGCAGTTCCTCGCCGAGGAGGGCTACAGCACCGAATTCCGGATCCAGGACAAGGCCTTGGCGGAGTCCTGGCGGATCCAGTTGCGTCCGCGGCTGGTCGACCCGGGCTTCAAGTACGAGTGGGTAGAGACAGAGCACAGGACCAAACACGGCGAGGCCCACTCCGAAAGCAAAGCCGACACCCACGACAGGAGCGGCAACGCCGGGATGGGCTTTGCGGTGTTTAGCAGCACCGCCGCCACGTACGGAGGCCCCGAATTCGGAAGCGGGCGCAGCCACTCCCGCTCCGAGGGCATGTCCAATTCCACCCAGCTGGAACACATCGCCAGATCGAGGAACCTCACGTGGCGCCGCTACGACGCGGTTCCGGTGTACGACGTCGTCGTCAGCTCGAAGCGGCACTTCGCATCGGAGTGGACCGAACGCGGCCGCCTAGAGGAAGACGAGACCCTGGTCGACCGGAGGACCCGGAGGGTCGACTTCGACGTCAAGAAGTCCGAAGCCGCCCCCTTCGACCACGCCGCCGTGCCGCAAGACACCGACAGAACGCGGCAGACGCTGCCCATGATCGCGGAGGAGCCGGAGAGTTCAGTCACGCCGCGGGATTCGCGGGAGCCTGAGACCCCGAACACCCGTGAGGTCGCTGCGGCGTCGTTGGCGAACGACCGTGGCGAGCAGGTCGGTGTGTCGTTTTCCGTGCCGTCCCCGGTGGCAGTAGGCCCGAAGATCATGCTCGCTCCGGCATCGAACGGTGCGGTGTGGCCGTTGTTCGGCAGGCTCGGTGCCCGGATCGGCGCGCTTTTCTCGTCTGGACCACGCACTAATCCAGAGCCGAATGGCTGGTCGCTCGTTGGCAGCAACGGGAAGCGAGCTGGGTCCGCGTTCTCCGCGAACACTCCGCCGTCGCCTGGTGAGGGGCCGCTGCCAGGCAAGGTCGGCGAGGCGTGGCCGCGGGCCGCCGGCGAACGGCCAGCCGGGCCCGCCGGGCCCGCCGCTGTCGAACAGGCGACGGATGTTCCTGGTCCGTTGGCGGATGTGGTCGACGCCGATCCGGTAACGCCGTCTGTTGTGGACGTCGTGCCGTTCATGCGCGGTTCGGTTCGGGTGGGTGCAGCCTTTCCCGATCAGGGTGCGGCCGGGGTGACGGATCCGGTGTTGAGGAATCAGCTCGGCGGTGCCGGTGAACTGGTGCGAATGAGAGGTTTCTGGGACCGCGAGGCCCTGTTCTCGGGCGGCCCGTCGTTGCGGATGGGCGGTGCCACCTCCCGTGCGGGGGCACCGCCGTTTGACATGCCGGACTACCTCCACCACAACACTGGAAGAGGCATCACCCGCCGGCAAGGCGAGATCGCGAACGCCGCCGCGGCAGAGCTGGACGACCGTGACCGGCCCGATCTCGGTGGTGCCGCTGCGTTCCAGGTGGTTCCGGAGGCGTCGACCGACCAACCCGAGCCAGCCCGCAGGCGCCCACGCGACGAGAATGAGTCGGACGTCGAGGAGCCGGTGGCGAAGCGACCTCGGACGTCGGGTGTGGAGGGTGACCCGCTGAGGCAGCTCGCCGACGAACTTGCTCTCGTCCACCGGCACCTTGCAGCGTTGCCGGACGGGTTCCGCCCCGACCTGCGGACTCAGGCGGCGCTGTTCGACGAGGCGCGTGCGAACCTGACCGAGGCCCCCGGCCGGCTGGCGGCCGTTCGCGAGCTGGTCGCTCAACTGCGGGAGGCCCGGCTTGAGCAGATGACGCAGATCCACGACATCGCGCTGAGTGAGTCCACCGGCGGTGGCAATCCGCTGACCTTCTTCGAGGACGGTGTGCCCGGCGGCGTCACGAGCAATCCGGATGCTTGGTTCGGCTTCGAGATCGAGTTCCAGATGTTCGGCCAGGAGTTTCCCGAGGTGGTCAAAACACTGGGGCAACGGCTAGGGGCCAAGGGCTACGTCGACTTCGATTTTCTCCTCACCGAGATCAACCGCAGTGAGGGCGAGGAAGGACCGGACGTTCCGGCGGTCAGCGGCACCGACGAGCGGAGCTGGTACTACCCGACGCGCGGAGTGAGCATGCACGACGCGGTCGCAGTGGCGGGGAGGATGCCGCGCTACGACGGCGCGGAGATCGTCGCCGCCACGCTGACGCCCGACGCGGACACCGTCGAGATGTGGCTCGGCGACCCCGTTCCGTTCGCCCATTTCGCGAAGGCGTTGAGGACGCGCCAGGTGACAGCGGACGCGGAGGGAACCGTCGAGCTGGATGAGATTCCCCGGCTGGTGCTCGCGGTGTCCGGTGGTACGCGCGGACTCGACCTCGACGAGGTCGACGTCATCGACGAGGACAGCGAGCACGACGACGAGGACGACGTGGACAGCGAGCTCAGCGAGGAAGACTTCCAGCTGTCCTTCGGCAAGTCGGTGCTCACCTACGTCGATAGCCCGGTGCTGGTGACCGGGGGACAGGTGTGGCTCACCGATGACAACCGCATCGAGTCGAACTCCGAATGGATCGAGCTGCGTCCTGGTGCGCTGCCGTTCCGGACGGGAGCTACCGAGGTCGGGGAAGCGTTGCGCCGTGCTCGTGCCAAGGCGTTCGCCGGTCCGAACGAACGGTCACCATCGGACAAATGGATGATGGTCGTGGAAGAGGCGCACAAGTGGGGCGTCGAGGTGGTTTCACCGGTCATGCCCGGCGATCCCGCGACGTGGGCGGAACTGAAGAGGGTGCTCAAGGAGATCCGGGCGCACCGCGCCGCCAACGGCGAGCGGCCCGACGCGTCCACCACTGGTGGGCACGTGAATTTCAGTTTCACTGACCAGCTCGAGCTCTCCGACTACGGTTGGCTGGCGCGGTTGAACAAGGCATTCGAGACGGTGCTCTACCGGCTGGGCAACCACTACGGCGCCGGCGCGCCGCACCGAAACCTGTGGGCGGTCGGCCCGAACCCCGTGCCGCTCCACCCAGTCGAGATCAACTCGGTCGACGACGTGCGAGAGTTGAACGAGAGCAGGAACGATGCCATCAACTTCCTGCACGTCGAGGGCGAGGCCGATGACCGGGTGGAGTTCCGGTTCTGGGCGGGCAGCTTGGACCCGGCGGTGTGGCAGGTGCACGCCGAGCTGTCGGCCGCAATGGCGCTCGCAGCCAAGGATCCGTCGATCCATCGACGGCTTGACGCGCTCATGGCAGAACCCCGGCTGCTGGGGCCGCGGCCGTCGCCCGCCGATCGGGACGGCGCGCTGAATGAGTTGCTGGATTTCCTTGAACTACTGCCCCTCAGTCCGGCCGCGCACGAGCAGGCCGTCCGGCTCTTCGCCTGGACCGAGTGGTGGTCGCCGCAGCGAAACGACACGCACCTGCGCACACAGATGCTCAGCGGCCCCGGTGGGCGGAACTGGTATTACCCGACGCTCGGAGAGAGTGTGTCCGACGCGATCGCAACGGTCGGGAGGATGCCCCGGTACGACGGCGTGGAAATCGTCGCCGCCACGCTGACCGTCGGTGTGGACACAGTCGAGATGTGGTACGGAGAACCTGTCGCGTTCACCGCGTTCGCGACGGTATTGGACGAGCGCGGCGTCATGGTGAACGCACGCCGCGAACTCGCGGATCCCGCCGGGGACACGTATCTAGTGCTCGCGGTTTCTGAAGGCACGCGCGGACTCGACCTCCACGAGGTCGTCGAGGTGAGGGACGAGGAGATCGCCGAGGCTCGGCACGGCGAGGCAGTTCAGCAGGGGACGGACGCACCGGCCGCATTCGTGAAGCTGGTGCTCGAGGCGGCCGACAGCCCGGTGCTGGCAACCGGGGGACAGGTGCGGATCATCGACAACGGCCGCATCGAGTCGGATTCCGAGTGGATCGAGCTGCGGCCGGGAGCGGCACCGTTTTGCACCGGGGCGACCGAGGTCGGCGAGGCGCTGAGGCAGGCCCGAGCCGCCAGTCCGGTCGACCACGAGGATCACGAGGCGGACGTGGTCGCCGCGCAGTCGACTCTGCCGGAGCTGGACTACCACCCACCGACAGTCATGCACGGTCAAGTAGGCCAGACGGGCCGGTCGGTCTGGCCCGCTCCGGTGCAGGCGCCCGCACAGCGGGCGACCGCGGACGCCATCAACTGGTTGCTGCCCGCCAACGCGTATTTCAACCAGAACGTGCTGACCGTGGCAGACAGCCCGTCCGACGCTGAGACGAGGGCTGAAGTCTTCAGCTCGTACAGCGACTACTCTGAACGGCTGCACGCGCGGAGCACCAAGATGGGTGACGGCACGGTCAAGTTCGTCGAAACTCCCGCGCCATGGGCCGATGACACGAGAGTCGTGCACATCGTGCTACCGCTGTACGGGAACCTGTTCCGCGTGCCGCTGCTTGACGGCGGCTTCGCACTGCTCACGCCCTGGCAGATGGCGGAGGGAGTCGTCGCTAGTGGGTTGTTCGATGACCTGATGGCGGGGGAGGTGAGGCCGACGGTGGCCCTGCACAGCGAGACGGCCGGCGGGCAGCCGGGTGACGACGAGGCCAGCATGGCTTTCCTAGAGAAGCTGTTTGAGTTGAGAGGGCCGTTTAAGTCCTTCCACCTCGTCGGACCGCTCCGCCACCCCCCCCAGCAAAGCGTCCGGGAGATCGATCGCCCGTTCGCTCCCGGCCCCGCGCTCACGCTTAAGGATGTCAGACACGACGCGCGTGGCGAGGTCATCACGTTCGACCCGGGTCGTCCCGCTGGCGAGAGCATCGCCGCTTCGGTGGAGACGCTCGTCGTGCGGCTGACCGGCGGGGAGCGAGCCGCGAGAATCGTGCTGTCCAACGGTGTGCATGCCGATCTTGGGGGTGCGGATTTGGGGGCGCTGGTGCTGAGCCATCCCCCCTTCCGGGCGTTGCTCGACAACAAGTGGCGGGTGCTGCTCGACACGGATGTGAGCGAGGTGCGGGTCAACTACGGTGGTGTGGGTTTCGATTTCGCTGGTGCGTTGCGCAAGGAGAGATTATTCAACGACGTGCGTCTCCGTGCCGCCAACGGCGAGGAGACGACGGTATCGGTCCCGCGTGCTGAGGACCTGAGCGTGGAGATGATCTACGACAAAAATCGCGAGGCTTTCGGACTGTTCCCGCACTATCCCGGTGACATGTCGACGCTGAATCGGGTGCGGCGCTGGGGGCGCGAAACCACTACTGCGTTCCACACCTACCTGTCGGGCGACGGGTCGTGGGCGGACGTGCCGTGGGAGCCGGAAGACCGCCCCTGGATAATCTTCGCTCGGCTCGACCCCGACAATGGCGCAGGCTACGTCGTAGAGCTGGCCGACCGCACAAAGCGTCACTTGAGCCCTTACGACTTCGGCCGGTATCTGTGCGAGCTTTCCGAACTCCGTGACGCGATGGTCGAGCGGAAGTCGTTCCTCGTGCTGACCATCGGCGGTGCTGTTGTCGGGCTCAAGGAGATCGCCGCCGGTGCGCTTTCCGCGGGGTTCTCGCGAACATGGTACGGCTCCAACGGTAGGACGACCTTCAAACCGGACGGCATCCTCTCAGTGGCCGCGGTGGGCTTCGAACGAATCGACCCGATCACGCCAGGCCCCGAACACTTGGCGAATTACGAGTTGGCGAGCGCCAGACTGGGCGTGCGAGGCCAATTCTTCCCATCCAATCACTTCGACCGCGCGAAGCTATCTTGTTTTGCCGGCAGGACGCAGTGGCTGAACAACCGGATCCACTACAAGGTTGGGGGCCAGCCGGACGACCCGACCGCGTTATCCCGCGCCGTCCCATACCTCACTCCCGGCCGGGCGGACTCCCTGCGCACGTGGCTTGCCGCAATGCACGGCGAGGTGAACCACGGGTTTGCGTTCCAGATGACCACCAATCGCCCCCACCACCTTGGAGACACCGTGATGTTGCCGGGGGCCTTGAGCGCAAACGCGATCACCGCCAGCCAGTTGTTCCGGCGCGCGGCGTCGGCCCAGTTGGAGGAGCTGATCCTGATCAGCTGCCACGCGGACGCCATATCCAAGGACGACGGGATCAGCTCGGTGTCCAAGTTGCTGACGGGCTGGGGCGACGGGCTGCACCTACCGAGAGTGATCGCCGCGGACGGCGTAGTGGATATGGACCGAATCAAGGGTGCAAGGTTCGTGTACAACGGTAACTTCCGTGAGGTGCTCCCTCCGGGTGCGGTTCAGCCCGAGCCTATTCCGCTGAGCGACCTCGCGACCAACGACATCCCTGGAGCGTGGTTGCTCGGCAACGACGACACCGACCTGCGCCGCCTCGCCCGCCAGGTCGCGCGGTCCACGGCGTGGCGGCTGTGCAACGGAGCGCCGCTGCCCGAGGTAACGGTCCACGGCTACGGCGTCGACCCTGCGGCAGGGCAGGCACAGGCAGAGCGGGCGGCCACGATCTACTACAGCGAGCTCTTGAGCGAGTTCAATCGGCTAAAAGGAATGGACCTGCCGATGTCCGAGGTTCCGCTGCGGACGTTCGCGTGGACCTACGCCGAACTGCTGGACGACGCGCCCAGAGTCGATGCAATGGTGATTGTTGGCCTGTTCGCCTGTGAGCTGGGTGGGTCGGCACTGACCCTGAGCGGGAGCTATGCCGGCCACGAAGAGATCATGCACGCATTTGCCCGGCTTGACCCTCGACAGCGCCCCTAGCGCCACACACGCACGCCCTATCGCGGCGGAGATGTTTCCTGCGGGTTGCCCGGTTTCGATGGGGGAGCGGGCGGCTGGTTTGGCGATGTGCCCGCTGCTGTTGACTCGTCCATAGCGGACGCTGCGGTGGTGCCGTGGCCTAGCCTCATCAACGACCACCGGGCCGGTTCCACAGGTGCTGATCTGTTCGAAACTCGGGACGAGGCCGTGCAGTCGGCGGCGATGGGTCGGTGGCCAGCGGAGTTGTGTGGTGACCTGCTCGAAGACGCGGTCTGCGATGTGGAAGATCCGGCAGCAAGCGCAGCCGGGGGAGAATGTGGTGGTGACGGCGGAGGACGCTCGCCGCGGGTGTGCGTTGTGACGGGAGGCCCGGTGGAGAGCGCGCCCCCTCCTTCCCGGTACGCGTCCGCACAATGGAACACAAACACGTTCGGCCGCACGAACAATCGCGCGTAGGCCAACACGGGCTGTTCCTGGTCCGTCCGCCCGCCGATATGTTCCTCGATGATCGGGGCTAGCGTCGTTGCCTGCGTTTGCGGTGATATTTGATCTCGGTCCAGGACGATCGCCAGCCGCAGTTCCTCGCGGGTGCGCCCCCGCCTGGTGTCGAGAACGTTCTTTTGCAGCAAGGAAAAGAACGATTCCATCGCGGCGTTGTCCCCACGCGCGCCGACCCTGCCAATGGATCCGGCCCGCTGGTGGGGGGGTGTAGTAGTCGCCGGAACTTCTTCGACTGGAACTGGCTACCGCGTTCCGAGTGGACGATCACGCCGCGCGGATTCCGGACTGCGATGGCGTTGCGTAACGTTGCGACGGCGAGTGAGGACTACATCCGGTGGCTGATCGAGTAGCCCACGATGCGGTTGGAGTACCAGTCCTTGACCGCACACAGATACACCTTCCCCTCGGCGGTGGGGTGCTCGGCGATGTCTGTCAACCACGCCATATTCGGCGCCGTGGCGGCGAATTTCCGGCCCACGAACAAGGTGGTCGTGCATCGGTGGACCCGGCTTGCGGAACCGGTCCTTTTTCGTGGGTAACAAGGAAAAGATGCGTTTCATCGAGCAGATCAGCCACATCCGGTTCTCCGACACGACGAATCAGCAGGTCGTGAGTTCGTCGGCGATGAACCGATATCCTCCGGCGGGGTCGTCGGCGTGGATGTCGAGCGCGGCGTTGATCAGATGTGCGTCGTCCCAGTCGCGTTGCGAGGCCGGATCACGGCGCCATTGGTAGTAGGCCTGCCGGGAGATCCTCAGCGCCCTGCACGTCACCGCGACCGGCACCCTGATTGGGGCGCCGGCCGCGGCCAGTTCATGGACGAGCGGGAAGACTGTTCTCCCGGAAGATTGGCCTGCGCCAGATACGCCGCTGCCTTACGCAGGACCTCGTTCTCCTGCTCCAACACCCGGTTCCGCTCGCGGAGTTTCCGCAGCTCGGTGGACTCATCGCGGGTGACCCCGGCGCGCGTGCTGTCGTCGACGGCGGCAGCACACAACCAGTTGGCCAGGCAGAACTCGGAGATCGTGAAATCCTTGGCGATCTGCTTCAACTGAGCCTCACCACGATGGGCGACCGCGACTACATCGTCACGGATCTCCGGGGGAAAGGGCTTAGGCGCGAAGACATCCTTCCAGACGAGGCCGAAGCCTCACATATCAAGTGTCAACCAAACCCTGGGCAGGCCCGGTGGGCGTGGCAGTAGCTCAGTTGCGCAGCAGCAACGCTGTCACATGTAGACCGCATGCGACTGCCACGATCAGCGTGTACTCGGTGGTGATCTCGTCGAGGTAGTACGCAAGATTGACCGGGTAGGTGGCCACGGTCATATTGCCGTGCTCTGCGAGGGTGTCCAGGTATTCCCGGGGTTTGATGCGCTCATTCCAGTGGTCCATCAGGATCCGGGAACCCTGGTGGGTCATCAGGGTTACCTGGTTCGGGTCCACGTCATTGCGTTTGAGCAGGTCCAGTGCCACTACTGCAACGGCGTCCTTGACCAGCCCGCCGAGATCCTCGATCCCGGTCTGCGTCATGTCGTAGGTCGGGGTCGGCAGCCCGGTGACCGGATCGGCGGGGAGCAGCGTGAGTCCGTTGAGGTGCAACGTTCTCATGGTCATGGTCAGGCCGTGGTATTGGCTGCTTGCGGTCTGCGTCAAGTGGTCGACGACCACGAATCGATCGGAAGGACCGACCACCGCCGCACCGGCCGCGTCGCCGATGCTGACCGCGTGGCCTTTGGTGTAGTCCATGTGTCCGGTCCAGTTGGCGCCGCAGGCGACCAGCGAGTTGCGGGCCCGGCCGGCTTCTACCGCCTCGGCTGCGTGCACGACGCCGAGCAGGAAGTTGCTGTACTCGCTGTTGATCGGTACGACCATGACTTCAGCGGGAAGCCCGAGCAGGTGGTGCACGTGGTACAGGCTGTTGGGGGTGAGGTATTCCGGCACGGTGATGTAGCCGTACAACCGGTCGATGTCGACGGGCTCGAGCCCTGCTTTGCCCAGCGCGAGATCGGCGGCTTTGACGACGTGGTCTTCAATGCGTTCGCCCTTGGCGAGCACTCGGCGGCGATCGAGGCCGCGGAAGACGGCCGCCTCGATCACGCCCTGGGCATTGCGGTTCTGATTCAGCGAAGCATATGCCGGGTCGTCGTTGCGTCGGACCCCGTTCGGGACCGAATAGCCAGCGCCGAGAATGCCTGCAGTCTGTGTCATGTCGTCCCTCAGTACGTGATGAGCGGCTTGATAATTCCGTCAGCGCGTGAAGCGAGAAGGTCGAAAGCTTTCGCCGCGTCTCCGAAGCCGAAGCGGTGCGTAGTCATCGGTGTGGGGTCGATGCGCTTGTTGACCATGAGCCGGAACAACCGCTGAAGGCGCTCGGAGCCGCCAGGGCAGAGCATCGCTCGGATTGTCTTGCCACCCATGCCGAAACCGAAGGACACTAGTGGAATCGGCAGCGGCCCGGTGGCTTGCCAGCCGTGGTAGCCGGCATTGACCACCGTGCCTCCGGCTTTCGTTGCGCGAACGGCCTGTTCGAAGGTCTCGTGGGTGCCGAGTGCCTCGATGGCGCAATCGACCCCGTGCTGGCCAACGACGTCCCGGATCTTGTTGATCGCATCCTCGTGGCGCGGGTTGATGACTAGATCGCTGCCGAACTGCGCGGACAGACGGGCATTGAGCGGGCGAGTCGCAGTGGTTATGACTGTGCCGGCGCCGAGCAAGCGGGCTCCTGCCGTGACGGAGAGACCGACCGCGCCTTGAGCGAACACCGCAACGGTACCGCCAAGAGGGATGTTGGCCTGTTCGGCTGCGGCGAGCCCCGTGCTCATGGAGTCGGTCGCGTACAACGCCTGCTCGTCGGTCAGCTCGTCGGGGATCCTGGCGACGTTGAAATCGGCGTCCGGCACGACGAAATATTCAGCCAGACTTCCGTCCTGTTGTGTGGTGAACTTATAGCCACCAACCCCACCGCCGCACTGCTGTGGCGCTCCGCTCTGGCAGAAATCACAGCACCCGCACGGCGTGACTGAGGTAACCGCCACCCGTTCGCCTTCGCGTATTCGTGTCACCGCGTCCCCAACGCGGCTCACGATCCCCACGCTTTCGTGCCCAAGGACCCGGCCCACTGGCACTGCCATTGCTCCGCTTAGATTGTGCACATCGCTCGCACACATCATCGATGCAGTGGTTCGCACTACCACATCGCGCGGACCCGGGTGCGGTACTGGCCGTTCTGCCAACGCGACCTCGTTGTGCGCCACAAGCGTGAGCGCTTTCATGGTTGCGTGCCGATGACGCGGCAAGCTCGTAGTTCCTTGGCTACCCGATTGCGTTGTGACTGAGCCGCTCGTACTCATGCCTTTCCTCCTGTACTGTAGCTTTGCATTCGAGAACATCGGCCAGGTCCTGGAGGCTGTCAATCAAGGTTTCGCCACGTCCCCCGGAGGGCCTCAAGAACAGTTCCAAGTATTGTCGTCCGTCGTGGCTTTCCAGCGACATTCGGTCTATGGTGAGGCCGCAGCGGCGCACTGTGGCCGTAACGCGCGGTACTGCGTAAGGCGTGTCCCGCGCAACCAAGGAAACTGCACGAGGTGAGGTGCGCTCCACCTCATGAGTCGAGTTTTGGGCGATGATTTTCTCGCGGACGATGCTCGTATCCCAGCGTGGTGACATACCCCGGGCGATGGCAATGTCATCGTTGCTGGCGCCGGGTCCGACCATCGGCCATACCATCTCGTTGGCCGGAACCTGGAAATCGATGATCGCTGGAATGTCGGTGATCTCGCGAGCACGCTGAACCACTTCGTCTACTTCATCGGCCTTCGTGCATCGCAGGCCGACGCAGCCGTATGCTTCGGCGAGCCGGACGAAATCCGGCGCTGCCCCAACGGTGTTCAACTCAGACTGCGAGTACCGCTGGTCGTAGAAAAGGTTCTGCCACTGCCGGACCATGCCATAACTACCGTTGTTGATCACGGCGATTTTGATGGGGATGCGTTCGGCCACGCACGTAGCGAGCTCCTGATGCGTCATCTGGAAGCAGCCGTCGCCGTCGATCGCCCAGACCTCGCGCTCGGGCAAAGCCAATTTCGCGCCCATGGCGGCAGGCACCGCTACTCCCATCGTGCCGAGCCCACCCGAGGTGATCAGCGAGCGCGGACGTTCGAAGCCGATGCACTGGGCAGTCCACATCTGATGCTGGCCGACCCCGGTCACGTAGATCGCGTCCGGCGCGGCCAGTTCGCCCAACCGGCGTAGGACGCGCGGGGCGGACAGGCCGTCCGCGGGCTGTTCGTAGGCCGGGCGATAGGTCTTCTGGTAGCCCTGCAAGATCCTGGTCCAGGCCGTGAAGTCGTAGCGAAGGTCCTCTGCGGCGCTTAGCCGGTGGAGTTCGCCGAGTACCTGTTTGCAATCGCCGACTATGGGCACGTCGGCGCGCCGGACCCGAGAAATCTCGGTGGCGTCGATGTCGATATGGATGACCTGCGCCCCGGGGGCGAAGGTGGAAAGTTGTCCGGTCACTCGGTCGTCGAAGCGAACCCCGACCGCGATGAGCAAGTCAGCCTGCTGCAGAGCGCCGACCGCAGCGACTGATCCGTGCATGCCCGGCATACCCATGTGCAATGGATGACTGTCCGGGAAGACGCCGAGTCCCATGAGCGTGGTCACCACAGGTATCCCGGCATGTTCTGCGAAGCGCAACAGCTCCGGGGCAGCTTCCCCGAGAACGGCACCACCACCTACGTAGAGCACCGGCCGCGATGCCGAACTCAACAGCTTTAGGGCGTCGCGCAGGAAATGACCATCACACGTGGTCGGCGTCTGAGGCGCAGACGCTCGTGGTTCAAGGAAGGATGTGGTGGCGAGCAAGGCGTCCTTGCACACGTCGACGACCACCGGCCCAGGTCTGCCTGCCCCGGCAATCCGGAATGCGTTGGCGATCGCAGTGGGGATCTGTTCGGCGTCGGTGACGGCGAATCCGTGTTTGGTAACGGGAAGAGTGATCCCGAGGACGTCAATCTCCTGGAAAGCGTCCGTCCCGATTGCCGTGCTGGGCACTTGGCCGGTGATCGCCACAATCGGGATCGAGTCTCGGTACGCGTCGGCCAGGGGAGTGACGAGATTTGTCGCGCCGGGACCGCTGGTAACCAGGCAAACCCCAACCCTCCCGGTCGCCTGGGCGTATCCCCTCGCCGCGTGACCGGCGCATTGCTCGTGCCGTACCAATACATGCCGCAGTGTCTTCGAATCGACCAGCGCATCATACGCCGGCAAGATCGCGCCCCCCGGCAACCCAAAGATCACCTCCGCCCCGACTAGTTCCAGGCTCTGGGTCAGGGCTTGAGCACCGGTTATCTCTTCGGCAGACCTTGGCGGGGGGATGGTCATCGAGAAAGCCTCCTAAGGAAGACCCATTAATGCGCTCAGCGCCGGCGTACCGGGCAAGTATTGTCTTGAGGAAATAAGCGTCATTGGCCGCCGCTTTGCGTGCGATCAGCGGGATCGCAAGGAAACCCTGCAGGGAACCAGCGGATTGGTCCACGTGCTCCCGTGCCTCCACCTCCGGTAATGTTCCCCGCTTTCGGTATGCGGAAATCGGTCTACCCCAAGTGTGCGCTTGGGGCATGGATCCCACGGCCAACCGGGCCAAAGGTCGTTGGTCGCGATTACGAGGCGGATTCTGACCCTCTTTTCGTTGGAGGCGATACCGTTAGGTCGCGACTGTGTCCTGATGGTCACCAACACATGACCATTTGGACAGTTCAGCTGGCCGGGATCGTCGAAGCCGGTTCGGGCTGGTCGTGGCCGCTGTGTGGCAGGATTCTGGTGCGGTCGGCGGCGACGCGTTGCGGAGTGCAGGTGATCTGGGTGATGCCGGCCAGGCCTAGCAGGCCGAGTGCGAGGCTGCGTGGAGTGGCCAAGACCTCGGCGCCGGTTCCGGCGTGAGCGTTCTGGACGTTCTCGCGGTGGGTTACCCCGTGCGCACTCCCTTGCTGATCCGGCTACTGAGGTGGTCGAAGGTGTCCGCGGCGGATGCGGACTTTTTGTACGGTGCCCGGAAAATCGATCCCTCCAGCGGGCGCGGCCCAGATCGCCTGGCGTACGAAGCGGTGGGCCTCGGCGTAGGCGGCCGAGCTATCCCGGCACACGACCTGGACAGTCAGGCGGCCGGGATGGCGGCCCGACGGTCTTCCAGCAGGCCAAGAACGAGGCCGGGCTTGACCACTACCAGATCTGGTCTTGGTGCGCCCCCGTCACCCTCGCGTCCCGCAGGGGGCGATCAACAGAGGATTCCCGTTCGTACCCGGAGACTCTTATACTCCCGCCGTGGACGTACCCGGCTACTTGGCACGGCTCGGTCTCGAACATGAACCGCCGAGTCTGGCGGCGTTGCAGAGGTTGCAGGCGGCGCACGTCGAACGGGTGCCTTATGAGATGCTGGACCTCCAGTTCGGGCAGCCGCCCTCGCTGGATCCGTCGGCCTCGGCAGCGCGAATACTGCAGGGCCGCGGTGGTGGCTGCTACCACCTCAATGGCGCTTTCTCCGCGCTGCTGCGCGAGCTCGGTTACCAGGTCACCCGCCATCTTGGCGGAGTGCAGCACAGCACGGAGGATCCGCCTGAAATCAGCCGGAATCACCTGGCGCTGACCATCACCGGCCTGCCGGAAGACCCCGAGGCAGCGTGGCTGGTGGACGCCGGGTTGGGAGACGGCTTCCATTTGCCGCTACCTCTGCGAGAAGGCTCGTACGACCAGGGTCCTTACACCTACCGGATCCGGCCGTCCGAGGTGGCACCGGGCGGCTGGCGTTTCGACCACGACCCGACGGGTGCCTTTGTCGGTTTCGACGTTGCGCCCGGCGTCGCGAAGATGACCGACTTCGCGGAAAAGTGGGTGTGGTTGTCGACAGCGCCGGAGTCGGGATTCGTCCGTCTCTGCATGCTGATGCGCCGCGACGCGACAGGCGTCGACACTCTCAAAGCTTTGTCCTTGAACCGCCACGGTGCCGAAGAAGTACTCGAATCCCCCGAAGCATGGTGGACGGCGGCAGGTGACGTGTTCGGGATCCAGAGGACCCTGTTCACCAACGATGAGCGCGATCGACTGTGGCAGCGGCTCCTCGAGCAGCACGAGGGCCACGTGGGCGACGAAGTGATCAACGCCTAGTAGTGCTTCGTTAAGTCTTGATCTTGTTGGTGGGCATGCTTCATGATCTTGGTGTGGATCTTGGTGCGGTGGAACGTCTTCGGGGCGAGTTGAGCGAGTTCGTGGGCGAGGTGTTCGCTTCGGTGTCACGGAAGGACCAGCGACGGCAGGGGGACTGCTATCTGCGGGGGTTGATGCTGGATGGCGCCCGGAAGTCGATTCAGCCGATGGCCGAGCGGTTGCCGGACGGGAATATGCAGGCCCTTCAGCAGTTTGTGAATCAGTCTCCGTGGGACCACGAACCGGTGTTGCGCACGATCGCGGGCAAGATGACCGAGGTGATCGGCCCGCAGGCGTGGGTGGTCGATGATGTGTCGTTTCCCAAATCTGGTGATCAGTCGGTGGCGGTGGCGCGCCAGTACTGCGGCGCGCTGGGCAAGCAGGCCAACTGCCAGGTCGGGGTCAGTGTGCACGGAGTCACCGATGCGGCATCGTGCCCGTTGTCGTGGCGGCTGTTCGTCCCCAAGGGGTGGGACGACCGGGACGATCCACGCCGGGCTCGCACCGGAATGCCCGCCGAGGTTGGTCATACCGAAAAATGGCGGCTGGCTTTGGAGATTCTCGATGAACTGATCGCACAGGAACTCACGCCGCCAGTGGTGGTCGGCGATGCCGGTTATGGCCAGGCCGCTGCGTTCCGGCACGGCTTGGCCGCACGAGGCATGGACTACGTCGTGGCCGTCCGGGGCAACGAGAACGCTCACCTCGCCGACGCTATACCTGCCACGGCTGCCTACCCGGGACGCGGTCGACGCCCGGCGCCTCGCTACCGCGAACCGGCGGCCCCGCTGGCCGAGATCGCCACCGCCGAGGGACGCGGCGCGTTCCGTCAGGTCACCTGGCGCCACGGCAGCCAAGGACCGATGCACTCGAAGTTCCGGGTGATCACGATCCGCCCCGCCGGCCGGGCCATGACCGATCTCGTCCGCAGGGAGAACGGAGGACGCGACTGGGATGGTGTGCTGCCTACGGCGACCCTGCTGGTCGAATGGCCACCCGGCGCCGAAGCACCCACCGATTACTGGATCACCAACCTGCCCACCACCACACCCATCCGAAAACTGGTGCGACTGGCCAAGATCCGCTGGCGGATCGAACACGACTACCGCGAACTCAAACACGGCCTCGGACTCGACCACTTCGAAGGCCGTACCTGGCGCGGCTGGCACCACCACGTCACCCTCGTCACCGCTGCCCACGCCTTCCTCACCCTCCGGCGGCTGAACCCAAAAGCCCCCACGCCGGCCTGACCTTCTACCAGACCCTGACACTGCTCCAAAGCGTCTTACTGTGCTGGACCGGCGTTTGCCCCACATGCCAAAGAAAACTCCCCAAACGAAGACAAACTTAACGAAGTACTACTAGTACTGCAACGGCAGATAGCTGAGTGGGTAGCCGTGGCGTTTGTAGTGGCTGAGGCGTGTTTGATGTTGTCGTCGGCGGTGGAAGCGAGACCAGGCGAGTGCCCTTTTTCAGGCATCCGGTGTCGTCGACGCTCATTGCGCCATCGGGCTCGCCGAGATGCTCGATGACGTAATCACGCACATCGTCGCGGACACCATCGATATCCAGTCGGCCCAGCGCAGCAGTCGCTGCCATCCTGTCCGGGGATATCTCGCCGGCGTGCTCGGCCAGCGTCCAACCGCGGGTGTACGCGCCGTCGACGGTGGGGCGTTTCTGCGGGCCTTCACCCACGTCCACACCCAGCAGTTAGCGTCGGTGGCCCGCCAGTTGCTGATCAATCTCGCAGAGCGGACGCCGATGCTGGACGGCGCGAACCAGTGACCTTTGTGGACATTCGCCGAACCAGGGCGCCGACGTTAGCGCACGCCTCAACGTACAAGCGCGACCTCACAAGCACCGGATGTAGTGTGCGATCAGGAAGTCATCTGTGCATGATGGGACATTACCGTTGACGCGTCCGTGACGCGAAGACAGCCTGGCTTCGACACCACTTCCGGACACGAGGCGATTGTTGGCTTGCTGCCCGCCCTGCGGGCTCGCCCCCCACGTTCGTCTTCCTTGAACTGGCGTCAACTCCCTATTTTTTGAGCAATCAGTTCAGGAAGGAGCGGCATGCTCAGGAAGATCGCTGCCACTGCGGCGTTGGCATTTGCCGCGTTGTCGCTCGTCGTGCCCACGGCGTCGGGTGCTACCCTCGTCTACGCTGGCGTCTACCCCAGCAACGAGGAAGCTCATAAAGCCTGTGCCGTTGGGCTTGAACAGGGCCGCTGGTCGGATTGTGCTTACACACTGATTGGTCCAGGCGGAGCGACTGAGCTCTGGGTGGCCCCCAGGTAACACCTCATCCGTCCGCGCACGCTGACCGATGCGGCAACTGGTGCTGGCCCACCGGCTTGACGGTGGTCGGCACCGCCGGGACTCGATGGTGGCATCAGTGCGGTCTGTCCCACGCTGTCGAGATAGAAGACGACATCGGCGACCGTGCGCTGCCCAATCCCGTGCTCCACGCGGCTACCGCGACCGATCTACAATGGCCGGATCGCTGATAGCCACTGATCGTCGAACGGCCCATTACGAACCACGCCGCCAGCACACCGGCTTGTACCGGCCCCGCGCCCAGTGCCCCGCCGTGCATGCACGAGGTCGTTGGTCTCCTGGTCGTTAATGGGCCTAGGTCCTCAGCGACCAGTCAGAGATGGCCGCCGCGATTAGAAATTTCACCGCGCCACTCGGGTTAGAAGCTCTCACTATTGGGAGGGCAAATTCGCCACCCGATTGGACTAGTTTCAGTTCAAAGAACAAGCCTAGACTTCTGGGCGGCCCCGCATCTGATCACAATATCGTAGCTCTTGGTGAGGTCGGGGATCGGCACAGTCATGTCGTGCTTGGAGGGCTGATGGCAGTGCCTAATCTACCGCTTCCTGCGCAGACTCGGTCCGGCATTCCACGAAAGGAGTCGGGTCGGTCCCCTCTTGGCGGGCCGCAGTTGTTGCATGAGTTGATCGAAGGCCAGGCCAAGTGCACACCCGGTGCCATCGCCATTGAGGTGGGCTCGACGCTCGTCACATATGCCGAGTTGATTCACCGGTCTAGGGAACTAGCAGAAATGTTGGTCCGAGCCGGCGTGAATCCTGAACGTGCGGTGTGCGTCGATATGTGCCGAGGATATGAGTTGGTGATCGCACTGCTGGCGGTGTCGATGGCCGGCGGGGTTTACGTGCCTCTCGATCCGATGTACCCGCAGCGACGGCTGGCTGCGATGATCGAGGACGCTGCCCCGGCGGCCTTCATTGCTGGCCCTGGGTCGAAACTGGCCGATGCTGCGCGGCACGACGAGGTGCCAGTTCTCGCAGTCTCGGCGTCGAAGACGAGCGCGGGACGTCAAATCGCTGACGACCAGGGAAGGCGACGCGCAAATGCTGTGCCAGTCCCCGCGAACGCGCTGTACGCCATGTTTACGTCCGGCTCCACCGGGCGTCCAAAAGCAGTGGTAAACACGCATGAGGGGTTTATTGATTTTCTGCTTTGGATGAGGGAAGCTTTCCCGTTGGACGCGAGTCGTTCGGTTCTGATGAAAACCCAGATCGGGTTCGACGTCTCAATGTGGGAAATTTGCTGGCCCTTGATATGCGGCGCCCGCCTTGTTGTTCCTCGTCCGGAGAATCACCTTGAACCATCTTATTTGACAAGCTTTATCCAGCGGTGTCGCGTTACCGACATCATCCTCGTTCCTTTGCAACTCAGTGCGTTTCTCGCGGATACCGGCGCCCGAGATTGCGTCTCGTTGCGCCGCGTGTTCTCGATTGGTGAGGCGCTGCCGAGCCGGACGGCTGCCCTGTTCCGCCAAGTGCTCGGGCGCGTGGAACTGCACAACACCTATGGGCCCACTGAGGCAGCGGTCGCGGTCACGGCTTGGTTGAGCACAGTGGCGGAGTCGATGGCCACCGCTGTGCCCATCGGAACAGCGCAGGGCCGCTCACGGCTGCATATCGTCGATGCCAATCTCTGCGAGGTGCCTGCCGGCGTGCCGGGTGAACTGTGCATCACGGGCCCTCAGGTGGCTCGCGGGTACCCACTACATCCCGGAATGACTGCCGATCGGTTCGTTCCCAACCCGTTCGCGGATGCTGGGTTGCCCGGCTGCTCACGGTTGTACCGCACCGGAGATCTGGCCCGACTGGGGCCCGGAGGAGCAGTGGAGTTTCTCGGTCGAAACGACCGGCAGGTCAAAGTGCGCGGCCAGCGGGTGGAGCTAGGGGACATCGAAGCCGCACTCTCCGCGCTGCCCGGCGTCCGAGAGGCCGAGGCGGCGTTGCGCCCGGACCGGTCCGGCCAGGACAGGCTGGTCGCCTGGGCGGTCGCTCAACGAACGGGGTTGGTTTCCGGCGGCCAACTGCGGGATGCGTTGCGCGTGAAGGTGCCATCCTCGATGATCCCGGACGTCGTAGTGGTGCTCGAGCAGTTCCCCTTGCTCGCAAATGGAAAGCTGGACCGCTCCGCGCTACCCGATCCATTCGCGTCACGTGTTGACGTGGCAGCGGAGATGAGTACCTCTGCCTGTGGGCTGGAGCAGATCGTGAGCCAGGTGTGGGGCCGCGTGCTTGGCCACGCCCCTGCGGGACGCCACACCTCATTCTTCGATGAAGGCGGCAACTCGTTGTTATTGTTGGACGTCCTTGCCCGACTGCGTGCCGCGGGCCTGCGGGTCGAACTCGCCGACCTGCTCCGGCTACCCACCATCGCCAGTCTCGCTGAGTGGCTGCGCGGTGACGTTACTGACTCCGCATCGGCGATCACCGGTCCTGGGCAGCGTGTCAACCTGCTGCACCAGCGCCGGGCCAGATATTAGGGAGTATCGGTGTCTGAGCTCACTGGCAGTCCGGCGCGGGAGCGGAACGGCCTCGAGATCGCCATCATCGGAATGGCGGGCCGGTTTCCCGGCGCGCCATCGCCAGCGCACCTGTGGGAGAGGGTGCTGGCGGGGTGCCCCGCGGTATCGCGATTCAACAGCAACGATGCCGCGGCTGAAGGGCTGAACGCGGACTTATTAACGGAACGCGCGGACTACGCGCCGTATGGCGCGGTCCTCGACGATGTCGAGATGTTCGACGCCGAGTTCTTCGGTATGTCACCGCGAGAAGCTGAGCAGACCGACCCGCAGCAGCGGCTTTTGTTGGAGTGTGCCTGGGAAGCACTAGAAGACGCCGGGTACGACACTCACCGACTACCCGGGCTGATGGGGGTGTACGCGGGTGTGGGCTCCTCGACTTACCGCCAGATGCTGCCCTCACACCCAGAAGACGGCCTGGGATCGGCCCGCGACTACCAGCTGTCAATTGGTAACGACGCTGACTTCGCTGCCACACGGATCGCCTACCGGATGGATCTCACAGGCCCGGCGCTCACCGTGCAAACGGCCTGCTCGACCTCGCTGGTGGCGGTGCACTTGGCGGTGCAGGGCCTCCTCGCCGGAGACTGCGACCTCGCGCTCGCGGGGGGAGCTTCGATCCGGCTGCCGCACCGTGCGGGGTATCTGGTGCAGCCAGGCGGGATCCTCTCGCCTGACGGCCGGTGCCGTCCCTTTGCCGCCGCCGCCAACGGAACCGTGATCGGCAGCGGGGCCGGCGCCGTCGTGCTACGCCGTCTGCAGGACGCCGTGGACGACGGCGATCACATCTACGCGGTGGTGCTCGGTTCCGCGATCAACAATGATGGATCGCAGAAGTTGTCGTTCACGGCGCCCAGCGTGTCCGGCCAGGAAGCGGTGATTCTCGCGGCCCAAGCGGCCGCGCGCGTCGGTCCAGACTCCATCGAGTACGTCGAGACCCACGGCACTGGGACTGCGCTCGGCGACCAGATGGAGTTCGACGCCCTGGCCAGGGCATTCCGCTCTGGTACCCGACGTACCGGTTTCTGTTGGCTGGGCGCGGTCAAGAGCGTGGTCGGGCACCTGGACGCAGCATCCGGCATCACCGGCCTGACCGTCGCATCGCAAGCGCTGCACCGCGGCGTGATCCCGCCCGCCCGCCACGTCGATCAGCCACATTCCGGCCTCCATCTGGAATCCAGCCCATTCCGGCTGCCGAGCGAGCCTGTCGACTGGCCCCGTTCGGGACGACCAAGACGCGCTGCGGTGAGCTCGTTCGGCCTCGGGGGCACCAACGCGCACGTGGTCCTTGAAGAGGCACCGGCCGTCGCCGGGGCCGACGAGCGCACCGCACGGACATCGGAGTTGCTCATCGTCTCGGCACGCACCCAGGACATGCTGGGGACGAGTCTTCGCGCGCTCAGCGGCGCGCTCACAGCTAGGCCTGACCTGTGCTTGGACGACGTGTCGTTCACACTGGCGAACGGCCGGCGGCAGATGCCGTACCGGTGGTCGGCAGTCTGCCGAGACACTTCGTCGGCGGCGAGCGCTGCTGCGGCCGCTGTGGGTATGTCCGGGCCGGCGCGGGAGGAGCCCCGCCTCGCTTTTCTGCTGCCAGGGATCGGTGCCCAGCGGAAGGGTATGGCGCAACAACTGTATGCCGCCGAGCCGCGTTTCCGCGCGCGGATGGACCAGTGTGCGCGGCTGCTCGCGGCTGATGCCGGCATGGACCTGTTGGCAGCGTTGTACCCGGCGGGCGACGCATCGAGCAGCCTTGACCGGCTGGACCAAGGTACTGCGGCGCTCTTTTCGGTCCAATACGCACTGGGGACGCTCTTGGAATCGTGGGGTGTTCAACCAGCAGCGCTGCTCGGCCACAGCCTCGGTGAATGTGTAGCCGCCTGTCTTGCCGGCGTGATGTCCTTACGCGACGGGCTACGGCTCGCGGTGCTGCGTGGGCACCTGTTCGAACGGGCACCGGGAGCGATGGTAGTGGTGCCGCTGTCCGAGCAATCCCTGATTCCACTGCTCCCACCGGGGACCGCAGTCGCGACCATCGCCGGGCCGGAGCGGTGCGTGGCTTCGGGGCCGACCGCACAAATCAGCCAACTCATGGAGACACTGGCAAACCAAGGGATGCGATGCCGACTGGTTCCGGTCCGGGCAGCCCTGCACTCGCCGGCGATCGGGAACGCCGCCGACGAGTTTGGTGAGTTCATGTCCTCCGTGTCCTTGCAGGAGCCCCGAAAGCCGTACATCTCCAATGTGACCGGGACCTGGGTCACTGCGAAGCAAGCGACAGACGCGGCCTACTGGGCGACGCAGATGAGGAGCACGGTGCAACTCAGTGATGGATTCGCCCTCTTAGCAAGGACTGGGCACAATCTATTTGTCGAGTTGGGGCCGGGATACACCATGAGCACATGGGCCCAGCAGCACCAGGCTCTGCGTGGGCAGGCTACCGCACTTCCCACGCTCGGCGATGTCGCTAACCACGACGCACTGGAACAGCTTCAGGAGACCGTTGGCCGACTGTGGCAACGCGGGGTCTCCATCGACTGGCAAGAGTACTTTCAAGGTCGCCACCGGCGCCGCGTCTCATTGCCAGGACATCCATTCGAGCGCCAACGCCACAGCGTCACGAGGCGGGTTCGGTCCATGCCTGCCAACACCACGCCGCGCCCTGCCGTCTCGCCAAGGGCGCAGACGGAGGAGGAACCATCCCCGATGGCGGCCGCGTTCCGGCAGCAGTGGCGCGAGACCCTTGGCATTGACCAAATTGGACTCGACGATGACTTCTTCGCGCTAGGTGGCGACTCGCTGTTGGCTGTCGAGCTGGCGGCCAGGCTGTCCAAGTTGACGTCCACGGTCATACATCCGAGTGGGCTGCTCAACGCTTCCACGCTCCGCGAACAGCTTGGCGTCTTCTCCGGCCACCGGGCTGAACCGGGCCACCTCACACTCATCCGGGCCGCAGCCCAAGCCCCCGAGGAGTCGGTGCCGCTCTATCTCGTGCACCCTATCGGTGGCGAAGTGATCGCCTATGCGGATCTCGCGGCGGCCCTCGACTGGTCGGCGCCGATCTTCGGCTTCGCTGCCAATGACCAGGCGGACAATGCTGACCAGCGTTGGACGCTGGAGGCCATAGCCGAGCGTTACGCCCAGGAACTGAGGTCCGCCCAGTCAGCTACCGGATACGTGTTGGGTGGCTCCTCTTTCGGCGGCGTGGTTGCTGTGGAGATGGCCCGCCTGATGCATTCTTATGGCAACCCGCCTCTCGTGACTGTTCTGCTGGACAGTCCGTGGCCTGCCGATATCCCACTCGCACACGCCACATCCGACGCCCAACTCGCCCGCCTCACCGGAGTGAGCCTGCCCGTTGTCCGGGCCAAGCTACGAGGACTTCGAGGTGAGCGCCGACGGCAGCGACGGTTGCAGTTGGCGCAGCAGGCGCGGGCCGTGCCAGCCCATGTCACAGTTCGTGAGTTCGCGCAGTATCTCGACCGGCTGGCAGGGCGCGCAGAGTCGCTGCGGTCGTATCGTCCGCAGGGATACAGCGGCGAGGTGGTCTACTTCCAGGCGGCTGGATCCGTCCACTTGGGAGAGACGTCTGCCGATCGATGGGCGCACGCACTGCCGAGGCTGCGCGTGCTGGCTGCTTCTGGGGGGCACGAGTCGATGCTGCACCCTCCGCATGTGTCCGGCTTGGCCGTCGATCTGCGGAGAGCCGTGCCAACCCATCAGGACTGGGGGGCCATGAAGGGAGCCGACGGTTGAACTCGCCATGGCCTAGCGCGCTCGCCGGCCGCCTCGTCGAGCATCAGCTCGACAGCCGATGCTTGAAGAACAATCCGCTCGGTGACCCCGCGCGCCGACCTCTGTGGGTGTACACGCCGCCTGACTACGGCGCGGCCCCCCTGCGCCGGTACCCGTCGATCTATGTTCTGCAAGGGTTCACCTGCCACCTGGACATGTGGCATAACCGAGTAGCGTTCCGTCCCACGCTCCCGGAGGCGGTGGATGCGCTCTACGCTCACCACGGCTTGCCGGGTGCGATCGTCGTCTACGTCGACGCGTGGACCTCCTATGGCGGCAGCCAGTTCATCGACTCACCGGGAACCGGCAATTACATGTCCTACTTGTGCGAGGACGTCGTGTCCTTCGTGGACAGCCACTATCGAACGCTGCCAAGCCCCGCACACCGGGCGATCAGTGGAAAGTCCAGTGGTGGGCTCGGTGCGATGCTGTGCGCCCTCCTGCGACCGGAGCTGTTCGGCGGATTGGCGAGCCACGCCGGAGACGCGCTCTACGAAGCGCTGTACCTGCCGGATTTCGCTAAGGCGACGCGCTACCTCCGCCCCTACGGGGGAAAACTCGATCGATGGTGGCAGGAGTTCCAGCAACGCGGACAGACCCCGTCGGGCCCCGAAGACCTCTGTTTGTTGGTGCTGCAGGGTGCAGCTGCGGCGTTCTCACCTGCAGCTGACGGTACGCCGTGTCTTCCCTTCGACACCATCACGGGCCAGCTGGCACCCGAGAAGTGGGACAAGTGGCTCGCCTGGGATCCGGTGCGACTGGTGGCACGCCATTCCCAAGCCGCGCGTGGTATCAGGGCTGCTTGGATCGATGCCGGCGATGCCGATGAGTACTTCCTCGACCTGGGCGCCACTGCATTCGACCGAGCGCTGCGTGCACACGGCGTTCCTGATGACCGCATCCGCTTCGAGATATTCAGAGGCCGCCACTTCGGCATCGAGCACCGCTACCCCGCGGCGATCGCCTGGCTCTCGCAGCAGATGGCAACCCATTGACCTGACCGAACCAGAGAGGCTGCCATGTCTCGCTTCCAACCAGGCACGAACGCCCGCGACATCGTCAACTCCCTCGACTTCCCACCTGATGGACTGGACAACGAGTTCCTGCGGCTGGCCAGGAACAACCAGCTGACGGTGCATCACTGGGAACGGCTTGTGCGCTACACGTATGTCGCCCTCGACGCGCAGGTCGTCGCGCATGCCAGCCTGGTCACCCGGTTTCCGCACCACCCGGCTGCCGACTTCTTCGTCCGATTAGCCGGCCTGCCCATCTCGTTGCGTGTCCCGCTTCGCGAAGCCGCCGAGCAACTGGGAACACCTCCAGATGCGCTGGCTGCGCGGTTGCTGCCGGTGCCTTGCCAAGGGCTGCTGGGCATGTTCGCCTGGCTCGGTGTCCACGCCACCCAAGCCGAGGCCGGTATGGCCGTGTACACCGATCTGGCCGAGTGGTACGCGATCTGGGGGCAGTTGATCCCCTACATGGAAAGGGCCGATCCGCCCCCACCGGCGCCGGCGGTCAGCGTCTTCCGCCGCTTCTCCACCCCGAACCGCGAACTGCTGGACGGTGCGTTGATGGCAGCTGATGACGGTCTGCTCCGGGGTGATGACCCGAACAGCGCACGGGAGGCGGCACTGCTCGCTCCTCACTACCTGAAGGAGTTCTGGGACGTATCAGCGGCAGGGACCGAGGAGTGACAGATGGACCCGCACGTCACCCCACAAGATGATCTACCCAGCCCGGCCGTTGGCATCCACGCCCTCATCGCCCGGCAGATGGCGGCGACTCCAGACGCTCCCGCACTGATCTGGGAAGAGGGGACACTGAGCTACGGGCAGCTGTCCGCCTGGGTCGACCTCATGGCTACCCACGTCCAGGCTGCCGGAGGCGGACAAGACATCCCCGTCGGTCTGATGGCGTGGCGATCGCCAGAGCTCGTCATCGGGCTGCTCGGCATCCTTACCGCAGGCTCGGCCTACGTCCCACTCGATCCCGAATACCCGGAGAAGAGACTACGGTTTCTTGCGACGAGCTGCCGGCTTCCCATCACCGTGGCCATGTCCGGGGCGCCTGCGGGCTCGCTACGCGCCGATGGGGTCCAGGTGGTCCAGATACCGCAGCCGATCGGGCAGCCTCCGCGGTGCCGGCCGGTCACTACTCGGTTCCACCCCGACCAACTCGCCTACGTTCTGCACACCTCTGGCTCGACGGGCGTACCCAAGGGAGTCGCAACCCCACATCGCGGCGTGGTCAACCGGCTCTTGTGGATGCAGGAGCGGTTTGCGATCGGCCCTGGGGACCGGGTTCTGCAGAAGACACCGTTCACCTTCGACGTGTCCGCGTGGGAGCTGCTGTGGCCGCTGATCACGGGTGCCGCCCTGGTACTGGCCACGCCCGGAGCCCAGCGCGACCCGATCCAGCTCACCGAAATCATCCAACGACACGGAATCACCGTGGTGCATTTCGTCCCGCCCATGCTCGACGCCTTCTTGGCGGCCCCGGACGCCGCGGCGTGCGTCTCGCTCCGGGACGTGATCTGCAGCGGACAGGAGCTCACCGCTGACCTGCGGGACCGCTTCTACCTCGGCCCTGGGCGCAACGGCGCGATGCTGCACAACCTCTACGGCCCGACCGAGGCGAGCATCGATGTCACCGCCTGGACCTGCCTTCCGGGTGAGCGCAAGGCACAGATTCCCATTGGGTACCCGATCACCAACACCGCCCTCAGCATTGTCGACGCGGATCTGCGGCCGGTTGCCGACGGCGAACCAGGTGAGCTGCTGCTCGGTGGCCATGGACTGGCTCGTGGCTATGTGGGGCAGGCGGCGCTGACCGCAGCTGCATTCGTTCCCGGCGAGGACGGACAACGCCTATATCGAACCGGTGATCGGGTGGTGCGCCTGCCCGGAGGGCCAGTTGTCTACCTCGGCCGGCTCGACGATCAGGTCAAGGTGCGGGGATTTCGGGTCGAGCCCGCCGAGATCGAGCACCATCTGCTGCGGCTGCCAGGCGTGCGGCAATGCGCGGTCGTGGCCGTCGGCAACGGGGCAGATGCCCGGCTGATCGGCTACGTCACCGGTGGCATCGCCTCGGAGCGAGAGATGATCGGCGACCTGGCCGACCATCTGCCAGCGCACATGGTGCCCAGCCGCGTCATCCGGCTCACCGCATTGCCGGTCGGGCGACACGGAAAGACCGACCGTGAAGCACTGCGCCGACGAATTGACGCGGACCAGCCGTCCGACACAGGACTCCAGCCCCCGGTTGGTGAACAGGAAGAATGGCTGGCGGCTCTGTGGAGCCAGGTACTGGGTGTCCAATCGGTGGGGCGGGACGACTCGTTCTTCCACCTGGGCGGAACATCCTTGTTGGCCGCCAAGGTCATCACCCGGGTACAAGAGCGCTTCCGGGTACGCATCACAATGCGTGAGTTCACCGCCACCCCGACGGTCAGCAGCCTCGCCTCGCTCCTGACGACGGCCTCGGCGCGGCAGGCGATGCCTGCACTCACGGGGCTCACCGGCACTTCGCAGCCGGAGACCTACACCCCGACCAGTGCCCAGCACGCACTATGGGCACTACGCAGCGTCAATCCGGCCGCTGCGTCGGCCTATACCGTGCCGAGCGCGCTGCGGATCACCGGCTTGCTCGACGTGGACGCCCTGCAGGGCAGCCTGCATGAGGTCATCCGGGAACACGCGGCGTTTCGTACTGGCTTCCGCACCGACGAAACGGGTTTGGTGGCCTATGTGCTGCGCCCGGATGACCCACGGTGCGCTATCGCCTTGCCGGTGCACGACCTCACCTCGTTCGGCGAAGACGCCTACGTCGAGGCCGAGCGCCGCGCCTCGTGGGATGCGGGCCGTCCTTTCGCGGCGGAAGCCGCGCCATTGCTGCGCGCCACTCTATGGCGGCTTCGGCCCACTGAGCACCTTCTGCTGGTCGTGGTCGACCACCTGGTGTTCGACGGCTGGTCACAGGACATACTTGATCACGAGCTCTCCGTCCATTATGGGCGCCTGACCGGACACGCGGCCACGGGTGCTGGAGTTTCCGGGCCCCACGTCGCTCGTTCCGAGTTCCACGACTACGCCCAATGGTTGCAGCGATGCGAATCAGCCGGAGTCATCGAACGGCAGGTTCGCGCCGCCAACGAGGCGCTGGTAGGCATTGGCACACCGCTTCGCCGGTTTGGGGATCTCCCCGAACCGAGGTCACAGGAGTTTCGGGGCCGTCGGCACACCATCGTTGTCCCGCAGGGCACCGATCACCACCTGCGCAGGTTGGCTGCCGAGGAGTCAGCGACACCTTTTGCGGTGCACCTGGCAGCGTTCGTCTTGGCCCTTGACGCATACAGCGACGGTGATCTGCTCCTCGGTACCGTCATGGCGGGTCGGCTGGCCAGCGCCGTGGAGCACACCGTCGGCTACTTCGCGAACACCGTGCCACTGCGGCTGTCCACTGCGGGTTCGGCCACGTTCCGTTCTTTGGTAGGTCACGCCAGGGATGTCACGGCCACAGCCACGGACCGGCAGCAAGCACCACTGGCCCAGATCGACACGGGCGGCGGCAAACACCCACACATCCGCGCAGTCCTTGTCTCCCAGGGAGAGGTTCGTACCAGGGCTGCGTTTCCTGGACTGGGCTGTACGGCGGTAGCAATCGACAACGGATCCGCCAAATTCCCGGTCACCCTGCTCGTGGAGGAGCACCGAGGGCGTACGCACGTGATCCTGGAAACACGTACCGACCAGTTCACTGAACCTGCTGCCCAACAACTGCTCGACAGCTACGTGCGGATCCTAGCCGCAGCCACTGCCGATCCTGACACCGCGCCCGCGGCTCTCGTCACGACGCGGCCGAAAGCCCTCCCGCAGACAGCGGAGTGCATCCACCATCGGTTCGAGCGCGCCGCCGCCAAATACCCCGGCAATATCGCGGTTATTCACAACGATCATAAGATCACATATCGGGATCTCGACGCGGCCGGCAACTGCGTGGCTCACCGTCTCATCGAGCGGGGAGTACGGCCAGGGATGACGGTCGGCATATGCGCCGAACGAGGCCTGGCCTTCATCATCGGCCTACTCGGCGTGCTCAAGGCCGGGGCAGCCTACGCCCCTCTCGACCCGAGATATCCCAAGGCCCGCAACCGTCTCGTACTGCAAGACACCGACTGTCCGGTGATCATCGGAACAACCGCGCAACTCGCTGCCTTGGGCAAACACACCGGCCAGTTCCTCCTCATCGATGAGGAATGTGCCGATGACCACCGGCACCAACACAGCCCACCTGCCACGGTGACGGTGACCCCGGAGTACCCCGCTTACGTCATCCACTCCTCAGGTACGACAGGACGCCCCAAGGGAGTGCCCGTCTCCCACCGCAGCGTGACCCAACTGTTCGACGCCGCACAGCGGCAGTTCAGGTTCGGCCAGCGCGATGTCTGGACTGGGTTTCATTCCTTCGCTTTCGACTTCTCGGTCTGGGAAATATGGGGTGCGTTGCTACATGGCGGAAGCCTCATCGTGGTGGACCACGCGATCAGCCGCGACCCGGAGGCATTCTGGAGCCTGCTCATCCGCCATCACGTCACGGTCCTGAGCCAAACGCCGTCCGCCTTCCGGCAACTCCTGCCCGCCGCCCAGCGAGCCGGCTTCCCGGACACGGCGCTGCGGTTGGTGGTGTTCGGAGGTGAGGAGCTCTCCCCGGCGATGCTGCAACCGTGGTTCGATCGATATGGCGACACCCGCCCCCAGCTGGTCAACATGTATGGGATCACGGAAACCACCGTCCACGTGACGCTGCGTCCTCTTGAGCGGGCTGACGTGGTCGGCGCCCGCAGCCCGATCGGCAGACCGCTGCCCGGCGCCGCTGTCCACCTACTCGACGACGACCTCAGACCTGTTGCGCAGGGCACCATCGGTGAGGTGTTCGTCGGCGGGTCCGGCGTTGCCGCGGGCTATCTGCAGATGGCTGGGATGACCGCACAGCGCTTCCTGCCCGACCCCTTCGGGCCGCCCGGGAGCCGCCTGTACCGGACGGGGGATCTCGCCGAATACGACACCGACGGCGAGTTGTGCTTCCGTGGTCGGGTCGACGATCAGGTGCAACTGCGCGGACACCGCATTGAGCCGGGCGAGGTCGAGGCCGCGCTCCTCAGCGACGGCCGCATCGAGCATGCGGTCGTCGTCCTGCGTGACGATCCACAGGGCGAACCGCGACTCGTGGGCTACGTGGTCCCACGCCCCGGCGTGGCTCTCGTCCCTCGCCAGCTGCGCGAGCGCCTGAGCCACGTGCTCCCTTCACATATGGTTCCTTCCACCGTGATCCTGATCGATAGCCTGCCCATGACACAGCAAGGCAAACTTGACCGCACCGCCCTGCCCGATCCGGTATGGCCGCTCGTGGGGAGGATCGCCGAACCGGCCACCGTCTCCACCGCGCACGAGCGGGAACGAACCTTGAAGGCGATCTGGGAGGCAGTGCTCGGCGAGACCGGAATCGGCATCGACGATGATTTCTTCGCGTTGGGTGGCGACTCGATCCTTGCCATCCGGCTCATCGCGATGGCCAGGACCGCCGGCCTCGCCATGGACGTCGCGACCGTGTTCGCGAGACCAACCATCCGGGACCTGGCGGCGCTCCCCACCCGGGGCGAGCCCGTCCAACGGCTACCGACAGCCCACGGGGCGCCGGGGTGGAACGAGCGTTGTTACCCGATGACAGCCCAGCAACTCGGGATCGCTTATGAATGCGAGGTGGAGCGCGACCCGACCCTCTACCACGATCTGTTGGCGGTGCACCTGCGAGGACGGCTCGATACGGAGGGGTTGCGCGACGCACTCCAGCAGATCAGCCAGGCTCACGAAGCGCTCCGCACCTCCTTCCACCTCGATGCGCCCGGTGGCCCCATTCAGCGTGTGCACGATGACTTACGCATCCCGCTCATGGTCGAGCCACCGTCCGCAGTCGTGGAACCCGCGCGGAGAGTCGAACGGTGGTGGCTGAGACAGCGACACAACGCGTTCGATCTCGCTAGCGCCCCGCTGATCAGATGCCACATCTTGCCGCATTCGGCAACCGCCTACGACTTGTGCCTCACCACGCATCACGTACTGCTCGACGGGTGGAGTTTGGCGACCGTTGCGGCGGACCTACTCCACTGCTACCGCAGGCAGCTCTCCGGCGAGGCGCCGAACACGAGGTCCCTGCCGACCGCCGGTCAGCGCAGCTGCGTTGTGCGTGAACGTGCGGCCCGGGAAGATGAGGCCGAGCAGGAATTCTGGCGGCGCTATCTCGACGGTATCGACCCAGGGCCGTGCCCTGGCGGCGGGGTAGTGCGGTCACCGGAGGCCACGGCCCGGATTCAACCGGATGCCCGCATCCTGTTGCCGACAACGCTCACCCCGGCATTACGCCAGGTAGCCCGCGATCTGTCCGTGTCGCTGAAGAGCGTGCACGTAGCGGCACATCTGTGGGCGGTGGGAGAGTTGGCTGGCCAGTCCGACGTGAGTTTGGGTGTTGTCTGCCATACCCGGCCCGAGGAGGGCAACGGCGATCGTGAGGTAGGGATGTTCCTCAACTCGTTGCCGTTCCGGGCGAATCTGGCCAGCATGCAGAACTGGGCACAATTGATCCGGTGTGCCGCCGTGCGGGAACGCGAGCTCATGCCACATCGGTGGACGCCGCTGGCTGACCTCGTCGCGATCAACCGCGGCCCCGTCTTTCACGCGCTGTTCAACTACACCGATTTCCATCTCCTGGACAACGTGCCGTCGCACGGTGAACTCCAGGTCTGCGGCTGGTATTCCAACGATCGGACGTCCTTCCCGCTGTTCGCCGAATCCAACCGCCTTATCGGCTCAAGCCAGGTCGAACTCACAGTCCGAGCCCATCACCTCGGCGCCTCCACCGCGGCGAGGCGGTACGCGGCCCTGGCGTTGCGAGCCGTCGAGGCAATCGCCGAAGACCCCTTAGCACCGCTTCCTGACCACCGTCTCAGTGAATGAGGTGAGATCATGACGGACGAGCCCGACTCCCAACGCATGCAGGTTGTGATCAACGACGAGGAGCAATACTCGATCTGGCCCGCCGACCGCGACCTGCCGCGTGGCTGGCACCCAACCGGGGTGGCCGGAACGAAGGAGGAATGCCTCACACACATCGATACGGTGTGGACCGACATCCGGCCGCGCAGCCTGCGAGAACACATGGCACAAGCCGCCAGTGCAGCCTCGCAATTCGACCAACTGGGCACGGTGTACGACACGTTCTCGGACTCACCGTTCCGGCGTTACCTCGAACTCCCGACGGTGTTCAGCTTCCTTGGCGACATCGCGGGCCTGGACGTGCTCGACATCGGCTGCGGTAGTGGCGTGTACACCCGGCTGCTGAAACGTCGCGGAGCCCGGCGCGCGGTTGGCCTTGACCTCATGCCCGGGATGGTTGAGCACGCCCGGGAAATAGAGGAGGCCGCACCGGTCGGAGCTGAATACCTCGCCGGCGGGTTACCGTCCAAACTGAACGGAACCTTCGATGTTGTCCTCGCCGTGTATGTCTTGCCCTACGCGACAGACTCCGCACAACTAGCCGATCTCTGCCGGACGGCCGCACGGGCTCTCCGTCCCGGCGGACGCCTGGTGACGTTGCCCGTCAATCCTGAAGTGCGGCGAGACAGAAAGTACTACGAGCCGTACGGGTTCAGGATGTATGGATCCGCTACCGGAGCCGATCCCGACCCCATCACTCTCGACCTCTGCTACGAGGAGATCGACGAGACGATATCTGCCTGGGTGTGGTCGGCTCAGGCGATCGAGTCCGCTCTGTCCGAGGCAGGATTCACCGACATCACATGGTCAGGCCCCATTGTGGAGGACAGCGGCCGGCAGGCCATGGGACAGGCGTTCTGGCAGCCGTACCTGGACTGCCCACACGCACTAACCGTCCAATGTCACCTCCCAACAGTAAGCCCAAGATCTTAGGCCTCAACGCGGTATGACGGGCACCCTTGATCGGGCAATGCGGACGGGGTCTCCGGTCACCACATACACGCAATGACACGCATACGGCCGCACCTGTTGTTGAGGTAAGGCCGCCGACAGTGTGCGCGGAAAGGGAAAGATGATGACCATCGCCGCACGGGTGGGTGCGCGAGCACAGGGTGCTGCCGACGCCACGACCGAGAAACTGCTGCAAGTCGCCCGTGACATGCGCCCGCGACTGCTGGAGCGATCAGCATGGGCCGAAGAACACAGGCAGATCCCGCAGGAGTCCATAGAAGACCTGCACCAGGCCGGATTCTTCCAGTACTGGGTTCCTCGCCGATGGGGCGGCGCGGGTGGTTCGCTGATCGGACAGATACGAATCGCGGCGGAGCTGGCGAAGGGCTGCCCGTCGACAGCCTGGGTGTGGACGCTCGTCGGTGAAATGACCGGTTTGACCGGCACGTTCCTCACGCCTGAAGGCACCAGAGCCGTCTACGGGTCGTCGGACCGTCCGGCGGTCGCGGCAGTTCTCATGCCCAGCGCCACGGCGCGCAAGGTCGAGGGCGGCTACCGGGTGACCGGATCATGGGGATTCGCCAGCGGTTGCCTGCACGCGAACTGGCTCATGGGTGGGATCGCCATTGTCGACGACACCGGCGCGGTGGTCGACCAAGGGGCAGCGTTCGTGCCGATGTCGGACGGCGCTATCAAGGACACCTGGAAGGTCGTCGGCATGCGCGGTACCGGTAGCCACACCTTCGTCGTGGACGACGTGTTCGTTCCCGACGACCTGGTGCGCATGATCGCCGAGCTACCAGCCCTCGCCGCGGCCCTGCCGGAAGAGGACAGGGACTTGGTCGACCGAGCCCCCATTGGGCCCCTGTTCAGCGTAGGCCTCGGCGGTCCGCTGCTTGGTGCGGCAGAAGCGATCCTGGAAAAGGTCAGCGTGAGCGCGCACGAGCGCGGGATCACCTTCTTCGACTTCGGCAAGCAGGTCGACTCCGCCGTTGTACTGGAGCGAATCGGCGAGGCCGCTGTCCGAATCGACTCGGCGTGGCTGTTGCTGGAGCGCGCCGCTTACGAGTTGGAGGAGCGCACTCGCCTGGGGCCACTCGGGTATGAGCGTCGAGCGTGGTGCCGGGCAGCGGCCGGACATGCGGTCGACGAGCTGCGCATCGCGGTGGACTCGTTGATGTCGATCGCGGGTGCTTCCTCCTTCGCCGAATCCAATGTACTGCAGCAGTACTGGCGTGACCTCATGGTGGGTTCGCGGCACGCCTTCCTGAGCACCCGACCGCTCTACGAAGCCTACGGCCGTGCGTATTGCAACGTGGAGCCCAACATCACCCCCTATATCTGAGCCAATTGCGGCGAGTAGTGTGATTTGCCCTGAGATGTGTGGGGGTACTGGATTCTTGGCTACTGTCAGGGGTCTCGGGTGGAGTCGTTTGTACTCGATGGGTGCAAGCATGTCGTTTTCGATATCTTCGCCCCACCGTGCCGTCTATGGCGTCCAGTGGTTATGTCGCATGCTCGATGCGACCCACACGGGTTTCTATGCCTGCTTGCGCGTAGGCCTGCCCTACCAGGCAAGTACCGCAGAGGAGGCCGAGCGGGTGGAGTACATCCGTGGAGGTCCACGGCTATCCCCAGGGCACCTATGGGGCGCCTCGAGTGACCGAGCTCCGCTCGACTGGTCGACAGGTGAACCAAAAACGCGTTGAACGGCTGATGTGCCAGCAGGAGATCGTGGGACGCCACCAGCACAGACGCAAGCGCACCACCATCCTGGATGCGACCGTGCCGCCGGCACCGGACTTGGTCGGCCGGGGCTTCACCGCCAGCGAGCTGAATCAACGATGGTTCGGTGACATCATCACCTACCTGCCCATCGCAGGCGGCGAGTACCTGTATCTGCCAACGATGATCGATATCTGCTCGCGCAGGCACATCGGGTAGTCGATTGCCTTTGGCCGGCCCGGGCACGTGATCGGGACCGATGGCCACGTCAACAGCGGCGTGCGGGTTTCCTGGTCAGAAACTCCACCAGAGACGCACCTCGCCCGCTTCGATCGCCATTGGCGCTCGCTCCGACATATCCTTTCAGTCGCGGCATCGATTTTCTCGGAGTTCACTCGGAACCAAGCCGATCCTGAGCGTGACTCGTGCGAACCGCCAACCCCGAAACCACTATCTCGGTCCGACAGGCGCGAGATTCTCGTCGAACCCGAAGGTACACAAACGGCCGCAGGCGCAACCGATGTCGCGCCCGCGGCCGTGCACTACCGCCGGATCACCACTTCGCCATCGTGGGCGCGCCAACGGTGCCTTGCGCACCGAGGCCCAGACCGTCCTTACTGTTGTACGACGCGGCACCGACGTGGAACTGCGACCCGTCGGGGCGAATGCCCCACACGTCGACCGGGGCGTCCACGCCATGGGTGCTGAACTTCCGTAGCCAGCAGCTACCCGGCCGCTGAACGGGACTGATCACGCCGACCGTGGTCCCGCCGCCGCCGAGTTCGGCCGGGTGAATGTCCACGAAGGCGGAGTAGTTACCCTGGGCACAGATCTGGATATACCCGTCCGGAATGGTCGAGGCCGAGGCGGTCGCCACCGTGCCGGTCAGCAGCGCACCGCTGAGTAGACCGGTCGCGCCGAGCCCCACTACGACCCGCTTCACTGCATTCTTCACACCCATGGAGATTCCTTTCAAGAAATATGGGACGCCCTGTTCGAGCGCGTTGCTCAGTAGTCAACCAGCCGCCTCGGGCATACTCAACCGAAAAACCCCAGGCCAGGACGAACGGGTATCGGGCAATGCCCGAAAATCTACTTCGACCCACCATTTCCGCACGACATCGAACCCGTATTTAGAGCGTGCACCATTTGGCGAGTTCCTGATAGCAGAGTAAGTGCGGCAGCAAGCAAGAGGGGCCGCAGAACAAGGGCCGTATCGCCGTCGGCGTAGGCCGGCGCGGTCGACGCGTGCGAGTTCTCGATCACCTCGTGCTCGCTCTCGGCCCGCGAGGGGTAGCCTGACAGACCGCCGTACTGCCGCAGCGAGTCGAACCCGGCGGCGCGGCCGGTGACGAGCTTGTGTACGCAGGCTTGAGGCCCGATGTCGAAGTCGCTGACGATGGTCACGGTGTTAGCGCTCGCTATGGCCGACGCACCACAGTACTGGAGCGGGTCTTGTGCGCGGTCACGCTGGCGCTGGGTGGTCGCGCCGGGGCCCGGTTGACCCAGCGCCTGGCCGCTGCGGTCAGCCGGATGACGTTGCTGCACCTGGTTCGTGCCCTGCCCGACCCCGAATACGCGACTCCTCGGGTGCTGGGTGTGGACGACTTCGCCCTGCGTCGTGGGCACCACTACGGCACGCTCCTGATCGACGTCGAATCCTGCCGCCCAGTCGACGTGCTGACCGACCGCACCGCCGAGACGCTGACCGCGTGGTTACAAGCCCATCCTGGCGTGGAGATCGTCTGCCGGGACCGGGCCGGCGCCTACGCCGAGGACGCCCGCCAAGGCGCACCGGACGCGCTGCAAGTGGCCGACAGGTGGCACGTGTGGAACAACCTTGCCGACGCGGTGGAGCGCACCGTCGCCCGACACCAGAAACGCCTGAATGCAGCAGTCGAAACCTGCGCCGACTCCGACCCCGGTACTGATGCCGATCACCAGCACGACCAAGACGAGGACGTCGCGGCGCCGGTGGCGGCTGTCCAGCCGCAAGACAGAACGGATCGGATCGCGACCCGAACGCGGGAGCGCTGCACCGCAATCCATGCCCTGCTGGCCGAAGGCGTGGGCATCAGGGCCACTTCCGCCCGGCTCGGGCTCGCGCGTGGGACCGTACGCCGTTTCGCCCGCGCCGATGCCGTGGAGGAGTTGTTGACTCGCAACGACACTGGTCGACGACCGAGTCTGTTAGAGGAGTTCAAGCCCTACCTACACCAACGCGTCAACGACGGGTGCACCAATGCCGTCGCCTTGTTCGCCGAGATCAAGGCACGCGGCTACCGCAGTGGCCAGAAGATCGTGCGCGAGTACCTGCGTCCGTTCCGCACCGCCGACCGTGTCCCCGAGCCGCTTCGTAAGCCGCCCTCGGTTCGGCGAGTCGTGGGTTGGATCACGAGCAACCCGTCCAACATGGACGAAGAAGACCAACGCCGGCTCCACACCATTCTGGCTGCCAGCCCACAACTGGCCGCACAGGCGGGTCACGTTCGTGCCTTTGCCACCATGACGATCACCCTGACCTCGGTATGACACTCTGGAGTTGGGTGTGCGGCGTGGTTGATGACCGTCTTGCATGAAGCAAAGCCTTAACGCAGTTGCGCAGCCTGCTGACCAAGGCCGGTCGCCGCCGCAACATCGAGTCCGATGTCCAGCGACTGCGCACGATCTTCCGCGCCGAGTATTTGCGTCAGCCAGGCGTGGTCGAGGACGCGATGGGCCTCCAACTCGCCGCCCTGCTGGCCCAGTTCACCGCCGCCCGCACTGCCGCTGAGCAGCTCGCGGAGGCCGCACGAGCACATTTTGAACAGCACCCGGACGCCACGATCATCACCAGTTTCCCGGCCTGGGGCTGCTGGCCGGCGCCCGGGTGCTCGCCGAGATCGGAGACGACCGCTCCCGATTCCCCGACCCACGGGGTTTGAAGGCCTACGCCGGATCGGCACCCATCACCCGCGCCAGCGGCCGAAAAACGGTGGTCATGCACCGGCCCGTCAAAAACCGGCGCCTGGCCGCCGTCGGCAGCATCTGGGCACTGGCCTCGCCCAAAGCCAGCCCCAGAGCACGCCGCCACTTCGACGCCCGCCGCGCCACCGGCGACTGGAACCACCAAGCCCAGCGACATCTGTTCAACAAGTTCCTCGGCCAGCTCCACCACTGCCTGCACACCGGTCAGCTCTTCGACGAACATCGCGCGTTTCCACCCCCTCTCGTCGCTGCGGCCTGACTTCTAACCACCGTGAGATGTCTTTCTGGTGTGCCTCCGGTCGTCCGGAAAGATCGGGGCGTGCAGGCGGGGCAGGGATGGCTTTCATGCAGGCTGCCCTTGATGGCTCAGGAGGCTCGGCCGCCCCTACCCCGCACCCTTGTTTTGACCGCTGATTAGGCACTGCGAACGATCGCTATGTAGGGCGTTGACGGCAGGACGGGGATGCATCGCACCGTCTGACTGATCGGAGGATCGATGGCAGTAAAGGTGGGAATCGATGTCGCCAAGGAGTTCCACTGGGTCGCGATCGTGGTGGCCGAATCCGGGAAAGTCTTTGCCTCCCAACGTATCGATAACGATCCCGACAGTATCGACGCGCTGATCGGCCAGCTGCGGCATGCCGAGGCCCCGACCACGGCGAGCTCACTGTCGCGATCGATTTGATGGGCGGTGTGGCCAGCCTCCTGACCGCGATGCTCATTGAGGCCGAGATCCGCCTGGTGCACGTGCCGGGCCTGGTCGTCAACCGCGCCCGCCGCGCCACCAAGGGCGGCGAGGCCAAGTCCGACCCCCGCGACGCCAAGACCATCGCCGACCAGCTGCGACTGCACGACGACTGGCGCGAGGTCACCACCAGCGACGAGACCACGCTGGACCTGCACATGCTGGTGTCCGCCGGAGGGAACTCGTGGTGGACCAAACCCGCCGCCTGGCCCGGTTGAGGGAGACCTTGGCCAGCTTCTTCCCCGGCCTGGAACGCGCCGTGGACGTCACCAACCTCGGTGATCTCCAGTTGCTGGCCCGGCATGTCACCCCGGCTGAGATCCGCCGGGCCGGCCGACGCCGCCTCACCGAGTACCTGCTGCGGGCCGGTGCTTGCGGTCCCTACGCCGAAGCGCTGGTCGGAAAGCGGTCACCGCCGCCGAGGCTCAGCGAACCGTCGTGCCCGGCGAGGCCCGGATGGCCGAGTTCGCCCGCGAGTTCGCCACCGAGGTCATCGCGGTCCGGCGCCGTATCGGGGAGCTGGACGCCCAGATCGCCGAGGACCTCGACCGCCACCCTGACGCGGCCCTCATCCGCAGCCTGCCGGGGACGGGGGCCACCCTGACCGCGGAATTCCTCGCGGAGGCAGGAAATCTCACCCGATTCGCACCGCCGACCAACTCGCCTCGGCCGCCGGCCTGGCTCCGGTGCTGCAGCAGTCCGGCAAGATGCACTACCTGCGCCGGGCCACCGCTGGCAGCAAGGCCCTGAAGTTCGTCTTCTACCAGTCCGCGTTCTGCGACATCCGCGCCGACCCCGCCAGCTAAGCCTTCTACCGGCGCAAACGCACCGAGGGCAAACGACACCACCAAGCCCTCATCGCGCCCGCCCGACGCCGCATCAACGTCCTGTTCGCGCTGCTGCGCACCCGCCAGCCCTACCAAGCCGACTACAGGCCCCCGACACGGCTACCGCTGCTTGACAAAAACATTAGGCAGCCTCCTCGACTCGCTCGGCGACCGCATGCCCGCATGGCGAGGTGTTGAATGGTGAACTCGCAAGCTCGGACCAGTGCACTGAACCTGCCACCCAGCAACTGCTCAACAGCTACATGCGGATCCTGGCCTCAGGCACTGCCGATCCGGACACCGCGCCCTCGGCTCTCGTCACGACGTGGCCGAACTCCCTCCCGCAGACAGAGGCGTGCATCTACCTCGGTTCGAGCACGCTGCAGCCAAATATCCCGACAAATCGCGTTTATGCAAAACGATCATAAGATCACGTACCGGGATCTCGAGGCCGCCGGCGACTGCGTGGCTCGCCGTCTGATCGAGCGGGAAGTACGGCCAGGGACGACAGTCGGCCATATGCGCCGAACGAGGCATGGCTTTCATTATCGGTTTGCCAGGCATCGGATTGACTGCCCAGGCGTGTGTGATTTGGCCTGGCGGACCAGCTTGCTCTATGGGCCGAATGAGTTGTGGGGGGGGGGGGGGGCGGCGCCCACACAACTAACGGCGCGGGCTATATGCGGGGGGGGGGGTGGCGGGGCAGT
>NZ_JBSGJZ010000046.1:0-62113 GCF_053605825.1 Saccharopolyspora sp. NPDC003752 | reverse complement strand
TAAAACCCCGAAGCCAGACGCTGCTTGACACCGCGGCCGGTTTCGCGCGAAACCGCCATTCTGCCCCACGCGGAATGCCGGTTTCGCGCGAAACCGGCGTCCCGCGTTCCACGTCCCGCGCGAGGACAGTCCCGACGTGGTGAATTGGGGATCCCACAGCGAGAAGGCCTCTGAGGTTCCGCTACCCGCACCGCTACGCAGAACGAGCCTGGAAACAAGCTCTAACCCCGGCCCCAGGCCTGGTTCACGGCGTCGACGATGTGCTGGTAGCCGGTGCAGCGGCAGATGTTGCCGGACAGCAGTTCTCGGATGGCCTCGTCGTCGGGGTGCTCTTCGGGATCGGCGGCGGTCAGCGTCGTGATGAACCCCGGTGTGCAGAAACCGCACTGGAGCCCGTGGCAGTCCTTGAACGCCTGCTGCATCGGGCTCAAGCCCCCGTCGGGGGTGAGGCCTTCCACCGTGGTCACCTCGGCTCCGTCGGCCTGCACGGTGAGCGTGATGCAGGAGCGCGCGGGCTCGCCGTCGATGAGGACCGTGCACGCGCCGCAGACACCGTGCTCGCAGCCGGCGTGGGTGCCGGTGTGGCCGAGGTCGTCGCGCAGGAAGTCCACCAGCAGGCGGCGCACCGGCACGCGGCGGCGGACCTCGCGGCCGTTGACGGTGAGCGCGATCTCGCGGTTCGCGGCCGGGACGTCAGTCATGGACCACCTGCTCCAGGGCTCGCTGTGCCGCCGCGCGCAGTGCGGCGCGGCGGGTTTCCGGATCGGCGTGGAGGTCGTCGGGCGGCGTGGCGGAGTCGGCGGCGGCGTCTGCCGCGGCACCGATCGCATCAGCGTCGAGCGCCCGCCCGAGCAGGACCTCTTCGGCCTCCGGCAGCCGCCGCACCGTGCCGCCGATGCCGAGACCGGCCAGTCGCGCACGAGTCACGGTGCCGCCGTCGAACTCCAGGGCCGCGGCCACGCCGGCGAGGGCGAAATCCCCGGCCCGCCGGGCGATCTCGGCGAAGCCGTGGCGGGCGTCGCGGATCGGCAGCCGCACCTCGGTGAGGATCTCGTCGGCGGCTAGCGAGGTCTGGTACGGCGCGACGAACAGCTCGGCGGCGGCAACGGTGCGCCGGCCGCCGGTGCCCGTCACCACGACCTCGGCGTCGAGGGCGCACGCGGCCGCGCACAGCTCCGCCGCCGGGTCCGCGTGCGCCAGGGAGCCGCCGATGGTGCCGCGCGAGCGGATCTGGTGGTGGCCGACGTGGCGCAGCGCCTGCCCGAGCAGCGGGCAGGCCTGCCGCACCAGCGGCGAGGTCTCGGCGGCCCGCTGCCGCACGCCCGCCCCGATGACCATGACGCCGTCGTCGCGGCGCAGTTCGGTCAGCTCGGGCAGGCGGCCGATGTCGACCAGGACGCTCGGGCGGGCGAGCCGGAAGTTCATCATCGGCAGCAGGCTCTGCCCGCCGGCGAGGGCCTTCGCGTCCTCGTCGGCGGCGAGCAGCCGCACCGCTTCGCCGAGGCTGCCGGGGCGGACGTAGTCGAACGGCGGCGGCTTCACGACGCGGCCTCCTCGATCAGCCGCCGCACCACCGATGGCGTCAGCGGCGTGGTGTCGATGTCGGCCACCCCGAGCGGTTCCAGGGCGTGCTCGACGGCGCGCACGATCGCGGCCGGCGGGCCGATGATGCCCGCCTCGCCGACGCCCTTGATCCCGAACGGGGTTTCGGGTGCCGGGCTGCACAACTCCTCGGTCGCGATGTCCGGGATCTCGCAGGCGGTGGGCAGCAGGTACTCCATGAACGTGGTGGCCAGCGGCTGGCCGTCCTCGTAGGGCAGCTGCTCGTAGAGCGTGCCGCCGATGCCCTGCGCGACGCCGCCGTGGATCTGCCCGGCGACGGTCAGCGGGTTGATCACGCGCCCGCAGTCGTGCACGACCGCGTACCGCACCACTCGCACCTCGCCGGTGGCGGGATCGACCGCGACGACCGCGGCGTGCGCGGCGTTGGTGTAGGTGGCCGAGGCGTTCATCTTCCCGTCGGGACGCGGCACGTGGTCCATCCCGGGCGGCTCGTAGCTCGCGCGCGCGTCGAGCCCGGGAGCCACGCCCGGCGGCAGCTCGAAGGTGCGGGTCAGCGCCACCCGCGCCACCCGCTCCCAGGGCACCGAGCTGCCCGGGCTGCCGCGCACCTGGAATCCGCCGTCGGCGAGCTCCAGGTCTTCCGGCGCGGCTTCCAGCAGGTGCGCGGCGATCTCGGTTCCCTTGCGCCGCAACACTTCTGCCGCCTGCGCGATCGCGCCGCCGGCGACTACGGCGCCGCGGCTGGCCCAGCTGCCCAGGCCGAACGGGGCGGTGTCGGTGTCGCCCATCACGACCCGCACCTGCTCGATCGGCAGGGCGAGCTCCTCGGCGACGAGGGTGGCCACCGTGGTGTGCGCGCCTTGACCCATGGCCGAGACGCCCACCGCCGCGGTGACGCCGCCGTCGGCGTCGAAGCGCACGTCCGCGGAGTCCTGCCCGCTGAAGGTGCCGGTGATCGAGAACGCGCTGGCGGCAACGCCTTCGATGTAAGTCGCGTAGCCGACGCCGAGGCGAGTGCCGGGCTCGGCGCGGTCCCGTTCGGCGGCCAGCAGCCGCTCGCCGATCTCGACGGCGCGGTCGAAGGCCGCGCGGTGGCTGCCGGAGTCCAGCCGGGCACCGGCGGCGGTCTCGTAGGGGAGCTCGTGCGGATCGAGGATCATCCGGCGGCGCAGCTCGACCGGATCGATGCCCAGCTCGCGCCCGATCTTGTCGACCAGCCGCTCGATGGCGAAGGTGCCTTCCGGCATGCCGAAACCGCGGTAGGCGCCGAGCGGCGTCTTGTTGGTGACCACGCCCTGCACCGCCACGCACTGGTGCGGAATCCGGTACGGCCCGCACAGCGAACCGACGGCGACCAGGCTGGGGCCGAACCCGCCGGGGAACACCTCGCCGGAACCCAGATCGGTGCGGACCCGCCCGCGCAGCGCCGCGATGGTGCCGTCGTCGCGGACCGCGGCGGACAGCTCGATGCGCATGTCGCGGGCGTGGCAGGCGGTGATCAGGTGCTCGTGGCGGTCTTCGAGCCAGCGCACCGGGCGGCGCAGCCGCATCGCCAGCCACGGGATCACGTAGTCCTCGGGGTAGACCTCGTTCTTCTGCCCGAATCCGCCGCCGACGTCGGGCGTGATCACCCGGATGTCGCGTTCCGGCAGGCCCAGCACCTGGGAGAGCATCGACCGCACGATGAAGGCGGCCTGGGTGGAGGTCCACACCGTCAGCCGGTCGTCGCGGTACTCGGCCGCGACGCCGCGGGGTTCCATGGGCACGGCCGCGTGGCGGTGCGTGGTGTAGGTGCCGCTGATCGTGCGCAGCCGCTCGAACGCCTCGTCCACGGCGGGGTTCTCCGGGGCGGGCATCGACAGCAGGAGGTTGTCGCCCCACTCCGGGTAGAGCAGCGGTGCGTCGTCGGCGAGGGCGTCCTCGGCGGTGTCGACGGCGGGCAGCGGTTCGAGGTCGGCGTCGACCAGTTCGGCGGCGTCCTCGGCGAGGTAGCGGTCGTCGGCGACGACCACCGCCAGCGGGCAGCCGACGAAGCGAACCCGGTCGTGCGCCAGCGGGAAGTGCTGCACGCCGCGCACCCACGGCATCAGGTCCGGAACGGCGCGAACGTCGAGGTCCGCACCGGAGAACGCCGCGTGCACCCCAGGGGAATCCAGCGCGGCCGCCGTGTCGACACCGCGCACCCGCGCGTGCGGCACGTCGCTGCGGACGAACGCGGCGTCGACCATGCCGGGCAGGACGACGTCGGCGATGTACCGGCCGCGCCCGGTGACCAAGCGGTCGTCCTCGATGCGGGGCACCCGGACGCCGAGCAGCGTCGGGCGCATGCTCTGCTCCGGTTGCACCATCGGGCCTCCCGACCGCCGTGTGCGCCGCAGCCGGGAGCGGTGGCGGCGGCGATCCCTCGGGTAGCGTGCGGCAGCCCCGGCGCGCGCGCAATCCTCCGGAAGTTGGCTCTGCAGGCTTCGGGTAGAGGTATCCGCAGGTCACGGCTCGTGAGTGGTTTGGAGCGTCATAGCACTCCAAACCACTCACGAGCTCTGACCAGGCTTCTGCGTGCCTAGCCCTTCAAGGTGCCGAGGAACCGCGCGAAGGAGCCGGAATCGAAGACGAGCACCGGGCCATCGGGATCCTTCGAGTCCCGAACACCGACGAAAGCCGGCTGAACAGCAACCTCGACGCATGCCGCGCCGTTGGAACCGCTACGGCTGCTCTTGCGCCATGCCACTTCGACGCATTGGCCGCCGTTGGAGCCGCTGTAGCTGCTCTTGCGCCAAGTTGCGCCGGTGAAATCCGGGGTAGGCATTGATACCCCTCCTGGTCACTCACTGGTGTGTCGTTGCCACCTTATAGATGAGGTCCCGGGATTCCGAGGGCGGGAGAGCGGCCGCTCTGAGGCGTCCGTAGACGACGCTGTAGCGCGTGTACTCGTCCGGTTCCCAGAGGTAGGTCGCGCCGAGAACGTCTTCCAGGTAAACAGCCGACAGTTCCTGCTGGGAGAGTTGGAAGAGCGTGAAGGAGGAGAGAACCGTTATCCGGCTTGCTGCTTCGAACGGCATTACTCGAAGTTCGACCTTGGGCTGCTCTGAGAGATCGAGCAGATGATGCAGCTGGGCACGCATGATCTCCCTGCTGCCCTGAACCCGTCGAAGTGCGGCTTCGCTGACCACCATGTCCAAGATCTGCAGCTTGCTTGCCTTCTGCAGGATCGCTTGGCGCTGCATGCGGGTTTGAACCTGGCTCTCGATCAACCGAGGATCTGCGGCGGGTTCCCAGTTTCGGATCGTCGAGCGAGCGTAGTCCTCCGTCTGCAGCAACCCCGTGACAGTCTCGAGTTCGTAGTTGTAAATCTCCGATGCATCGCTTTCCAGCGCCAGGAAACGCTGGAACCAGTCCGGTACGGCGTCGCGGTACATGGTCCGGCGACGGCTGCGTTTCGGGACCTGTGCTGCGAGTCCCACCAGGTACTTCCGGCGTTTCGCCGGCGTGCCGTAGAGGTCGGCCAGCTTCTCGACTTCTTCTGGTGTGGCGGCCTGTTTGCCGTTCTCGATCTTGCTGATCTTGGGTACCGCGCCGCCCAGGACCTCTGCTGCTTCGGCTGCTGTGTGGCCTGCGTTCTCGCGCAAGCGGCGCAACTCGATCCCGATCTGGATCTTGAGCACCTTCGGGTCCGGGGACATCGCCATGCCGCTCATCTTGGCACCCCGCTGCACCCAAATCGGCTACCGGAAGATCGATCACCTGGATCAGCGACTGTTAAGGAGCAAGTTTCTCGCTAACCTTCTTGCAGGTTGATCGGCAGATGGGAGTCGGGATGTTGGAGCCGCGTTTTTCGCTGGGCCCTTGGGGTGAGGACGAGCTTCCGGCGGTGCTGGAGGACCTCGCCGGGGCTTACCAGCCGAGGAAGTTCGCGTTGTGCGAAGTCGCGCGGGATGGTGATGGGGTCACCGACGCGCGGATCTACCTGTGGGGCTTGGACTTCTGCCGCGCTCCCGGCGCCGACGGACCGGGCGCGGTGTTCGTCAGCCCGCACGGCTGGACCGGCAACTCCGACTCAGCCGAAGGCGCGCTGGAGTGCTTCTCGTTGATCCGAGACCTCCGCCTCGTCTGGCTCTGACGGGGAGGCACGGGTTGTGTGCGGGGCCGTGCGTACTTTGTGCTGCCATAGCGACACAAAGTACGCACGGCTTGAGTGACCAGCAGAAACATCGAACCGCGAAACTGCAGGGGCCTCAAAGCACTCACGACCCCGTCGATCAGATCAGGATCTGCAGGGGGTTCTCGACGGTCTTGGTGAACGCGTCGAGCCACTTCGCCGCCAGGGCGCCGTCCGCGGGCCGGTGGTCGACCGACAGCACCACGTCGATCACCTCGGCGGGCACCACCTCGCCGTCGCGGACCACCGCCTCTTCCCGGACCGCCCCGACGGCCAGGATCGCCGCCTGCGGCGGGTTGATGATGGCGTCGAACTCCGCCACCCCGAACATGCCCAGGTTGGAGATCGTGATCGAACCACCCTGCAACTCCTCGGGGCGGAGCCCGCCGTTCTTGGCCCTGTCGACGTACTCGCGCATCCGCCCGGCGATCGCCGAGACCGACATGTCCTCGACCCCGCGCAGCACGGGCGTCACCAGCCCGCCGCCGGTCGCGACGGCGACGGAGACGTCGACGTGGTGGAAGCGGCGGATGGCGTCGGGCAGCCAGATCGCGTTCATCTCCGGCACCGCGGCATGCGCCTTGGCGACCGCCTTGATCAGCAGGTCGTTGACCGAGACCCGCACCGGGCCGGTCGAGTTGACCTGCTCGCGCAGCGCCAGCAGCGCTTCGACCTGGATCCGGGCCCGCAGGTAGAAGTGCGGGGTGGTCTGCTTGCTCTCGGTGAGCCGGGCCGCGATCGCCCTGCGCATCCGGCTGTGCGGAACGTCCTCGTACGCATCGGAATGCGGTGCGGGCTGCGAGGATTCGGCCTGCTGCGGTGAGGTTTCCGGCTGCTCCTGCCGTCGTGCGGCGATGGCGGCCTCGATGTCGCGGCGCACGATCCGGCCGCCCGGGCCGGTGCCGGTCAGCTCGGCCAGGTCCAGGCCCGCGTCCCTGGCCTGCCGACGGGCCAGCGGGCTCGCGAAGATCCGGCCGCCGCGGTCGGCGGATTGTGCCGGTGCGGGCCGGGATTCCGGGATCTCCCGGCGAACCGCCTGCTTGGTCTCCGCCGACCGCGCGACCGCGACGCCCAGCTCCGCCAGCAGGGCATCGACGTCTGCGACGTGCTCGCCGGCTGCGCCGAGCACCGCGATCGCAGCCCCGACGGCGACCTCGGAACCCGGCTCGTACAGGGTTTTCAGCAGCACTCCTGCGGAATCGGCGCTGATCTCGACCTCGGCCTTGTCGGTCTCGACCGCGACGAGCGCATCGCCCTCGGCGAACGCGGCGCCCTCGGTGAGCTGCCAGGTCGACAGCACGACTTCCGCGGTGTCGGCGGCCACCTCGGGCACGCGGAGAAGCTCGGCCATGTTTTACCTCCTGGGTGCCTCGGGTCAGCGGCCGGTGATGTTCTTGAGCCGGTCGACGATTTCGTCGGTCTGCGCGATCGCTGCGCGTTCGAGCACCTTGCTGATGCTCGGTGAGGCCTCAGCGCCGTGCACCCGTTGCACCGGCTGGTCGAGCCAGTCGAAGAAGCGGCGCTGGATCTCGTCGGCGAGCCACGCGCCGTAGGAGGTGCCGGGCGGGCCCTGCTCGGCGATGAGCACGTTGTTCGTCTTGCGGATGCTGGCGCCGATGGTCTCCCAGTCGATGCTGGCCCGGTCCAGCCAGCGCAGGTCGATGACCTCGGCGTCGACGGTGCCCAGCCGCTCGACCGCGTCCAGCGCGTACCCGGTCATCGCCAGGTAGGTCAGCACGGTGATGTCCGAGCCGGTGCGGCGGACCGCGGCCTTGCCGACCGGCAGGCAGTAGTCGAAGTCGTCGACCGGGGCCTCGCCGACCGAGCCGTAGAGGTCGACGTGCTCGATCACCACCACCGGGTCCTTGCACCGCAGGGCGCTGTTCATCAGGCCCACGTAGTCGAACGGCGTGGAGGGGGCGACGATGCGCCATCCGGGCGCGGTGGCGAAGATCCCGGCGGGATCCATCGAGTGCTGCGAGCCGTAGCCGGTGCCCATCGCGACCTTGCTGCGCAGCACGAGCGGAACGTCGCTGTCGCCGCCGAACATGTGCCGCGCCTTGCCGATCTGGTTGAAGATCTGGTCGGCCGCCACCCACATGAAGTCGGCGTACATCAGCTCGACGACCGGCGTGTAACGCCCGTCGAGGGCGATGCCGCCCGCGAGGCCGGTGAAGGCGTTCTCGCTGATCGGCGTGCCGAGCACCCGGTCCGGGTGCGCCTCGGCCAGGCCTCGCGTGGCCCCGTTGGTGCCGCCCTTGAGCCGGTGCACGTCCTCGCCGAGGACCACCACCGGGTCGACGTCCATGCGCCGGCGCATCACCTCGGAGACCACGTCGATGAACTTGCGCCGGTCGGTGCGGCCGGTGAAGGTGTCGCGGTCGGCGATGCGGACGCCGGTGAACTCGCCGAGGTCACCGCGCACCCCGACGTCCCGGAACGCCGGGTCCGGCCACTCGCCGGGCTTGATCCGCCGCCGGCCGGGCTTGCCCGCCGGATCGGCTTCGAGGATCTCATCGCCGATCGACGCCATCAGCCGCTTGGCCCGCTCGGTGGCGGCCTCGACGTCGTCGGCGCCGAGGATGCCGCGCGCCACCAGTCGCTCGGCGAGCCGGGTCAGCGGGTCGCGGGCCCGCCACTCCTGCTCCTCCGCCTTGGTGCGGTAGCCGAACGCGCTGCCCGGGAACGGCCCGTTCTGGTGGAAGTAGCGGTAGACGTCGGCCTCGACGATGGTGGGGCCCGCGCCGGAGCGCATGTGCGCCACGGCTTCGGTCATGGCGAGGTGCACGGCCAGCGGATCCATCCCGTCGACCCGCCAGCTCGGGATGTTGAACCCGAGGCCGCGCGCCGACAGCCGGGGCTCGGCGGTCACCTCGTCGACGTGGGTGGACACCGCGTAGCGGTTGTTCTCGATGAAGAAGCACACCGGCAGCCGCCATGCCGCGGCGAGGTTCATGGTCTCCAGCACCGAGCCGATGTTGACCGCCCCGTCGCCGAAGTAGGTCACCGACACCGCGTCGGTTCCGGCCTGCTTGGCCGCCCAGGCGAACCCGGCCGCCTGCGGGACTCCGCCGCCGACGATGGCGTTGGTGCCCATCGCCCCGGCTTCCTTCCACTGCAGGTGCATCGAGCCGCCGCGGCCGCGGCAGAAGCCGCGCGACAGGCCGCAGATCTCCGCCAGGCTGCGGGACAGCACCTCGGTGACCGCCGGGTCGGCCGGTTGCCGCGCGTCGATGCCCTCCGGCGCGACGTGGCCGAGCGCCTTGGCCAGGAACTGGTGGTGTCCGCGGTGGGATCCGTTGACGAAGTCGCTGCTGGTCAGCGGCAGGATCGAGCCGACGGCCCCGCCTTCCTGCCCGATGCTGGAGTGCGCCGGGCCGTGGATCAGGCCCTGGCCGGCGAGTTCGAGGACGTACTCCTCGAATGCCCGGATCAGCAGCGTCTGGGCGAACATCGACCGCAGCAACTGCGGGTCGGCGGCCTTCCAGTCCTGCTCGGTGGTGGTCACCTCGATCCACGGTGATGACGCGGTCAGCTTGCGGTGTTCAGGCATGTGACTCTCCTGTGCGACCCGGCGGGGCCGGGCGTCCTTCAGGGACGGCGGGGCGCCGGCCGCGGCGTTCGGCGCGGCGGGCCGGAAGATGGATCCAACGGTGACATCAATTGGATCCATTTACAAGTCCCAAGCCAGCGAAGGCGCGGTCCAGGATCCGCCTGAGGGGTCGTTCCGGAAAGCTTCGGGCAAGGTCGCCCACGAGGGTGAGCAGGCGCTGGTGCTGGCGGCGATTTCGCGCGAAATCGCCACCTCGTCCCCACGTGACGTGGCGATTTCGCGCGAAATCGGCGCCCTGTGTTCCACGCGGTCGTGGCTCACGCGTGCCCGCCGCCCGTTTCCGGCGCGGCCCTGGAAACTGCGTATTGACAGGTCGGTGGTGCTAGCTGAAACTTGTCGCAACTTCGATATTGGATCCAATGGTCGTTCCCCTTGATGTGGAGGTGATGGTCGCGATGCCCGGACCGCGCCCCGGCGGGCTGCCCGGCCTGGCCGGTGTGGAACACGTCGGATTCACGGTGCCCGACCTGGACGAGGCCACCAGGTTCTTCGTCGACGTGATCGGCTGCGAGCTGGTGTACTCCCTGGGCCCGTTCCGCTCAGACGGCGAATGGATGGCCGAGCACCTGGACGTGCATCCCCGCACGGTGATGCGGGAACTGCGGTTCTTCCGGTGCGCCAACGGCCCCAACTTCGAGATCTTCGAGTACGAAGCGCCGGACCAGCGCACGGCGCAGCCGCGCAACAGCGACGTCGGGGGCCACCACCTGGCCTTCTACGTCACCGACCTCGACGCGGCCGTCGAGCACCTGCGCGGCCACGGCGTCCGGGTGCTGGGCGAGCCCACGACCAGCTCCGGCGCCAGCGCGGGCCAGCGGTGGGTGTACTTCCTGACGCCGTGGGGCATGCAGCTGGAGCTGGTGTCCTACCCGGACGGAAAAGCCTACGAGGAAAACGCCCCGGTCCTCCTGTGGCAACCTCAGCGGGAAGAACAGGGCTAGAGAGGCTGTTTGGATGTCGTGGTGTGGCAGGGAGGGCTTTTGTCTTTGAAGCGGCGCAGCCGCTTAGCCCACCCTCGCAGCTTGCACCGCTGCGGGTTCTCAGGTGTTTTCTCGCGAGGACAGCCCCGACGTGGTGAATTGGCATTCATGAGTCGGGGATCCCACAGCGAGAAGACGCCTGAGGTTCCGCCACCCGCACCGCCACTCAAAATGAGCCTGGAAACAGAGCATTTGGGAGAGATGGTGTCCGAGAAGGCAACGGCGTCGACGGTGGCGAGCCAGCGGGTCGCCGAGCACCTGCGGAGCATGATCCTCAACGGGGAACTCGCGCCCGGCGCGCGGATCCGGCAGGAGGACGTGGCCGCCCGGCTCGGCGCCAGCCGGTTGCCGGTCCGCGAGGCGCTGCGGATCCTGGCCGCCGAAGGCCTCGCGGTGCTGAAGTCCAACACCGGCGCCTGGGTGTCCAAACTGGACATGAACGAGTGCGAGGGGGTCTACAAGATCCGCGAACGCATCGAACCGCTCGCGCTCAGCGAGAGCGTTCCGAACCTCACCGCCGGCGACATCGCCCGCATGGAGCGGATCCAGGACGAGATCGAGGAGAACACCGACGTCGACCGGTTCCTGCTGCTGGACCGCGAGCTGCACCTGGCGACCTACGCCGGATGCGAAAACCGCGAGCTCACCTCGATGGTGCACCGCTTCTGGAACACCACGCAGCACTACCGGCGCGCCTACGCGCGGGTCATCGCCCCGGCGGGGCACCAGCTCATCAACTTCGAGCACCGGCTCATCATCGAAGCGATCAAGCGCGCCGACACCGTCGACGCCGAGCGCTTCCTCACCGGCCACATCCGGCGCACCCGCCTGGAACTGGCCAAGCACCCAGAACTCTTCGCCGAGGACGAACATGACTGATTTCCAAGGAAAAACGCTGGTGCTCTCCGGTGCGGGCGGCTCCATCGCCCGCGAGATCGCCCGGCAGTTCTTCGACGCGGGCGCGAACCTCGTGCTCGGCGATCTCGATGGGAACGCCCTGCACGAACTGGCGACGACGCTGGATCCAACCGGCGCCCGGACCGCCACCTTCGTGCTCGACGCCGCTTCCTCCGCCGCCAACGACGAGTTCGTCCGGCTCGCGGTCGAGCGGTTCGGCGGCATCGACCACCTGGTTCCCGCCGCCGGGATCTACCCCGAGCAGCCGGTCGCCGAGATGACCGACGAGCAGTGGCACCGCGTCGTGTCGATCAACCTCGACGGCGTCTTCTTCCTCGTCCGCGCGGCCCTGCCGCACCTCAACCGCGGTGGCTCGATCGTGCCCATCGCCTCCGTCGCCGGGCATCGGGGCAGCGCGCGGCACGCCCACTACGCCGCCACCAAGGGCGCGCTGCTGTCCTTCTCCCGGAGCCTGGCCTGGGAACTGGGCGACCGCGCGCGGATCAACGTGGTTTCGCCCGGGATCATCGAAACGCCGATGACGAACGACCTCGTCGCCGCCAAGGGCGGGGACCTGATCGCGGCCACCCCGATGGGCCGGCTCGGCAAGCCCGGCGAGGTCGCCTCCGTGGTGGCCTTCCTGTGCGGCTCCGCCGCCGCTTTCGTGCAGGGCGAGGTCATCCACGTCAACGGCGGCCTGCACATGGCCTGATCCGGCCACGACTCACCTGACGACGCCGCGCCGATCGGACGCGGTGCTACCCCGACGTGCTCCGAAGCCGTCGTACACAAGCCGGGGGTCCCGGAGTCAGGGCGGCAGCCGCAACTCCCGCAGGGGCCCGCTACCTGCACCGCCACGCAAGCCCATTGAAGAAATCATTCCTTGACTCACAACGAGGTGACCGACCATGGCGCAGAACGCCGCAACGACCGAGGCGCTCGATCGCAGAGCCACCCGCAGGCTCATGGCCGCCGGCCTGATCGCCAGCTCGATCGAGTGGTACGACTTCTTCATCTACGCCACCGCGGCAGCGCTGGTGTTCGGACCGCTGTTCTTCCCCGGCGCCTCGCCGCTGGTGGGAGTGCTGCTGTCGTTCGCGACGTTCTGGGCCGGTTTCGTCGCGCGCCCGATCGGCGGGCTGATCTTCGGCAACCTGGGCGACAAGGTGGGCCGGAAGCGCGCCGTCGTCATCTGCCTGATGATGATGGGATCGGCGACGTTCCTCATCGGCCTGCTGCCCACCAGTAGTGCCATCGGCGTGCTGGCGCCGATCGCGCTGGTGGTGCTGCGGTTCCTGCAGGGCATCGCGGTCGGCGGCCAGTGGGGCGGAATCGTGTTGCTGCTGACGGAAAACGCCGACCCCAAGCGCCGCGGCTTCGCCGGCACGTTCGGGCAGATGGGCGTGCCGCTGGGCGTGATCCTGGGCAACGTGGTGTTCCTGGCCGTCACCGCGGTCACCAGCACCGAGTCGTTCACCTCGTGGGGCTGGCGCATCCCGTTCCTGGCCAGCGCCGTGCTCGCCCCGGTGGTGCTCTACATCCAGCTCAAGGTCGAGGACGGTCCCGTCTACCGGCAGCTGGAGCAGCAGCGCAAGGCCGACCCCGGCAAGGTCGAGCAGGCGCCGCTGTCGGAGGTTCTGCGCAACCACAAGCGGATCGTGCTGCTCGGCACCGGTCTGCTGTTCGCCACCAACGCCATCTTCTACGCGTGCATCTCGGGGCTGCTGGACTACGCGACGCGAACCCTCGGGGTGGCCCGAACCCCGCTGCTGATGATCTCGCTGGTGGCGACCGGGGTGATGGTGTTCGCGATCCTGATCAGCGGTGCGCTGTCGGACCGGTTCGGCCGACGGCCGCTGATCCTCGCCGGTTCCGGGTTGATCGCGGTCTGGGGATTCCCGTTCTTCTGGCTGGTCGACACCGCATCGCTGCCGCTGATCGCGATCGCCACCACGGTCGGCCTGATCGGCTCCGCCTTGACCTACGGCCCGCTCGCCGCATACCTCGCGGAGCTGTTCGCGCCGCGGATCCGCTACTCCGGCGCGTCCCTGGCCTACCAGCTGGGCGCGATCGTGGTCAGCGGTGGCACGCCGCTGCTCATGACGACGCTGTTCGCCACGACCGGCACCTCCGCCTCGGTCTCGGTGTTCCTGGTGGTGATGGGCCTGGTGACGTTCCTGTCCGCGTGGCGGCTGCAGGAGACCGCCGGCGTCCGCGCCGGCGAGTCGCAAACCGAACGCGTCGCGGCCGCCTGAACGCTCGTGAATGCCGGCGCCGGTTCTCACCGGAATCAACACTCACGAGGCCCGAAGAGGAGGAACGAGAACATGGATCCAGCGCGGAAGGAACTCCTGCCGCCGAGCTTGCGGTCCCGGCCGGTCGCGCAGGTGGGCATCCTGGTACCCGACCTGCGCGCCGGGATGCGAACCTGGAGCCCGCTGCTCGGCGAGGACGACTGGCTCGTCTACACCTACGGACCCGAGACGGTGCAAGACCTCACCTACCGGGGCGCCGCAGCCGGTTTCGCGATGCGGGTCGCGCTGGCCGGCACCGGGCCGCAGGTGGAACTGATCGAGCCCCTGCGCGGGCCGAGCATCTACCACGAGTGGCTCCGGGAGCGCGGCCACGGGCTGCACCACCTCGGTTTCCACGTCGACTCGATCGCCGAAGCGATCGAGGACTTCCGGGACAGCGGCATTCCGCTGCTGCAGTCCGGGCGCGGTTACGGCCTCGACGGCGACGGCGGATTCGCCTACTTCGACACCCAGGACACCGTCGGCGTGATCGTCGAAGCGATCGAGGTCCCGAAGCGGCGGCGGCCGAGCGAAGGCCCGGCCGACTGACCGGTGCGGCTGTGGCGATGCTCACCGGGTGTTAGGTCATCCGGTCCATATCCTGTAGTCCTGACCAGTCGCGCCGCCAAGCATGGGGAGAGGACCGCGTTGACCGAGGCATCCGAGAGCACGCCCAGCTACTTCGAGCGGCTCGACGCGCATCGCTTCAAGCCGACCACCCACGCCAGCGGCGCGTGGCGCAACGACGAGCAGCACTTCAGCCCGCTGGGCGGGCTCCTCGTCCACGCGATCGAGCGCGCACGGGCCGGCCGCCCCGAGCTGCTGCTCAGCCGCGTCAGCTTCGACATCCTGGGCAAGATCGCGCTCGACGAGTTCGAGATCCAGGTGGAGACGACCCGGCCGGGCCGCACCATCGAGCTGGTGGAGGCCACCGCGATCATCACCGGGCGCCCCGTGGTCCGGGCCCGCGCGTGGTTCCTGGCGGAGCTGAACACCAGCGCGGTCGCCGGGGGCGAACCCGATCCGCTGCCGGACCCCGAGTCGCTGGCGCCCTGGCCGATGAACTCCCTGTGGCCGGGCGGCTTCATCGCGTCGCTGGACACCCGGCCCGTCGGCACGCGCCGGCCCGGGCGCAACACGGCGTGGGTGTCCACCCGGACGGACCTCGTGGCCGGCGAGCGGGTCAGCCCGGTGGCGTCGTACGTGGCGCTCGTCGACACGGCCAACGGCATCGCCGTGCGGCAGGAGCCGACCAAGTGGATGTTCCCCAACGTCGACCTGTCGATTCACCTCTACCGCCAGCCGGAAGGCCGCTGGACCGGACTCGACACCACCGTCGTCTTCGGCGGCCGCGGTCAGGGCCTCACCAGCACCGTCCTGCACGACGCCCGGGGCCCGATCGGGACCGCGCAGCAGAGCCTCACCGTGCGTCCCCTGGAGCAGTAGCCGGCGCTCACTTGCGCCCGAAGAACTCGAGCTCGCCCAGCGCGATGTGCTTGCCCTCGGTCAGGCCGGTCACCGTCTTGATGTGCACCCGGATCCTGACCACGTCGCTGGTCTTGATGCGGACTTCGTACGGGGCCGGGCTGTCGGGCACGTCGACCGTCTCGGTGCGGGTCCGGCCGTCGGAGCTGGTGGCGGTGATCTCCAGCCGGGCGGGCCGGGCCTGGCTGCGGAACTCCTCGTCGTTCCGGGACGGCCCGGTGCTCACCAGCACGCCCACCAGCCGGAACGGGTGATCGAAGTTGAACTCGGCCCATTCCCCGGGCCGCTCGGTTCCCCAGTACACGTTCCTGAGCCCGTCCACGGCCTTGCCGCGCGGGTGGTCGGGCATCTCGCCGCTGGCGCTGGAGCTCACCGGTCCGATCGGCGCCGCCCCGAAGGTCTTGTCGAGCACGTCCTCGACGATCTCCCGGCCGGTCGGGTAGAACAGGACGCCGCCGATCACCAGGGCGATCAGCACGGCGAGGACGACGAGCCGCCGCCACACCTTGCTGCGATCGATCCGGCGCCGTCGGCGGCGCGCGCGATTCGAGCGCGGCGCTTCGGAATCCGGGGTGAGCGGCGCGGCGCAGCGGATGTAGAACCGCCGTTCGGGCGGGTTGGGGGCGCCGCACGCGCCGCACGGCGGTCCCTCGGGAGCCTGCTCCGCGACCGGCGCGTTCGGCTCGGGCCGTGGCGCGACGGGCTTCGCCGGTTGCACAGCGGCCGGTTGCTCAGGCTCCGGCTCGGCGACCGGTTCCGCAGGTGGTTCGGGTGCCGCCGGGACCGGGATGCGTGCCGTCGGAGCGGACGGGTCCGGGGCGGGTGGTTCGGGTTCGGTGCCCTTGTCCCAGCCCAGGTAGGCGCCGCAGGTGGTGCAGAAGTCCTCGCCGCGGGCGACTTGGGCGCCGCACGTCGAACAGGAGCGCATCGGGTCATCCCCCTTCCCGTTGTGGCGGCCCCGGCAGGACCTCGACGGTGCAGGTGAGGTGGATCGGGCAGGCCGCCTCGACCACCGCGTCGACCTGCTTGCGGTCCACCGCAGAGCGGCCCGGCCAGACCTGGACCACGGCCCGGGTGATCGCGTTGCCGGGCAGCGCGGTGCCCGGCCGGGTCGACCACGCCGCGCCAGGGCCGTCGAGCACCCGCGCGTGCACCCCGGCGCACAGCCAGAGCCGGTCCACGAGCCCCCGCACGGTGCCGTTGCGGCGGTGCAGCTCGATGGCGCGCATCACGACCGCCCGCCGCAGCGGCGGCGGCCACGCCGGGTCGAGCTCCACCGCGACCCAGCCGGCCAGCCAGGACACGAAGTCCTCCGGCGCCACGCGCGGGTCGAAGTAGCCCGCGATGTTGTCCATGGTGGACAGGATCGGGGCGAGGACCGAGTCCAGGCCGGCGGTGAACCGCTGGGCGAAGTCGTCCCCGGCGTACAGCGCGGGCAGCAGGTCGCCGAGCGGGTAGCGGCTGGGCAGGTCGGGTACCGCGCGGCGGCTCATCGCGGCCCCTGGCCTTCCGCCGGATCCCCGGAACCCACCAGCACCTGGTGCTGGTGGGAGAAGACCAGCGCGTGGTCGGCCAGCTCGACGCGATCCACCGGCGTACCCCGCTGCCCGGTGATCGGATCGGCCGGGAACAGCCGGATCTCGTCGATCAGCTCGACGCCCTCGACCTGCTGGAGCACGGCGAAGACCTCGCCGACCTGGACCGGTCGCCCGAACGGCCAGCCGGTCCCGTCGGCGCCACCGCGCAGCGGGTTGAGGTACCGGTAGAGCGCGGCGACGGCGTCCCGGTTCACCCGGTTCGCGTCGGCTTCCGCGGAACGCATCCGCGCCACGACGGTGATGCCCTGGTAGAACGGCGGCTCCACGACCAGACGGGTGCCCAGCAGCCGGTGCTCGTCGAGCCGGGCGGCGATCGCGGCGAGCAGCTGCGGCGAGGGGATCAGCTGCTCGAAGCGCAGCTGGTCACCCGCGTCGGCCACGGCGTTCGGCACGACCAGCACGCGGGCCGCGCCAGGCTCGTGCTCCGCGCCCGCGGGCAGGCAGCGGATCCGGGCCGCCGCGGGCGCCGCCTGCCACGCGATCTGCTCGTAATCCGCGGCGGTCACGGCCCGCTCCTGCACCCGGAGTTGGTGCGGCGCGCGCACTTTCGCCTCCGACACGGTCTCCCCGTCGACGCCGCCACCGGCGGCCTCGCGGTTCTCGACGTCGGCCACGTAGGGCACCGAGCTGCGCAGCACCGAGATCGCACCGCGCGCCACGTTGCCCGACCGGCCGCCGCCGGTGCGGTACTTCGGCACCCTGATGTGCGCGCCCTTGGGCGGCACCGCCCCGAACCGGCGCAAGGTGCCGTCCGGCGCGCGCACGGCGGGCGGGAAGAGGAACTCGCCGTTCGTCGCGTCGAGCGTGACGTGCCGGTCGGCGGGGCCGGAGTTGCCGAAGTGCTCCACGACGTGCCAGTCCTGCCAGCCGTCGTCCGCGGCGACCTGCACCACGACCGGCTCCGCGTCGGTGAGCACCGGCGCCCGGTCGAGCCGGAACCGCTGGCCCGGCACGCCTTCGGAGAGACCCAGCGCGACGTCGGTGACGGTCTCGGCGTGCTCGACGGTCGTGGTGCCGCCGATCGTGAACGCCTCCGCCACCCGGACGGTCGGTGACTCGGAGTAGAACGGCTGGTTCTGTTCCGGGGCCACTACGCGGCAGCGCAGCCAGCCCGCCCGGACGCCCGCCACCGACGCCAGGGCGTGCCCGGCGGGCACCTGCAGCACCACCTCGCCGGGCCGGTTGAGGCCGCCGGTGGTGTCGTCGAAGACCGCGCACTCCGTCCAGCGCACCCCGTCCCACGACTCCCACACCAGCGGCGGCTGCCGGGGATCGACGCCGATGCCTTCGACCTGGCTGTCCAGCCGCACCGCGACCACGCAGCGCGGGACGGCGTTGCTGAGGCCGAACAGCATGGCGTCGTCGACGGCCGGTTCCGCCTGGAAGCACGGCACGTCCTTGCCCGCGTCGAGGTCGCCGGTGTGGTTCTGCTGCGCCCCGGCTGCCGAGATCGTCACGAGCGTCGTCAGTTCGCAGGGCACGATGGGCAGTTCGCCGGTGGTGGCGAAGACGACCGCCTCCTCGGTCTCCGAACGCGCGGTGGCGACCTCGGTGCCCAGCGGGAGGAGCACCGTCTCCGGCTGCGCGGCCGACAGCCAGAAGGTCACGTCGGCCCGCGCCGCCGCAGGCGGGAACAGGCGGACGCCCAGCAGGTCGAGGAACGCCAGGTAGTTCTTCTCCGGCACCCGGTTCAGCCGGTAGATGAGCTGGTCCACCATGTGCGCGAACGTCTCGATGAGGGTCACGCCCGGATCGGAGACGTTGTGATCGGTCCACTCCGGGGCGCGCTGCTGCACGTAGCGCTTGGCCTCGTCGACGAGTTCCTGGAAGCGGCGGTCGTCCAGGTTCGGCAGGGGCAGGGCCATCAGTCCGCGTCCTCCTCCGCCGCCGCGCTGTGCGGGATCGTGTAGAAGGGGAAGACGAGGTTCCTGCGGTCGTTGGTGGCGCGCAGCGTGTAGTGCACGTCGATGTACAGCACGCCTTCCTCGACGGTGTCGAACGCGACGACCACGTCGGTCACGTCGATCCGGGGTTCCCAGCGCCGCAGCGCGCTGCGCACCTCCTGGGCGATGCGCCCGGCGGTGGCGCCGTCGCTCGGGGCGAACACGTACTCGTGGATGCCGCAGCCGAATTCCGGGCGCATCGGGCGCTCGCCCGGCGCGGTGCCCAGCACGAGGCGGATCGCCTCCTCGATCTCCTGCTCCCGCTCGACCATCGCGATGCCGCCGGTCGCCCCGACCCGCATCGGGAAGGCCCAGCCGCGGCCGATGAAGCGCTCGCTCACAGCGGGCCTCCGATCAGCACGTTCGGCGCCCCGATGACCACGGTCGCGCCGCAGGTGGTCTTGTCGTTCATCCGCGCGGCGGGCAAGCCTCCGATGAGCACCACGCCGGAGCGGGGCGGGCTCGGCATGAGCACGTTCCCCGCGCTCAGCACGGTGTGCGGCAGCAGCGGGCACACGTGCTGACTTCCCGTCACCGCGGCGGGTTTGCCGCCGATGAGCACGGTGGCCACCTTGAGGGCGGCGGCCGCGGGAGGCTGGCCGATGGTGCCTCCGTGGGAGGTGGGATCGCCCATCCGGGCTGCGGGTGGCATCGCGGGAACTCCTTGTCAGCTCGCGGAATCGGTCTGATCAGTTGATGTGGACCATGCGGCCGCGCAACGTGGCCATCGCGCCGCCGTCGATTCCCACGTTGGTCCGGCCGTTGATCGAGACCGACGTCTTCGCGTCGATCGACACCGACTTCCCGGTCAGGGTGAGGTCGCCGGTACCGGCGTCGAGCGTGATCCCGCGGTCGGTCAGCGACACCGTGCTCAGCGCCCGCCGGCCGCCCACGGCCGACACCGTGATGTCGATCGTCCGCCGCTTCTCGTCCATCCGGATGTCCAGCCGCTTGTTGCCGCTGGTGAGCCGGATCCCCGGCGTTCTGGTGGTGGAGTCGATGAGTTCGAGTCGATGTCCCTTGCGCGACACCAGGGAACGCCGGTTGACCTTGCCGGTCGTGCGGTCGACCAGCGGCAGGTCGTGCGGCGACGGGCTGTCCCGGCCGTTGTAGAGCCCGCCGAGCACGTAGGGCTTGTCGAGGCAGCCCTGCTCGAAGCCGACCAGCACCTCGTCGTTGACGTCGGGGCTGAACACGCCGCCCCCGCCCTGCCCGCCGAGCTGCACGGTGCGGACCCAGTCGGTCACGTAGGCGTCGTCGAGCCACGGGAACTTCAGCTTCACCCAGCCCCGCTGGGCCCCGCCCGCCTCCTTGATGTCGGTGACGATCCCGGTGGCCAGGCCCGGGATGCGCGGGCCCCGGTCCGGCGCGTTGGCGCCGGTGACCAGCCCGGTCAGCGACCGGTCGGGGGAGGTGCTGACCAGCACCGTGGTGCGGTAGCCGTTCCCGGGCTCCAGCACGTGGTGCACCGCGGTCGCGGTGAACCGCCCGGAGAACTTGGGCCCGACGTTGCCGAGCGCGATCGGCACTCCCGCGCGCAGTTCCGGGTTGCCCTCCGCGACCGCTTCGATCTCGCCGAGCCCCGCGCTCATCGACGCCGCCAGCGCGCGTGCCGCCGCCGTGGCCTCGGCCTGCGTGCCGTAGGGGGTGTCGGTGATGCGCATCCGGGCGCCCTTGCCGAACTTGCCGGTCGCCTCCGCCGCGGTGAGCCCCGGCCGCACGGTCTTGCTCCGGGTGGCGTTCTCCTCGGCTATCAAAGGACTTTTGGTGGCCACGTTCCAGCCGCGCACCTCGACCTTGTCGACCTGGTCCACGGCCGTGAGCACCGCGCGCAGCGCCATCAGGTTCCGGCCGTACTCCAGGACGAACGGGCTCTTGGTCGCCGGGGTGTCGGGCGAGGGAGCGCTCGCGGCGGGTTTGAGCGCGGCGAAGTCCAGCCGCCCCTTCTCGTCGACCCGCACGGTGACGCCGTGCTCCTGCGCCAGGTCCTGGAGGAACTCCCAGTCCGACACGTTCGCCTGGGAGAGCTGGGTGTAGGTGATCGGCTTGGCGTCGATGCGGCCGGCCCGCAGACCCGCGCCCGTCGCGACCTTCCGCACGATCGCGGCGGCGGTCATGTTGCGGAACGCCGTGACCTTCCGGCCCCGCATCAGCCGGTGCGCTTTGCTCATCGCCCGCACCACGGTGAACGATCCGGTGCCGTCGGTGTCCAGCTCCAGGCCGGTGACCTCGCCGGTGAACAGGCGCTTCGGCGCCTGGCTGCCGGTGGTGGCGACCGACACCGTCAGCGGCGAGCCGATGGTGATGCCGGTCGCGGTCAGCAGCTCGTGGTTCGGATCCCGGAAGGTCAGCAGGGCCGCGTCGGGCAGCCCGACGTTCTCGTCGACCACGCAGCTGGTGAGCTGTTCCTGCCAGGCCGCGGGCAGCGGGCCGGGCGTGGCCACGATCGGATCGGCGGCGACGGAACGACCGCCCTCTTTTGCGCCCATCACGCACCGTCCTGTCCGTCGTCGAAGGCGGGTACCAGCAGTTCGGTGCCGGGCGCCAGGATCATGGGGTCGTCGATCTCGTTGGCCTCGGCGATGATCCGCCACGCCGTGGCATCGCCGTACTCGTGCCAGGCGAGCTGCGGCAGGCTGTCGCCTGCGACGACCCGGTGCGTGCGGCGGGTGTTCTCGGAGCCAGAGGTCGGGTTCTGGCCCGGGGTGTCGACGCTGGCCTCCTCGATGCCGAGCGAACAGGTCGCCCGCAGCGGCTTCCCGTCGACGTCGAACAGCGAGTAGTCGACCGAGAAGCTCGACAGCACGCCGTTGAACGAGGTCGTCCTGGCGGTGCCCCATTCGAACCGGACCCACGGGCTGGCGGGCTTCTTGCTGGCCAGGCTCTTCGGGGTGGGCACGCAGGCCACCATCAGGTCCTCGATCTTCTTCTCCACCGAGCCGTCGTGCTTGTCGGTGGCGTCCAGGAACACTTCGAGGGAGAGGGAACGCGGGCCGCTGCCGACGAATTCGGGCAACGCCGCGTCGGGCGCCATCCGGGACGGCTTGCGCCGCCACTCGGTGCTCTTGGTCAGCGCGAGCTTGTTCGGGTTGAACTGGAACCGGACCCGCTTGATCGTCGCGCCCGGTTTCGCGCCGACCTTCGCTGGTGGCTCCATGATCAGCAGCTGGGCGCGGGCGAGGTTGTTGCCCGGTGCGGCGGCCATCCGGCCCCTCCTCTCACGACGGTTGCAGGCCCAGGTGGGCGATTTCCAGCGTCTCCACCGCGGCCTGCGCGTTGGACGGGTCGAAGGACGGGCCCTGCCAGCTGACCGGGATGATGCCGAGGACCTGCCACCGGGCGATGGGCGTGAGATCCGGCTTCAGCGCGACGATCTCGCCGTTCTTGCGCTCGGCGCGCCGGATGATCTGCGCGAGCCACCGCGAGATCTTGGCGGTGTCGCTGGTGACCGGGCGGGTCAGCGTGATGTTGGTCCAGGTGATCCGGGTGGGCAGCTGCCAGGTGAAGCCGTTGTTGCCGCCCTCGGCGAACTGCTCCACCTCGACCTGGGCGCCGAGCCCGGAGCAGGTGTTGAACCTGCCCAGGTCGTTGCCCCCGATGACCAGCCGGAAGAACACGCTGGACGCGAAGATCTCCTGAGGCACCGGCAACACTCCTTCCGAACGTGCTAGCGGCGGCGGTCGTGCGGCCGCCCGATTCGTTCCCTGCCGTGGCGGAACTCGGCGCGCAGCAGCCGTCCCACCGGCTCGATCAGGCGACGAGCGAGCTCGTCGATGTCCTGCCCGCCGGAGCCGCCCGCCCCGGCCGGGGCGGCGTCCTGCTCCCCGGTGGCGGCCGGCTCGGGCTTGCGCTGGACCACCGTGACCGGAACTCCCGCCGGGACACCGGGAATCGGGCTCGACGCGGCGACCGGTTTCGGGGCAGCGGCCTTCTGCCGTTCTGCGGGCTGCTCCACCGGGGCTGCGCTCGAACGCTGCACGGTTGGAGCCGCTGAGCGGGACACCGGGAGGACGTCGGGCACGCTCGGGCCGATGCCGTGCGGAACTTCAGTCGCCTGGTGCGTCACCGCAGCGCGCGGCAGGGATTCGCCGCCGGGTCGGTGCGGTGGCGCCGGGAGCGGGGCGAGCTGCACCGGAGTGCTGGATGCCGGGGGAGCGGCGGAGATCCGGGCTCGCTGCACTGGCGTGCTCGGCGCAGGTCGCGGCGATGCGATCCCGGACGGCGGTGTCGGGTCGGCGTGGTTCCAGCGCACCGGTGCCACCGGTGGTCCGGCGGGTTGCTGAGGGCTGCGCGCCGCGCCGACGCCCGGGGCCTGCCCGATTCGTGCGGTTAGCGGCCGCGCCGACAGCAAAGGCAGGATGCGCTGGACGGGCTCGTGGGCGTGCGGGCGAGCCCCGGCCTGCATCGTCGCGTGATTCGGGATCGAGGATTCGGATGTCCGAACCTGGTGTTGGACGACAGCGGCCGCATCGGAGCCCTGAGCGGGGGAAGCTCCGGTCAGCGTGAGCGCGGTCGGCTCATCGCTTGCCGGTGAGTGAAGTCGTGCCGTCAGTTCCTCGGCCTCGGGTGTGGCGGTGGAAGACCCTTGGTGCTGGTTCAGGGGCGTGCGCTGGACGACCGGCACCGGGTCTGGCGCGGGTTCTGCCTTGGCATCCTCGACCGGAAGACCTGGGTTCGGAACCGTTCGATTTTGCCTAGAACTGGGGACTTCCCGGTTCTGCTTGAAGTTAGCGGTCTCCTGGTGCCGGACCGCTTCGCTAGCGACCTGTTCGGACTTCGAGACCCTGTGCGTCGTCGGATGAGGATGGCCGGGCGGCGCGCTCAGCGGGTTCTCGATCCGTTGCACGGCAGCGGATTCATGGATCAGCGGCGCTACCGGCGAGTCCTCGTCGCGTCCTAGTTCGGGGTTGGCCGGGATCGCGTCACGGCTTGAGCGCGGGACGACGAGTTCGGTTGTCGGCGAGTGCACGTCGTGGGGTTCCGGCTGCTCTGATGCATTGCCGTCGGAATCAGCGTGCGCGAGTCGCTGGACCACCATGGATTCCGCGGAATCGTGGATCAGCGGCGTGACCGGGGCGTCAGCCGACGCGCTTCGCGGCGGGGTTCCGGCTGGTCCGTGCGATGTCTCGCCTGGGTTGTCCGGTTCGGCACGGCCGGTCGGGGGAGGGGAGTCGGCGCCGCTCGTCGGCGAGTGCGCGTCGCGGGTTTTGGGCTCCTGCGGACGTGTCGTCGCAGCGAGCCGCTGCACCAACGGCTCCGTTTCCCCCGGCGCATTGCCCGGCAGCGGTGCCGTCGAGACTCGTTGCGGCTCAGCCGGGTCCGCGGAGTGGGGGCGAATCGTCGTGGGAGAGCCGCTCTCCGGGCTTGCGGGAGCCTCCGCTCCGGTCGCGGAAGCGGCCGGTTTCCGCTGCACAACGGGAGAATCGACCGGAGGTGGGGCCGACTCGGCGGGCGTCGGGCGGTCTTCGGCGCTGGTCGTCGCGGACGGCGGGATCTGGGCGATCGGCGCTCCGATGCCCAACCTGGGGCGAACCCGGGGCGGGGCCTGGCTTCCCGGAGCATCACGTGCGGAGGTCTTCGTGAACCGCTGGACCGCTCGGTGCTCACTGGTGCGGGACGGCGCCGGGTCGGTGCTCGCCAGCGGCAACGCCGACCCGTTCTCAGGAGCCTGGTCCGCCGAGCGGTCCGCGTCGGGGAAGACCGCGGCACTGGGCGGAAGGACGCGCAACGGTTCGCCGGCGCCTGATCGCACGGCGGCGTCGGGCTTGGCAGGGCGGGAAGCCTGGCGCTGCACGACTGGCTCCAGCGCACCACCACTGCTATCGCCCGGAACTGGATCGTCCACTATGGATGACTCGGTTGCGGCATTCGGGCGCGACACCACCGCGCGCAAGTGCCGCGGCGCGAGCGGCGTCGCCAGCCGGGCAACGGTCAGCGGCGGAGAAAGCCGACGTGGTCGAACCGGAGCAACATTTCCTTCAATGACAGGGGATTCCGCCGGGAGAACGGATGCCGGTGAGTGGTCCAGCGGCACCGGATCGCCGTCGTGCGCGGGAACGACCACGGGCAGCGCCTCGGTCGCCGAGCGCTGCACGGGAAGCCCGGCAGCGGGGCGGAGCAGCCCGTGCACGAGGCCGGACGGCGCACCTGCCTGGAGGCTGTGCCCGAGCCCGGTCAGCACGCCGTGGTCCTGGAACGAGGTCACGGATTCCCGGAACCGCATGGCCGCGGTCACGCCGATCGCGGCGCGCTGGATCACGCCGGGATCGGCGGCGGTCCGCCGCCACCCGCCGTCCCAGCCGGGGGCCGCGGTGGCAGGTCGCGCCGAGCGCCGCGCGCCGCCGCGGCGACGACGGAAGAGGTCCCACAGGCTCACCCGGTCACCCGCCTTCGTTCACCCTGGTGTTGATGCGCGCGATCTCGCGGACCCAACGCCGTCGTTCGTGGTGGTCGAGTTCGAGGATCTCCTCGCGCGGCCAGTGGAAGTGGTAGGCGACGTACGCGACCTCCTCGTGCAGCCGGTCGACCGCGTACGTCACGATTCCCCCAGGCGCCCACCGGCGAGGTCGACCTCGAACGCCGTGCCGCAGGACGGGCAGGTGACCCCCGCCCTGGTGTGCCCCTCGCTGTTGATCCGCCGGTAGAAGTCCTGCAGGAACGCGATGTCGGTGGCGTACATGTTCTCCACCAGGCCCGTGTGCACCTCGGTGAGGCCGCCGAGCCGGGTGATCACCTGGCTGAGCAGCACCACGCTGAGATAGGCCGGGTTCTCCTTGACCCGCACGTCGATCAGCGGCCGGAGCTCGTCCTTCGCGGTGGCCAGCCGCATCCGGCCGTGCTTGTGCACGGTGCCGTCGGAATGCACGTAGCCGCGGGGGAGTTCGAAGTCGAACTCGTCGTGCTGCGTCGCCTGCTCGGCCGGGGCCGGGTGGGTGTCCGCCGCCTGGCCCTTGCCCGCGACCTCGTCGAGCTCGCCGAGCGACGCGATGCGTCGCCTCATTCGACCTCGATCCGCTCGAACGTGATGGTGGCCTTCTCCGTCGCGGCCTGGGACTCGCCCGCGGTGAGCGACGGGCCCTCCCACTTGCTGACCCAGGCGTCGAAGAGCTGCATCCGCCGCACCGTGTCGCCCTTGGAGTCCTGGATCTCGATCGTCAGGTTCTCCCGCGCGACCTCGACGTTGCCGTCCAGCAGCGTCTTCTTGATCCAGTCGGTGAACTCGGCGCTCTGGTCCATGCCGCGGGTGATCGTCACCTCGCCGCCCTTCTGACCGCCGGGCTGCTTCTTGTTGATCCGCTCGCCGGTCGGCGTGACCTGCTGGGTCTCGATCACGTCCTGCTCGACGGTCAGGCCGCTGATCTCCTTGACCGATTCCACCGTGATGCCACCGAGTTGCACACCGAACCGGTGCGTGGCGAGACTGTCGCCCTGTGCCATGGCTTATCCGCCGCCTTCCGTGCTGTTGGGCTATTCGCTGAGCAGGCTGGTGCTGTCGGAGAACTGGGAGAGCCGGAAGATCACGAACTCGGCGGGCTTGACCGGCGCGACACCGATGTCGCACACGACCTGCCCCAGGTCGATCGACTCCTGCGGGTTGTTCTCCCGGTCGCACTTGACGAAGAACGCCTCCTCGGCGGTGCGGCCGAACAACGCGCCGTCGCGCCAGGCCTCGTGCAGGAACGCGGAGATGTTGCGCCGGATGCTCGACCACAACCGGTCGTCGTTCGGCTCGAAGACCACCCACTGGGTGCCGATCAGGATCGACTCCTCCAGGTAGTTGAACAGCCGGCGGACGTTGAGGTAGCGCCAGGCAGGATCCGAGGACAGCGTCCGGGCGCCCCAGATCCGGATGCCGCGCCCGGCGAACGCGCGGACGCAGTTCACGCCGATCGGGTTGAGCAGGTCCTGCTCGCCCTTGCTCAGGTTGATCTCCAGGTCCACCGCGCCGCGGATGACCTCGTTCGCCGGGGCCTTGTGCACGCCGCGCTCGGCGTCGCTGCGCGCCCACACGCCGGCGATGTGGCCGCTCGGCGGGACCAGTGTGTTGCGCCCGCTGGCGGGGTCGAAGACCTTGATCCACGGGTAGTACAGCGTCGCGTACCGCGAGTCGTAGCCCGCCTGGTCCATCCGCCAGTTCCGCACCTGCTGGGCGTTGAGGCCAGGGGGAGCGTCGAGCACCGCGACGCGGTCGCCCATCTGCTCGCAGTGCGAGATCGCGGCGAGCTGCACGGTCTTCACGCCTTCGGCGTCGATGAGGCCGCGCTGGTGTGCGCTCATCAGGTCGGGGACGGCGACCATGGTGATCTCGTCGATGGTCTCCAGCCCGCCGAAGCCGGTGCGGGCCGCGAGGTCCCCGACGTACTCCTGGGCGTCCACAGCGGCCGGTCTGGATTCGCGCGGCGGCGGCGCGGCGATCGTGACCGACTGGTTCTCCGGCCTGGTCAGGGCCGCGCTGGACCGCTCGGTGACCTCGATGAGCTTGGACCGCTCGCGGACCTGGGTGACCACGTAGCTCTTGACGTTCTTCTTGGTCGAGACGTCGTAGGTCTCGGCGACCTTGCCGCCCTGGCCGACCAGCAGCCGGAACCGGTCCTCCGGCGGGTTCTCGCCCTCGGCGTCGGCGACCTCGACGGTGATGTCGCCGCCGGCACCCGGCAACGCCGAGATCCGCAAGCCACCGAGTTCGACGGGCGTCGCCGGGGCTGCGTCGGGCGCCGCGGCGGGCCCGCCGATGCGGACGACGTAGGCGGTGCCGCCGCCGTTGGCGAAGTAGCCGTAGACGGCGTGTGCGAGGTAGCCGTCGTCGAAGCCGCCGAAGGTCTGCACGTACTGGCTCCAGTTCGTCACCAGCGTCGGCTGGTGGAACGGGCCCTGAGGTGCGAAGCCGACGAAAGCGGCGACGGCGGTCCCGACCCCCTCGATCGGTCTGGCCCCGTTCTGGACCTCCTCGACGTACACGCCAGGGGACAGGTACGACGGCATGTTCGCTCCTTCGTCTGAGGTGTGGCGTGCCCAGAGCCTCGCGCCCGGCGACGCGCGCGAACAGGTCCGCCCGACCCCCACCGAGGGCAACACGACTGCCTTCACGGGCAACCAGGCCCTGCCTCCCCGGGACATGCCGGCAGGGGTGCGCGGGGTTCTGCCCCGAGGTGTGCCCTTCCGGGCATGCCCCGGTCGCGCCGAGCGCGGTACCAAGTGGTGCACGGGCGCTGTGAGGAGACCTGATGCACGACCGCCACAACAGCGAAGCGGAGTCGTCCGAGCGGGAACGGCGCGCACGAGCACCGGAAGCCGGAGAGCGGCCTGGTGCTCCGGGCTCCGCGGAACACATCCTGCACCTGCAACGAACGCTGGGGAATGCCGCCGTAGCAAGGGCGATCGCTGACGTCCGCGGTGGCGACGTGGAGGAGGTGCAGCGTTCGACCGTGCACGACGTGCTGCGGTCGTCCGGAGAGCCGTTGGACGAGCCCGTGCGCACGGACATGGAGAGCCGCCTCGGCGCGGACTTCTCCGACGTCCGCCTGCACACCGGACCGGCCGCGCAACGCTCGGCGGCCGAAATCGGCGCCCGCGCCTACACCTCCGGAAACCACGTCGTCATCGGCGAAGGCGGAACCGACGAGCACACCCTCGCCCACGAACTCACCCACGTCATCCAGCAACGCTCCGGCCCCGTCGCGGGCACCGACAACGGCGACGGCCTGAAGGTGTCAGATCCATCGGACCGCTTCGAGCGGGAAGCGGAGCAGAACGCGAAGCACGCGATGGCGTTATCACACCGGAATCGGGTCGCGAGCGAGATCGATTCGCCCGTGGCGGAGGAGGCTTTGCAGAGGGCACCGGCGTCCAATCCTGGACCCCGTTCTGGTCTGATGACGAACGAAGAGTGGTTCGGCACCACTGCGCAGGGGGAGGTGGACAAGGAGAAGCGGTTCCAGACCCACGCGTCGTTGATCTACACCGACGATTCTGGGGGCGACGAGAACCTGCTGACGGCGACGAACGTTCCTGGTTCCGCCGACGAGGAAGCCATGCACGCCGAGGACATTCTGATCGCCGGGTTGCGGAACAACCTGGACAAGTTCAAGCCGGGCCCGCATCGCTATCACAAGGTCATTTTCTCGGTCACCAAGTCGCCTTGCACTTCCGAGTCGCGCGACGGCCTTCCATCGACGTCGAACAAGAGCAGGGGGTGCACCGAGGCGATCCTCGACCTGGCGACGAATGGCATCCAAGACGGCGATCGAGTCTACAAGTTCAAGATCGTCCTCGTTGTGCGAGGCCTTTACCACGCCAAGGTGCGAGGCGGTAAGAAGGCATCCGACAAGGCACTGGACGCCTTGGGAGCGCATCCGCAGATCGAGGTCAGCAAGGATCTTTCCCAGCAGGACATAGATGCGCTGAAACAAGATGTCTGACGCTGTTCTTGGTTTCGGTCGATGTGGGGCATCATCGGGAGATCAGGACCCTGCCGCCCACTGCCCGAACTCCGATTCCAGCACCAGCCTCCCGAGCTTGCCGTACTCCTGGCGGACTGCCGTGATCAGCTCGTCCATGCCCACCGGCCTACCGGCCTCCGCCGCAAGGTAGGCGGCCGTGATCGCGCAGGAGCGGATCGAGCCGCCCGCGAGCTCGAAGCGCTCCGCGCAGAACGCCAGGTCCAGGTCTTCCGCTCGGGGGATCGCGCTGCCGAGGCAGCGGTCCCAGAGGGCTTGGCGCTGCTCCGGGCCCGGCATCGGGAAGTCGGCGATCACGTCCAGGCGGCGGGTGAACGCATCGTCCAGGTTCGCCCGCAGGTTCGTCGTCAGGATCGCGATGCCGTCGAAGGTTTCCATGCGCTGCAACAGGAATGCCGACTCGACGTTGGCGTAGCGGTCGTGGGCGTCCTTGACCTGGGAGCGCTTCCCGAAGATGGCGTCCGCCTCGTCGAACAGCAGCACCCCGTTCACGCCGACCGCCTCGGTGAAGATCCGCTCCAGGTTCTTCTCCGTCTCGCCGACGTACTTGTCGACCACTGTGGACAGATCCACCACGTACAGGTCCATCCCGAGATCGGCCGCGACCACTTCCGCCGACATCGTCTTGCCGGTGCCGGATTCGCCCGCGAACAACGCGATCACACCGCGCCCGCGGCCGCCGCCGGGACGCATCCGCCAGTCACCGAGGACGAGGTCCCGGTGCCGGGCGCGCATCGACAGCTCGGCCAGGTGGCGATGGGTCGGCTCGGGCAGCACCAGGTCGTCCCAGTCGACCGCCGGCGTGATGCGCCGGGCGAGGCGTTCCAGGCCCGCGCCGTTCTGGGCGCGCACGCCCGCCCGCAGATCCTCAAGACCCACCGGGCGAGCGTCGAGCGCGGCGAGCTGGGTCGCCACCGATGCCGCCCGGCCGACCTGGTCGGCGTCCAACCGGTAGCCGGTGAGGGCATCGACGAGCGCGCTTTCGGGCACCGCTGCGGCGTCACCGGCCGCCGCGAGGGCCTGCCGCCAGGTCCGCGCCAGCTGCTCCGGTTTCGGTGCCGCGACGCGGATCGACACCGGAGCCTGACGCGACCAGGCCGGATCCCAGCCGCGGGAACCGTGCAGGAACAGCGGGATGCCCGCCGCCGACGCGACGATCGCCCGCAGCAACCGGGCCTGCTCGCGCTCCAACGCCTCCAGCGGCCCGAACACGATCCCGGCGCGGTGCAGCCGCGCTTCGCGCATCAGCGCGGGCAGGACGGGCAGCGGCTCCGGCTCACCGGCCAGCTCCCCGGCGTCCAGGACCAGCGCGCTACGACCGCTGACCGCCAGGGCGTCCGTCGCGACCTGCAGCGCGCCCTCTGCCCCGGTGAGGTGGACGAGCCGGATCCCGGTGTCCAGCGCCGCGCCGATTCGCTTGGCCAGCACGTCGGGCGAGCGCGGATCGGCATGGGCGAAATGGGCAAGGCGCGCGACGTGGGGGTCGATGTCGTCGTTGCCGAGCAGGTGCGCCACGACGCGGTCGGGAACCCGCAGCGTCCGCGACAGCGCCGGTCGCTCCGGCTCCTGCACCTCCAGCAGGCCGCCGGCGACCAGTGGCGCGCCCGCGGCGAACCGGAACCGCCCGTCACCCGCCGCGGGCACCCCGCACAGTTCCAGCGCCAGCCCGGTGGTCGGCCGCCGCCGGGTCACGTCGTCGTTGAGGTAGCCGTAGAGCGGTTCGAAGCGGACGTCGACGTCGGGCGCCATCGCCACCAGCAGCAGCTCCAGATCCAGCGCCGCGAGGCCGAAATCCTCGGCGAGGCGCAGCAACCTCGGCCCGGGGTCGGGCACGGCCGCCGCGAGCGGGTCGAGCTCGGCGGCCGCGGGATCGTCGTCGCGGGTCGCGGCCCAGGACTTCGCCGGGGAGGCGAGGATGCGGTCGACGTCGTCCGGGGTGACGTAGAGCCCGCGGTAGGGATCGTCCGGTTGCGGGTCGGCGGCCCGCCGCGTCGCCACGACCTCGCGGACGCGCCGCTCGATCAGCCCGAGGCGGGCCCAGAGGTAGTTCAGGTCCGGCCCGGTCACGAGATCGTGCCCCGTCGTCGCCGCTTCGGCTCCGGGCGCGGGCGCGTCGGGGCGAAGCCGGTGCCTTCCGCCGTGGTCGGCCCGTCGTAGCGCAACCGCCGGGCGGACTCGTTCACCGGGGCACCCGAGCTTTCCGCATGCAGGACAACGCCTTCGGTGACCGGCGGCCCGGCCGGGATCCGCTCGCCAGCCAGCGGCGCCGTCACCCGCAGGTTGATCGACGGCTTGAGCTGCCCGCCGAGCGCCGACCACACATCGGAGGCCGACCGGCCCTCCGCCATCGTCCCGCCCGCCTCGAACGACACCGTCAGCCCGAGCTCGGCCAGCGTCCCGGTGAGCCACTGCGGCGCCAGCGCGTCGTGGCGCACCAGGCAGCGCAGTACGTCGGAGAGCAGCCGGTGCTCGTCCTGCGGGCGGTTCGTCCACGCCGTCACCAGGTAGGAGAGCTGGAACCAGTGCGGCGGGCTCTGCCAGCCGATCATCTTCCCGTCGTCGTCGTACTGCTCGAACGCGCCCGCGCGCCGGAGGTCCGGCTCCTCCCTGATGTCGTAGAGGAAGACGCTGACCGTGGGCGAGTTGCGCTTCGCCGCCCAGTCCGTCGTGGGCGGGTCGAAGGCGAGTTCCACGCCGGAGCCCGGCACGCCCCCGTCGGCCAGCAGCAGGCGCAGGCCCTCGTCCACCTCGTGGATCACCCGATCACCTCCACTCGACCAGCTCCGGCGGCGCGATCGTGGGTGCCACCACCAGGAACTGCGTCGTGACGGGGCCGAATCCGGGGCCGGACGCGATGATGGTGCGCGGTCCGGTCTGGTCCTTGGGCAGGATCAGCAGCTGCGCGGCGAACCTGCCGTCCGGGCCGGGCAGCGTCGGCGCCGCGGCGGCGGTGATGCCGGGCGTCCACAGCAGCCGCACCGGGGCTCCCGGCGGGAAGTCGATGCCCCGGACGGACGTCACGAAGCCGGGTTCGCCGATGTTCGGCACCGCGACGATCCGGGGCTGAAGCACGCGGTAAGGGGTGGTCGCGGCGTTGTCGGCCGGGTTGGTGTCCGTCCCGGTGGTCCGCAGCGTTGCGCCGATCACCGACTCCAGCGCCGCGTTCGGCGCCAGCACCACCTGCTTGGTGACGACTCCGCCGGGAGGCAGGTCCGGCAGGGCGCACCGCACCGCCGAGCAGTCCGGCGGCAGGCTGAGCACCGGGACGCCGGGTGGTAGCGAGATCTCCAGGGTCAGGCCCGTCGCCGTGCCGTCAGCGGTGTTGCGCACGGTGTAGGTCACGTCGGTCCGACCGCCCACATAGGACGGATTCGGCTGCGCTCCCACCGCTACGGCGGGATTGGCGTCCGGAGGCGGCGGGGGATCCGGCGGCACCGGTACCACCGGCACGACCGTCGTCGCGGTGTTGTCGCCGGGGCGGGCGTCCTGCATCGAGCTGCCCGCCGCCCAGCGGAGCCGGTGGTTCCCGGTGGTCACGCCGACGAGTTCCGCGGTGACCTGGATGGACTTCCCCGGTTGCACCACGTCGAGATCACATCGCGCCTGCTCGGCGTCGCAGCTGCCCCCTTGCGCCCGGAGCCGTTGCAGCCGCAGCCCGTCCGGCACGTCGAGGGTCACCTTCGTGCCCGGTGAGGAGGCCGGGCCGTTGTTGCGCACGGTGGCCGTGACCGGCACCGACGACCCGACCTCGACGGTCGCCGACGACGGGGGAGCGGTCAGCGCCAGGTCGATGGTCGCCTGCCAGGTCGGTTCCTTCTGCCGCCCGGGGAGCCGACTGGTGATCGGGTCCAGCCGCCCCTTCGCCGCGTCCAGGACCGCCAGGTGCTCCGGCGGGTTGAAGTCCTCGACCGGGCGCTTGGACACCACGATCTGCTCGCCGTCCGGCGACAGGCTTGCGTCCCGGGGCTGGAACGGCCCGGTGTCGCCGCCGTCGGGCCGGTCCGCGCAGCTCGACAGCCCCTTCGGCAGCAGCACCTCGCAGCGGTCGTCGGCCAGGTACATCCGGTACAACCCGTCGGGCTCGCGGTTGAACACGATGCTGCGCCCGTCCGGTGAGAACGCCGGGCTGTCGTCGACCACGTCGCACAGGCAGACGAGCTCGCTCAGGTCGCGTTGCCGGTCGAGGCCTTCGGCGCGGGCGATCCAGATGTGGTTCTCCCGCTTGTCCGTGTCGGCGACCCTGCCCCGGCTGAACGCGAACTGCTTGCCGTCCGGCGAGAACGCGGGCTGGGTGTCGTCCTCCTCCGCGTTCGCACCCTGCAGGCGCCCGGTGACCTCGCCGGTGGCGACGTTCACGACGACGATCCGGCTCCGGCCTCGCCCTTCTTCCATCGCGCCGGGCGACCTGCGGGCCACGGCCATCTTCGTGCCGTCCGGCGACCACGCGGCGTCGGTCTCCCAGTCGCCGGACTTGCGGTCGTCGATGGGCAGCAGCTGGGGATCGGAGCCGTCGGCGCCGACGATCCAGATCCGCTGGACGCGCTGCCCGCCGACGGTCTCGAACCGGCTGACCGCGATCTTGCTGCCGTCCGGGGAATAGCTCTGCCGCTGCGTCCACGGGTCGAAGCCCGGGTCGGGTTCGAAGAGCTTGCTGGAGTCGACCAGCGCCTTGGGATCCTCGGTGAGCACGTCGACCCCCAGGCTTCGCGGATCCGACCCGTCCTGCCGGATGTCCTGCAGCATCGCGGTGTTCCGGAGCTCCGCGGTCGTGCGGGCCACCACGAGGCGCCCGGTGATCCCGTTGGTGAGCCAGGTGGGGGAGTCGACCAGCCGGTCCTCCTCCAGCATCTGCTGGGGCGGGGGAGCGGGCAGCGTCGCGGTGTCGGCCAGGTAGACCCGGTCGATGCTGTCGGCCGCGGCGGCGTAGCCGCCCTCGACCCGTTGGAGGTTGGGACTGACGAACAGCAACCCGCCGCCGTTCGGCAGCCAACTGGGCTCCCGGCTCTGCCAGCCGTCTTGCAGCAGCGGCGTGCCGGTCCCGGTGCCCCGGAGCACCCGCACGCTCTGATCGGAGGCGTCGCCGATGTTGCCATCGCGGTCGAAGGTGTAGGCGATCCGGTCCTGGTGGTCGGCGTCATCGACCGGGTTCCACGACGGCTGGAACGCGCCGCCGGACGGCTCGTCGGTCAGCCGCCGCAGGGAGCCCCCGCCGGAGGCCTGGTCGTAGATCTGCCACCGGCCGCCGGCATCGCAGGCGTAGGCGATGCGGGAACCGTCCGGCGAGAAGGTGGGATGCGTGTCGTTGTCGGCGGTCTCGGCGAGCCGGTGGGCATCGGTGCCGTCGACGCGCACCAGCCAGATGTCGCGCTGCGTCTTCTGCCCCGACGTCTCGGCCGAGTCGAACGCCACCCACTGCAGATCCGGCGAGAGCTGCGGATTCGCGGCATCGCGGCCCCGGGTGAGCCGCCGCACCGCGCCGTCGGCGCCCCGCAGGTACACCTGCGGCTTGGATTCGTCGCGCAGGCTGGTGAACACCAGCAGCCCGCCGCGCGAGGACACGTCCCGGTCGAAGTGCTGCGGCGATTCGGCCAGCAGCGGCTGCGTCGACGTCTGCCCGGGCAGCCCGGTGGTGGTGACGCCCAGGCTGCGGTGCTCGGTGCCCGAGTAGGCGATGCGGGCCGGCGGCTGCTCGGCGGCCGGCCGGGGCGGCGCCTGCGCCGCGGTGGTCGGAACGCTGATCAGCCCGTCCAGCAACAGCACGACGCCGACCAGGGCGATCCCGAAACGCGTTGAGCCGCGCCGGAATCCTGGCATGCTGCCGATCACGGTTGACCTCCACCGCAGGCGACCGATACCCCGGCATCCTGTCCCGGCACCCGGCCTCGCTCCCAGATCCCGACAGGCAGGCGAGCGGGCAGGGCTCCGGCACTTTCGGGCAACGCCCGGTGGGCGGCGGGTCAGATCAGGCCGTGTCGCATGACGTAGCCGACGGCGTGCGCCCGGTTGCGCAGCTGCAGGCGCGTGGTGACCTCCTGGAGGATGTTCTTCACGGTGCGCTCGGAGTAGGACATCTTGACGGCGATCTCCCTGGTGTCGAAGCCGTCGGCGATCAGGCGGAGAACTTCCACTTCGCGCGTGTTCAGCGTCGACAGGATCGGCCGGACCGCGGCGGCGGCGCTGCGCTGGAGCTTCCCGACGTGGTCGAGCAGCCGGCCGAGCATGTCGCCGGGCAGCATGCCCTCGCCGCGGACCAGTGCCGTGATCAGCCCGACCATGCGGTCCTGGTCCGCTTCGCGGCGGCGCAGGACGGCCGCCACCCCGCATTCGATGGTGGTTTGCAGCGCGTCCTGCTCGAATTCGCTGACGATGAGGCCGGTGCGCACCGACGACGTCCGCTGCAGCCGGCGGAGCAGCTGCCCGGCCGCGTCGTCCAGCCGGTCGATCACGACCAGCGACACCTCGGCCCGGGCTTCTTCGCTCGGTTTCAGCACTTCCACCTCGGGGCGCGGGCGCAACTGCTGGGTGACGCCGAACTCCAGAATGGGATCCCCTGCGTAGACCGCCACCGGGACTCTCGTCATCGTGTCCTCTCCCTAGAACCGGGTCCTGTCGCTGCGTGTTCTCGGTGAGACCTGCTCGATGCCCGCCGCCGGGCGAACTTCGGGTGGTGCCGGATCAGGCCTGCGGCGCGGGACCGCCGCTCGCGAGGGCAGCGCGGCGCCGTTGCCGCGGGCAGCCGCCTTGCCCCCGCGCTGCCCTCACCGCCCTGCTCGAAACCGCTCGGGCCGCCTAGCTTTTCGGAGGTGAGCCCTTTTGCCGAACTCGAAAGCGCCACGGTGGTGGTGAATCCGGGCGGGGAGGCGACCACGACCCTCACCGTGCGCAACGACACCGAGATCGTCGAGGCGTACGAGTTCGAGGTGGTCGGCGAATGCGCCGCCTGGACGACGGTGGAACCGACCCGGCTGTCGCTCTACCCGGGAACCCAGGACGTGGTGACCCTGCACCTGCGCCCGCCCCGGTCGCCGGAGGTGCGGGCCGGCGAGGTGCCGCTGGCCGTGCGGGTCGTGCCCGTGGAGCGGCCTGACCTGGTGACCGTGCCCGAGACGACGGTGATCATCACCCCGTTCCACAGGCTCAAGGCCGCGCTCATCCCGCAGCGGCGCCGCGCCTGGCGGACCGGCCGGTACGAGGTGGAACTGCACAACCGGGGCAACACGCCCGCGGCGATACCGCTGTCGGCGACCGATCCGGCCGAGCAGCTGAACTTCCGGTTCGAGTCGGGCCGCCCCGCGCTCGAACCCGGTGAGCGGACCGAGGTCCGGCTGCGCGCGCGGTCGAGCGGACTCATCTGGTTCGGCAAGCCGACCAGCCACCGGTTCCTGATCACGGCCGCCACCGAAGCGGAGGTGCTGGAGGGGGAGCCGCCGCAGCCGGAGGAGCTGGACGGCGAGCTGGTCCAGCTCCCGCTGCTGCCGCGGTGGCTGCTCACCCTGCTGGCGCTGTTGCTGGCCCTGCTGCTGGCCTGGCTCTTCATGGTGGGCCCGGCGCTGCTGAGCGCGGCGCGGGAGGCCGCCAGGGAAGAGGCGAAGCAGATGGCGCAGAACGGCGAACTCGTGCCGCCGCCACCCGCCGAACCGCCCAAACCCCCGGACAACGGGCAGCAGCCGCCGCCCCCGCCTCCGCCGCCGCCGGACGTTCCGGGAGTTCCGCCCGGCAACGGCGGGCCGCATTCGATGACCATCGAGGTGGTCACCAACCCCGGCGCCAACCTCTCGCGTTCCGCGAAGGCCCCGGAGGGCAAGGTCTTCTTCGTGACGGACCTCGTCCTGGCCAACTACCAGGGGGACGAGGGCCTGCTCACCATCCGCTTCGGCGACCGGGTGATCACCACGATCGCGCTGGAGACCTTCCGGAACCAGGACTACCACTGGGTGACGCCGATCGAGATCCCGGCCGACGAGGACGTCACCGCGACCGTGCGCTGCGCCCGGCCGGGCACGCCGCCGTCCGGTCAGCAGGCGGGGCGGTGCGTGGAACTGCTCAACGTCAGCGGTGTGCTCCGCGACGCGCCTCGATGATCCGCCCCAGTTGTCGCTATTCGGCATCTGCTCCCCTAGCATGCCCCTTCGCCCATCAACTCATAGCGCTGTTCCGCCAGGAAACCACGAAACTGCGCGGAAAACCACGAAGATCGATATGCGGGAAAACACCGCAACCTTTCCGGTTCCGGCGGGAGGAGTGGTTTCCGGGGTGCGGCTGATCGGCCATCCGGGGGTGGCGAGGTGGGCCATTCAGTAGTAGTCGGGAGGCATCTTCCGGGTTCGGTTCACGCGGATCGCCCGCTCGGTATTCCCACGTCGGATGCCGGGCAGGGCTGTTCGGCGAAGTCCTGGACGATCCCGGAAGCGCGAACGCAATGCGGCATCTGTGTGATGGTCCATTCGATTGTCCACAGTGTACTACAGGCGAACGGAGCAAGAGTTCGTACCCCGTCCGTCGGATTTGCTCATATGAGCACGAAATCGCAATGATAAGCGTAAATTTCGTCGCCTGTGGAAATCGCGAACGCGCTCGGTACAGGAGCGGAATTCCGCGATTGGCCCCCCGGGGGCGCGCTTTCGCGAAGCGATTTCATTAATACTTAACACATTTCACACTCCGCTTCCGCGTCATCCGATGGTTGTGAATCCGCGGGAGAAACGCCCGATCGGCGGCATCGGTGCACCAAGATCGGCGAGGGCCCGCGATCGGTGGGCTCGCTCTCGGAGTTCCGGCGGCGCTTGCGCCGCGAAGGTGATTTTCGTTCGGTGGTGCGGTCTTGGCCTGATCGGCGGTTCCTGCTGCGTCGGCGGCGCTGGGACATTGTCCTCCCGGTGTTGTGGGGCTCCGCTGGTCGGCGGTGAAGTACCTACCGGCGGTCGCGCGTTGCCGGCTGACGTGATGGGAAGGCTCATGCCTGTGCGGCGTCCTGGTGTGGCTTTGGCGTGGTGTGCGGTTTCCGCGGCGTCCTTCGCGGTGGCGCTTGTCGTCGCCTCCTTCGCGGGCGTGGCGTCGACGCCGATATTCGGGTTGACCGGTGCGACGATCGTGATCGCGGCCATGGTCGAGGTTGTCGTGGCCGTCTTCGTGGTGCTGCTGCTTCGGGGCGCGCGACTGGTGGGACTGCTGGCATCGGTGCTCATGGCGGTCACCTCTGGCGGCGTGGCGGCGTGGGGTCTGCAATGCGTGTTCGGTGCCGCGGGTCCGGAGTCGACGGGAACCGGGATGCTGCTGTTCGCCGGCGTGGTGGGGATGATCGTGGTCGCCACGCAGTTGGCGCGCCGTGCGGGGCCGAGCCCCGCGATGTGAGACGAGGTGGGGATGGTCGTGGGGGATGCCGACCCGGTGGCGAGGCTGGAGCCGCTCGGCCGGCGGCTGCGGGCGGCCCGTTCGTCGTTGACGAACGCGGCGCGGGCCGCGTCACGCGACGTCGAGGGAGTTGACCGCACCGGAGCCGTTCGGGTCCGGCTGGACGCGGACGGGATTCCGGTCGCGATCCGGGTTCGCCCGCGGTGGTTCGAGAAGCTCGCCGCCGATGAGTTCGCGGGCGCGGTGGCCGAGGCGGCCGATGCGGCCCTGACCCGGCGCATGGCGAGCTGGGGGGACTTCCTGGCCGAGGAACGCCGAGCACCCGACGAGTTGGATCGTCCTGGTACACCGGCAGAATTGCGCCCGGAAGGCGCGCCGCGGGACCTGGACGTGCTCATCGAGCACATGCTCACCTCGCTGGATGAGGCTCGGCGTCCTCGGGCCGTCGTTCGAGGAATCGGCACCGCTGCGGCGGGAAAGCTCACCCTGACGGTTGCGGAGACGGGGAAGTCGTCCTGCGCGGCCGATCCCGAGTGGATCGGTCCGCTCGGCGGGGCGCGGCTGACGCACGCCTTGAGCGACGCCCTGATCCAAGCCCGAACGAACCTGAAGGCCGAGCTGGCGCAACGATCGCGGGAATCCCGGGCGTGGGACTCCGCGTTGGGTGAGGTTTTCTCGATCATGCGCGATCCCGGCAAGCACGGTTCGCAGTGAGCGGGAGGCAGTCGTGGCACCGCCGGACAAGAACGAGGTCGAGGTCGCAACGGGAGCCCTCCGGGCGGAGGCCGACATCTGGGAGGAGCAGGCGGACGCGCTGGGCGTGATCGCCTCGCAGGCCGCGCAACTTCGCGTCGGAGCCCTGGAATCGGGGCTGTTCCTCCCCATGACGTCGGCCTATGACGAGGTCGTCGACCAGGTCCACGACCGGTGCCGGGAAGGGGTCGAGCGCACGCGCGAGGTGGCCGGCACCTTGCGGCGCGTCGCGGACACCTACGAGCAGGAAGACGAGGACGGAACCCACGTCCTCCGGAACCTGTACTGATGGCAGGTGACAATGTTCAGCGAAGCGCAGTTCCGCGCCGTCATCGACCGGCTCACCGCCGGAACCGAGGAGCTGACCGGCCAGATCGCGCAGATCGGCCCGGCAGCTGCGGCCGCGATCCAAGCCGGATGGGTTCCCCAACCGGTCAAGGACGCGATCGCGTGGTGCGCGGAGCTGCTCGAAGAAGCGGCAACGGCCGTCTGCGAGGTGATCGTCGACCTTCTGAAGGCCGCAGTCGCGCCGATCCTGATGTACGTGCGAGCGTGGGAGTGGCAGAGCCTGCGCGGACGAGCCAGCTCGGTGGCCGGCCAGCTCACGCCGGAGGCGATGATCGCCGACGACAAGTGGCACGGCGCCGCCGCGGATGCCTACACCGCGGCGATCAAACCGCAGGGGCAGGCCGCCACTCGCATCGGGACGATCGCTGGCAAGGCCGCGGGAGCCCTCACCCTCTGCGCGAGCGCCGGAGTGGCCTTCTACGTTTCCCTGGGGTTCATCCTCGCCAAGTACATCCAGACGATGGTGGCGGCCATAGCCGCCTTCGAGTCGGCGGTGTTCTCCTGGGCGGGCGCGATCCTCGTCATCGAGGAAACGACGGTGGGCTCCGGACTCATCACCGCCGCCATCGGTGCACTCGCCACGGTCGTGGCGACCCAGGCCGCCGAGATGGTCGCGTTGCACGGGGAGGCGGTCGATGGCACGGACTTCCCGCTCGGCGCCTGGCCCGACCCCGGCCGCAATCCCTTCGGCGACGCGACCGTCAGCGACGGTGACGCGGACTGGTCGTTGGGCTGACCTGGGCGGTCACTCGGGGCGGCACCGCACCGGGTTCGCCAGTTCCGCGCACGGGCGGTTGCCGTAGGAGCGGATGATGTCGCTGCCCACCTGGTTCGTCAGGTAGCGCCGGAAGCTGGCGGCCAGGGAGGTCGGCGCGGGTTCGCCGAAGGTGTAGGCGTACTCCGTCTGCCAGAACGGATAGGCGCCGTGGTCGGCCGCTTCCAGGCTGGCTCCGTGGCCGTCGATGCGGACCTCGCGCAGCTCCGCTCGGCGGTTCTCGGCGGCCCGGAGCTCGCTGTAGCCGATGGCTCCGGGGGTGTTGGCCACGGTGTCCAGCAGACTGCGGGTCTCGGTGCGACGGCAGCGGAGGACGCTGCCGCGCAGGCTCTCGTTCCTGGGCTCCACGCAGTCGTCGGAGTTCTCGCCGGGCTCCACGTCCCCGCCGAGGAGCCGCTCCTCCAGGGTGGCGCGGGTGCCCGACAGGGCTTCCCGGTCGACGATGCGCACCGGCACGTCGTTGCCGCCCACGGCCCGCCAATTCGCGACCTGGCCGCTGAAGACGTCCCGGATCTGCTCCGGCTTGAGGTCCTGGACGCCGGCATCCGGGTTGATGACGATCGTGAACAGCAGGAACGCCACGGGTTGCGGCAGCAGCTCCGGCAGCCGGTCGCCCTTGGGGCCGTCGGAGAACGCCAGCACCTCGGGCGATCGCGTGCTGTTGAGCAGTTCGAGGCCCTGGGCGCTGCTGCGCATCTCCCACTTGAAGTTGGCCCCCGGGCAGGACTTCGCGTACTCGGCGGCGGCTTCCCGCAGCACGGGTTCGAAGGCCGTGGAGCCCGTGATGGTGAGATCCCCGGCGGCGCAGTCCAGCCGGGCCTCGTTCTTGGTGAGGTCGATGATGAACGGCTCGACGAGGCTGACCATCAGCAGGAAGCACACCAGCGCCACCACCCAGCGGGGCGTGCCGGTCTGGCTCTTGGTCTCGTGCACCTTCCCGCTGCCCACACCGCCGCTGATGGTGCCGACGACCTCGGGTTCCGGGATCCCGCCGCCGTCGTCCCCCGCGCGTTCCAGGACGACCAGGACCTTGTAGTGCGCGGAGCTGTTCAGCTTGACCTTGGGCAGCTCGACGAGCCCGACCGTCCGGTCGGCCTCCTCGACGTCCGACATGCCCAGCCCCGGCGCCTTGGCGTCGAAGTACGTCGCCAGCGACGGGTCGCTGAGCTCGGTGACGACGACGCCGGCGACCCGGCGGCCGGGGAACCTGACGCGGATGCCCACGGAGGTGTCCTCGGGGAAGCCGTAGTCGCCCTCGGCGATGTTGGTGGTGCCGGTGTTCTCGATGCGCAGCAGGACGAACGACGGGTCGACCAACCGCCCGCCGTCGGCCCGCTCCAGACGCCGCCACGCACCCGCGTAGAGGGCGCTGACATCGGTGGGCGTGGTGTCCATCTGCACCCGGTAGCCGAGCCGCTTGCGGCCGACGAACGCGAATTCCCACAGGAAGGCCATGATGGGAACCAGCGCGCCGACGATCGCGAGCGCCAGCTCCCAGGGAAATCCGTCCACGACCGCCTCCGCAGGCACGAGCAACGAACCGAGATCGTCAACGTAGTGAGCCCGCGGCGGCGGCCGGTCTCACTTACCGACCAATTTCCCCGCAATTCACCGACCGTTCCGCATCGTGATCGACCTCCGATCGCCCGCACCCCCAGGGCGCGCGATCGGCAGGGTCAGTACCGCCAGTCGATGGCGCTGCCGCAGCTCGCGAACCCGTGCCGGTCTGGAAGAGCCTCCCGCCAGCAATGCCATGCCCGAAGCACGTCTTCCGCGCGCTCCCGGTCCGGACGCCGTTCCCGGTGATTCGCGACGTGCCCGCTCCCCGGATTCCGCCGGCACTCGCGGCTGGATCTGCGGAACCCTTGCACGGCGGTTCCGGGAGAGGTCCCCACCGGGATCCGAGTTCGTCGTGTGCCGTTGGGCAAAGTCCGCTCGGTCGGGTGGCTGGACCTTGGCACGCTGGGGGAATGCGTTCTGCGGGTGCCTCCGGAGCACCGGTGGCGGGCTGCGGGCGCGCTGCCCGGGCATGGCGGATGCGGTAGTACTCGGCCTGACACCGAACATCAGGGAGAGAGCGCATGACAGCAGCGGACGTGCCCTTCTCGATGTATCCGCGGACAACCGCAGTGCCCATGCGGGATCTGCTGCGGCGCTGCGCTATCACCCACGACCACGCCGAACGGGCCGCCCTGCTGGAGCGGCTGGCGGACGAGCTGGACCGGGCCACCCGGGACGTCCTCGCGGGCCGGCCGACCGAGGAGTGCGACCGGCGCGAGCTGGCCGCCAGCCTGCGCGGGCAGGCCGGCATGGTCCGGTTCTTCGCCGACCTGGAACGCCGCGACCGGGCCAGGCAGGCGTTCGACTCCGCGCGGCCGCGGGTGCGATGACCGCGGTGCGGGGTCAGCGGAGGTCGAGCGACGGCCAGAACGGCCCGGACTGGAGGACCCGGTGCGGGGCGCCGGGCTCGCCGGGCGCCGGGAGGCTGCGCAGGGCCTCGACGGTGGCGGTCAACGTGCCCGAATGCCGCCAGACGACCCCACCGCGGCGGTCCGGCGAGTCGACGAGCAGCCGGACCGCGAGGGCCTCGTGGCGATCGGCGATCCACAGCGCGTCGCTGTGCTCCGGCCAGTTCAGCACCCCGAACAGCCACTCCCGGCGCCCGGCCGCGCCGGTCAGGCTCCAGAAGGTCCACACGGACAGCCCGAGCAGGACCGCCAGCTCCGGGTAGAGCTGCAGGGCTTCGTCGATTCCGGTCACGAACCGGCATCCTTCGCGAAGTTCGCGCGGCAGCGTGGCAGGCCGGATGGCGCGTCGGCCGCTGCCGCCCTTCTGGGGGATGCACAGAGGTCGCGGATCGTGCGTGGCCGGACGTCTCCGGCGAGCGGACCTACATTGGTGGGCAGCCCGCCGGACGACCTCCGTGCCCGCTCGCACCGCCCGGCGGGGCCCACCTGGGTGGCGAGGAGGCCGCGATGGACTACGAAGTGTTCGACCTCGGCGACGTCCGGCTGCAGCGCGGTGCCACGCTGCGCGACGCGAAGCTGGCGTACAAGACCTACGGCGAGCTCAGCGCCGCCAAGGACAACGCGATCGTCTACCCGACCTGGTACTCGGGGCAGCACTACGACAACGAATGGCTCATCGGCGAAGGCATGGCCCTCGACCCGTCGCGGTACTTCGTGATCATCCCGAACATGCTGGGCAACGGCCTGTCGTCGTCGCCCAGCAACACCCCGGAACCGCACGACCGGGCGCGGTTCCCGGACGTGACGATGCACGACAACGTCCGCCTCCAGCACCGCCTGGTGACCGAGCGGTTCGGCATCGAACGGCTGGAGCTGGTCACCGGGTGGTCCATGGGTGCCGGCCAGACCTACCAGTGGGCGCTGAGCTACCCGGAGATGGTGCGGCGCATCCTGCCGTTCTGCGGCTCCGCGAAGACCAGCCGGCACAACTTCGTGTTCCTCGAAGGCGTCAAGGCCGCGCTCACCGCGGATGCGCAGTGGCACCACGGCTGGTACCGGGAGCAGCCGGTGACCGGGCTGCGGGCGATGGCCCGGGTCTACGCGGGATGGGGTTTCTGCCAGCAGTTCTACCGCGAGCAGATCTACCTGCGGGAGCCGCTGGGCTACGGCTCGCTGGAGGACTTCCTGGTCGGGTTCTGGGAAGGCCTGTTCCTCAAGCGGGACGCGAACAACCTGCTGACCATGTTGTGGACCTGGCAGCACGCGGACCTCGGCGGCACCCCCGGATACGCCGGTGTCGAGGACGCGCTCGCGGGCATCCGGGCGACGACGATCATCATGCCCGGCGAGCAGGACCTGTACTTCCCGCCGGAGGACAACGAATGGGAGCAGGCCCGCATCCCCGGGGCGGAGCTGCGGGTCATCCCCGGTGCCTGGGGGCACTTCGCCGGCGGCGGCCTCAACCCGGTGGACACCGCGTTCATCGACGACGCGCTCAAGGACCTGCTCGGCCGGGAAGCCCCGTTCTAGTCACCGTCCGAAGTGGACATTCGTTGTCCGCAGTTTCAATTGAAACTGCGGACAGACCAGGGGCGGGTGTCGTTCGGTGCCGGATAGGATCGGCGCGGTGAGCGCCCTGACCCCGATCCGCGTGGTCGCCGACCACTTCGAGCTGGCTATCTCGACGTTGCACTACTGGGAACGTCGCGGCCTGATCAGCCCGCAGCGGCGGGGCGGGCAGCGCTGCTACGACTCCGATCAGCTCTACCGGATCGCGCTGATCAAGCTGTGGCGCAGGACCGGGCTGATGGGCATCGACGAGATCGCGGCCATGCTCGACGCGGAATCCGGTTGGCAGGACACCGTTCCCGCCCGGATCGCGGAGATCGAGCGGCAGCAGGCGGCGCTGGAAGCGGCGCGGGCGTACCTGGACCACCTGCTCGGCTGCCGGCACGAGTCCGGCCCCGACCGGTGCCCGGGGTTCCGCGCCGCCGTCGACCTGCCGTGATCAGCGGCGCGGCATGGTCAGCGCCGCGATGCCCGCCGCGACCGCCAGGCAGGCGGCGGAGGCGGTGAACGCGACCGCGTAGCCGTGCGCGAGCGCTTCCGCGCCCGGTTCCCACGCGATGGCGGCCGTCAGCGCCGCCAGCCCGATCGCGCCGCTGGTCTGCCGGACGGTGTTGAGGAGCCCGGCCGCGAGGCCGTTGTGGCGGGGCGGCACGCCGCCGGTGGCGGAGATGGTGATCGGGGTGAACGCGGCGGCGGTCCCGAACCCCAGCAGGATCCCCGGCAGCAGCACCGACGAGAGATATGAGGCGTGCACGCCGATCAGTGCCGCCACCCCGGCGAAACCGGCGCCGCCGAGCAGGCAGCACAGCACGGCCGCACGGCGGACGCCCAGCCGCACCGATAGCGCTCCGGCGGTCTGCGCGCCGCAGAACATCGCGAATCCGATCGGCAGGTAGGCCAGGCCTGCTTGCAGCGGCGAATAGCCGTGCACGTCCTGCAAGTACAGCGACAGCAGCACGGGACTGGCGAAGAATCCCAGGCCCAGCAAGAACATCACCAGGTTCCCGCTGCTGACCGAACGCAGCCGGAACACCTCCAGCGGCAGCAGCGGATCCGTCGCCCACTTCGCCTGGTGCAGCAGGAAGATCCCGAGCAGTGCGAGTCCGCCGAACAGCGGCGGCAGGGCATCCTGGCCGGAGGGCCGCATCACCGCGTACACCAGCGCTGCCAAGCCCGCCGTCGCCAGCACCGCGCCGATCACGTCGAGCCGGCCGGGCTCGGGCTCCGGTGGCCGACCGGCCCTGCAGCACCGCGACGGCGACCGCGACGGCCAGCACGCCGACCGGGACGCTGACGAAGAACACCCACCGCCACCCGGCCCACTGCGTCAGCACGCCGCCGATGACCGGGCCCGACGCGGCCCCGACCGCGCCCACAGCGCTCCAGGTGCCCAGCGCGCGGGCTCGCCTGCCGGGCTCGGCGAAGGTCGTGGTCAGCACGGACCGCGTCACCGGCATCAGCAGCGCCCCGCCGAGGCCCTGCACCGCCCGCGCGACGAGCAGCTGCTCGGCCGACCCGGCCAGCCCGCCGGCCAGCCGGGCGACCGTGAACAGGCCCATGCCCAGCGCGAACATCGCGCGCTGCCCGACGAGATCCGCCAACCGCCCGCCGAGCAGCAGGAATCCGGCGAAGACCAGTGTGTAGGCGTTGACCACCCAGGACAGCGCGGCCGGACCGAACGCCAGTTCCGCGCGAATGGCGGGCAGCGCGACGGACACGATCGTGGCGTCGAGGACGACCACGAACGAGCCGGCGCAGGCCAGCGCGAGCACCACAGCGGGCGCGGCGACCTTCGGCGGTGAGGACTGCGCGTGCATGTTTTCCCTTCTCCTGCTGGAAGAACCGATGCCGCCGGCACATCTTCGGGCCGGGTGGGCGGCGGAGGGCAGCATGCTGGCTCAACCCGGGTTGAGTGCAAGCCCGGGCCTCGAACGCGTCATACTTTCGGGCTCTTCCGGACTGTCGCTGACACAGGGGCCATCCCTTCCAGTGACCAGGAGCATGAGCGCCGCCATCCCTTGCCATAGTCGCGCTTGGCGCCCCGGCGCCGACCCGGCGGGACCTGCGACTTCTCATGGAGGCCAACGATGACGGTGCTCGAATTCGACCACGCGGTGACCGGCTACCGGCTGCAGCACGCGTACTGGCTGGCCAAGGCGGCGAAGCTCGCCTACGACGACGAGGCGACGATCCGGGAGACCACGCGGGAGTGGGGCTTCGACCGGTGCGAGTACTTCCACGCCGAGCTCGACGGGTCGTTCCCCATCGAGGACACGCAGGCCTTCGCGGCGGGCAGCGACAGGATGGTCGTCGTCGCCTTCCGGGGCACCGAGCCCAAGAAGATCAAGGACTGGCTGACCGACACCAACACGCTGGCCGAGCCCGGTCCCGCCGGCAAGGGGCTGGTGCACCTGGGCTTCAGTCGCGCCCTGGACTCGATCTACCCGCAGGTGCGGGGCGCGGTGCACAGAGCCTGTGGTTCACCGGGCACAGCCTGGGTGGCGCGCTGGCCATGCTCGCCTCCGCGCGGATCTTCTTCGAAGACCCGCAGCTGCTCCCGGACGGCGTTTACACCTTCGGGCAGCCGCGCACCTGCGACCGCCTGCTGGCCACTCCGTACAACCAGGCGCTCGCCGAGCGGGTGTTCCGGTTCGTCAACAACAACGACGTCGTCCCGCAGCTCCCGCCGGAGCCGGTGTTCCACCACGTCGAGGACGTCCGGTACTTCGACAGCCGCGGGAAGCTGCACGAGAAGATCACCTTCACCGCCGGGTTGACCGACAAGGTCAAGGGTTTCACCGGCGACGCGTTCGCGCCCGCCGCCGACGGGATCCGCAACCACATGATCGACCGGTACGTCGAGCTGATCCAGAAGAACCTCTGATCCGGTCCGACGAACGCCCGCACCTGCGCAGGTGCGGGCGTTCGTCGTGAGTGCTGGTTCCGGTAAGAACCGGAGTCAGCGCTCACGACGGTTCCGGGCAGGTCCCACCCGCAATTTCAATGGAAATCGGACCTCCAATTTCCATTGAAATTGCGGATCCGCCGGATCGCCCACCTATGGCGGGTGACAGATGACCTTCCTGGGCATGCTGCCGATGATCCTCGGGCACGAGATGGTCGCCGCCGGGGAGTCCACATCGGACGCGCCGGGCGATCGAGCCCCGGATGCGGATCGGCTGGTCGGAATCCACCTGCGGCGCTGCTTCGGGCGCAGCGTCCTGCGCGAGCCGGTGGCCTGCGAAGACCGCGGATACGGCTTCCGGCAGCGGACCGACCAGGCGCCGTACGCGACGGGCGGCCTGACCGGGTACTGCTACGTGACGCCCGGTGCGGCGAAACTGATCCTGCCCGACGAGGTGCCGGACACCTGGGCGGCGATGTCCGGCTGTGCGGCCAAGACCGTGCTGCGGGCGTTCGGCCGCGCGGGCGGCATCCGGCCCGGGGTGACGGTGGCGGTGCAGGGCGCGGGCGCACTGGGCATCTTCGCCACGGCGGCCGCCCGGATTTCGGGCGCGGCCAAGGTGATCACGATCGGCGGGCCGGACGACCGCCTCGCGGCCGCGGCCCGTTTCGGCGCCGACGCAACGGTTTCCGTGCTGCTGGACACGGATGACCGGATCGCCGCGGTGTGCGACCTCACGGGTGGGCGCGGCGCGGACTACGTCTTCGACTTCGCCGGCGCGCCGACCGTCGGAGCGGAAGCGGTGGCCATGGCGGCGCAGCGCGGCACGCTCGTGGTGGTCGGCTCCACCGGGCCGCAACCGGCGCCGGTCCCGCTGGGCGCGGTGATGGGGAAGGAGCTGACGGTGCTGGGCTCCCTGAACGGAGACATCGCCGACTACCACCGAGCGGTCGAGTTCTTCCGGGCCTTCGCGGACCGGATGCCGTGGGACGAGCTGTTCAGCGAGCCGGTGGGACTGGCGGAAGCATCGGCATCGCTGGCGGCGATGGCCCGGCAAGCGGAGATCAAAGCGGTGGTAGACCCCCGAAGGGCCTGACGAGAACCGCCCACCGGCTCAGCGGTCCTGGACCAGTGGTGGAGCGCCCCGGTCGCAGTCGAGGCCGTCGCGCAGGGCGTTGACCGCGTCGGCGCCTATCCGTTCGGCCAGGACGCCTTCGATGGTCGCGATCATTCGCAGGGCGCGCTCGTGGGCGCGGGCCCCCGCCGGGGTGGTGCGGACCAGGCGGCTGCGCGCCGACGTCGGGTCGGGGACCTGCTTCAGCAGGCCCATGCCGATCAGCCCGTGCACCGCCTGGTGGACGGACTGGCGGGTGGTGCCGATCCGGCGGGCGAGCTCGGAGATCGAGGTCCCGCCCGCGTCCAGGTTCGCGAAGACCGCGGCCTGGGCGACGGTCACCGGGCGTTCGCCCGCCGCCTGCATGCTGCTCAGCAGCGCGTCGTCGAACCAGCGCTTGGCGTCGGTGAGCAGCTGGGGGAGGTTCGGTGGTGGTGCCGTCATGGTCCCTGGGGTGCGGTAGCGGGCCCCGAGCATACCCAGCCGCCTTCGCCCGCGACAAAATGTCAGGTAGCCTGACAAAGTAGTCGCGTCCAGGAGGAGCCGCATGACGATGGAGTTCGCCACGCCCTACCGCTCTCGCTCGCACCTCCCGCCCGAGCCGGGAAGGCCGTACTTCGTCGAGAAGGGGATGGGCGACCGCGCGCACCTGTTCGGCGACCTGATCACCATCTACGCCGGCGGCGAGCAGACCGAGCGCACCTTCAACTTCTTCACCTGCGAGGGCCCGAAGGGCGACACGATCCCGGCGCATTCCCACGCGGAGACCTACGAGGTCTTCTACGTCACGGCCGGCGCGGTCCGGCTCTTCGTCGAGGACACCGCCGGCGAGCAGTACGAGAAGCTGCTCGGCGCGGGCGATTTCGGCTTCGTGCCGAAGAACTGCCCGCACGCCTACCGGATCGAGCGCCATCACAGTCAGATCGTCGGGGTCGCGGCCGGGCCCGGCGGCACCTTCGAGCGGTTCTTCGAGAACCTGGGCGTCCCGACGGAAGAACTCGGTCTCCCGCGCACGCCCGCGGTGCCGGAGCCGGGCAAGTTCGCGACCGTCCCGCGCGAGCACGACGTCCGGTTCCTCCCGGAACACCGCTGGCGCACACCGAGCTTCCGCGCCCAGGACCAGCGGTGAGCATGATCGAGCCCTGATGTGTGCTGGCGCCGATTTCGCGCGAAATCAGCGGTCCGCATGAGGGCGGGGAGGCGATTTCGCGCGAAATGGGTTAGGGCGTAGAGGGTGATCAAACGTCGGGAACCCGCACATGCGTCCAAAAAATTGCCGTCACCTGCACGAGTTCGTGACTTGCTGTGACCGGGCTGCCTTGTGGCGGTGGTCATGGTGAGTGTGGATGGTTGTGGCTGGGGTTGGCGGTGTCGTCGGTTCGTTGGTGTTTCGGTTCGCTGCTGCCGCGTGGCGTGCGACTGGCGCCGTCCGGTTCGGCGGCATCAGATTGGTCCGCAGCTGTTGTGGGTGCGTCGGCGGTGTCGCATTCGACATGTGTTGCTGGCGTACTTCTGGCGTCGGTTGAGTTCTTTTCCACAGCCGCACGGGCACACACGCTGAAAGCTGTTGGTGTTGTCCCGCCAGTAGGCGAGTACGGATTCCCATTGTGCGTAGGTGCGATGCGTTGTGCTCTTTTTCCACGGATGATCGATCTGCCGGGCGTTGAGATCAGCAAGGGCGGTTTCTACGGCTAGCTGGGTAAGAGAGTCACATGTTCGGGGCCGTGGCAGGGTTTTTCCCGATCGTATTCTCTCGATCTGTCGTTCACTGAGTCCGGTGTGGTCGGCCAGTTGCTGGGCGGTGTGACTGGCCAACGCGGGTATCACTAGATCGATGAGGCCGCTAATGGGTTGGTCGTAGTTGGTGAGAGCTTGATCCGGGCTGGTGATTCCTTTGCGGGTGTCGTCGAGCCGGTTGGTTTCTTTGCCGATGTGGTGCAGTCGGGCTAGATGCACGGTGCGGCGGTGGAGCATTCCGACCGTGTTGATTGTGCAGGGTTGCCCGTCTGCTCCGTTGGTTTTGGGTTCGGGGTGAGCGCGGTATAGGTCGGTGATGTTTTCGTAGGTCCTGAGTTGCACCAGGTCTTCTGGTGGGTAGATGACGTAGGCACCGTCGTGGAATTCCCATTGTCCGGCGTTGACGCGGTAGGTGGGTCCGTGTGGGGCGTGAAGGTTGCGCCACGGGAGATCGGCCCACGTGGTGGGGTCGGGATCGTATGGGGCGATCAGGTGGAACCGTCGGGGGTCTACATCGGGCGGGTATCCGACTGAGGCGATCTGTGCGGACAGCAGGAAGTTAAACGGCTTGATCTGTTCGCGGTAGGGCTTGCCCGTGTTCCATTCGGTGAACGGTCGCCACGACAGCGGGGACGATATGCTGATGCGACTTAAAGCGGGACGGTGCAGCCATTCCGGCGTGGTGGTGGTCAGTCCATATGAGTTGCGGATGATGAATTGCCACAGGTGGCGTATCCAGTTCCGGTCATTCGATTCGGGGTCGCTGGGGTTGAGTAGGTAACCGAGTCCGTGTTCACTTGTTTTCCCGATCTCGATGATATCGCTTTCTCCGTCGCCTGTGTCTTCTCCGGTCGATTCGATGTCCGGTATTCCGGTTGGGTCGAGTTGATACAGGGCGTAGCGTTTCGCGGAGATGGAGTAGCACCATCCTGTGAATTCGGCTTTGAGAATGTCGGTGACCGCGTCCGGCTGGTAGGGGTTGAGTGCGGCGAATCGCTGGCGGATGCCCTCGACCTGATCGAGGGTCAGCGCCCGCACCGCCGCACGCCCGTCCGGCAGGGTATGACCTCCACCCGGGCACGGGATCAGGCTGCCGTGGGTGTCGGCGACGATGGCCATGCTGTCGGTGTCGCAGAACACCCACACCCCGCCCGCGTCGGTGACGCAGCGTTCGAGCATGGCCAGCATCAACCGCGCCGCACCCGTGATACATGCGGCGATGGGCGGGAAGCAGTATTCGCCGGGTTGCTCCGGGGCGGTGACGCGAACCGTCCAGGGCTGTTCTGCCGCGCCGTAGACGGTGACCTCTTTCCGCTGCCCTGTGGGGAGTTCTTGGGCGTCCATCTGGGCGAAAATCCCATAGCTGCCCGCGTTCGCTAACACCTTCAGAAACGCCGCCAACCTGGGATCACTGTCCTTGACCGCCTGGCGCTGTTCCACGACCGTACGGAAGAAATCATCACGGGCCGGATCGACGTCTACCTGTCCGCGTAGCCGAACCGGGGTCAGGGTGGCCAGATGGTTTCCGGCTGGCACGAACCGCAGCGCCCGCACAATGCGGGGCGGTTTTCCGGTCAGTAGTGCGGACGCGATAAGGTCGGGGATGGTGTACCAGAGTGGTTGTGTGGAATGCAGGGGGTTCACTCCGATGTTCCAGTTCGGTTCTCGGCTGTAGCGTGCCCGCACGGGGAGGATATCGCCGTCGGGAATGACTTGGGCAATGCCGACGAATTCCCGCCACGTGTCCGGGTCGAAACACCGGTCGAGAGTGATGGTGTTCAGCAGCGCTTGTATCTCCTGGGTGGCGTCTACGGTGTCGATGGTGTCGTGAGTGAGGAATTCCCATAAGTTCATGAGTGCGTCTACGGTGGGGTACATGCTGGTGAAATCGCACACCATCACCGGCATCGGCGTATGCCGGATAAAGCTTTCGGCCCGTCCGCCGTAGAATGCCGACATTGCCGATCCGAGAACATCGGCGGGAAAGTCGGGCATCCGGTCGAGTACCGGGGTGATGCCCATAGCCCGGAGATAGGATTTCGAGATCGAGGCGGGCGAATAGGCTTTCGTTTCCTGCAAGTTGATCGGATGGAGTGCGTATTCGTTTCTGGTCTTTTCGTATAGTTCGGTCGTGGCCTGCACATCGCGGCGGCAGTAGTCGATGTATTCCGGGGTGATGTGCCCGTGTTCCTCTGCCGTGGTTTTGCCGTGTTCGACGCCGAACGCTTGGCATGCACTGGCCAGGCTGTGACTCGAACCGGTCAGCGAAAACACCAGCGTCCGCAGATCCAGGAAATGTCCCCGGAATCGTTGGGTTCGGTCGATCGCAGAGAATCCTTTGAGCGAGCGTTTCGAGTCGATTGACTTGACCCGTACCCGTGGCCGCCACTCGCGTGGATTCCCGTTCTCGTCGGTCCACAATGCGAGGGAGAAGCCGCCCGCGAACCGGGCGGCGTGGCTGCCGTCGCGTGCCTCGGCGGCGTAGCCCGCCAGGCGGGACAGATCGAACGGGGCATTGAACATCACCAGCGTGGCCGGTTCCCGCCCGTCCCGCTTCCCCCAATGATCCCGGTAGGCCACCGAATAGATCCACTTGTCCACGAATTCACTGTGGGAATACAGCCTGAGTCGCCAATCCGGGTACGCCCGCAGGTAGAACAGGTCCACATCGGCCTCATGCGTGCGGGCGTAGTCCACGAGTGCGGCGTAGCCGTCGGGGTCGGTTTCGGGTAGGTCGTCGGCGTAGATCAGCCCTTCCGCGACGGTGGTCATCGTGATCTGTTCGTCCGGTCCGGCGTCCACTCGGCAGTACCGGTAACACCCGAACGTCAACGCCTGCGCGGTATCAATCGTGGTCTCGGTGTCGATCACCAGCACATGCCGTGTTTCGGGGATGCGGTCACCGCTGCGGCCCGGCTTGGTGAGGGCGCGTGGTTGGTCGGTCCACGCCCGTGTCGCCACGGGCAGGTAATCCCCGGTCATGCCGCACGCTCCCCGATGTCGGGCAGGCATGCGGCCAGCAGTCCGGCGAGTTGTTCGTGTGCGGCCAGCAGTGCACGTGCTGCCTCCACCAGTGGCCCGAATTCCTCGGTGGTCGCTGCGGTGGGGTCGGGCACTGCGAGCAGTTCACGGGCGGCGCTGGTGCCACGTTGCACTGCCGCGTCCAGCAACCCAACCGCACGGGTGGTCTGGTACGGGTCGCCCAGCAGCCGCCGGATGCCGTGCAGCAGGGCCGCAGGGTCACCCCGCACCAGGGACACGATGCGGCTCAGCGGGTGGGAATCGTCGTAGACCTCGGACACCAGCGGTGTGAACAGGTCGGCCAGCCCCGCTACAGATGCCAGGCGATCAACCTCGCTAGCCGGGTCCGCCTGGTGCAGCTCGATCGCCCCGTTCGGCACCAATCCGGCCGCGCTGGGTTCGGTGAGGTCCAGCAGGCGGGAGAATCCCCGTTGCGACAACACCACCGCGTCAGCCACACCACCCGGCGGTGACTGTCCCCGCTGGGCATGCAGAGCCAGCAGGCCGAACAGTCCCTCCACCCACGCCCGGAACCGATCGGCATGCGTTCGCGGTGTCTGGTGGTCCAGCGGCACACCCGCCGCGTACTGCCACACCGTCAGAAACAGTCGATGACACTCCGGGCACACATTCACCGTCGCTGTCGGATGGTTGGCGCGTCCGGCGATGTGATGCGCCTCCACCCGCCCGGACTGTCCACACGCGACACACACCGTGCTCACCATCATCGCTAATCGCCCTTCTCGTAAATCGAATCCACGTCGATATGCCCGAAGTTCTGGTAGTCGTCGAGCGGATCGAGCCGGGTTTCCAGTTCGTAGATCGGTATCCCGTCATACCCGCCGATGGTGACCCCGTCGTACTTGCTCAATGAATCGGTCTTGCCATTGTCCAGGTAGCGGCCTACCGCGTTCCAGTGCTTCGCCGCCGTGGACCGGTCTTTGCGGCGCAACCCGTCCACCGTGACAATGCCCTGCGTCGTGATGACCCGGATCGGTTGCCGCGCCTGGAGATACTTTGTGTACCGCTGCGGATTCCGCTTCGCTTGCTCGGGTCGTTCCGGGGTGTGTTTGTGCCCGCGTGCCGCTGCCAGGGATGCGCCGCGTTCGTAGTCATTGCGGGTGATGCCGCCGCGTTCCAGTCGTCGGCGGTATGCGGGTGAGAGGTCGCCCCATTGTTTCCGGGCCGCCATCACCCACCGCCGCAATGGAACCGGTACAGCACGCTATTCGACCGGAAACCGATAACGAGGGCAGCGCGAAATAGTGTCGCATGAAACAGTCGAAATGCTATCCTGATGGCGCTCATTTCGATTCACTGTGTCCCATTTCCGAGGGGCACCCGCAACGGGACTGCGGGTGCCCCTCTCTTTTCGTGGTTCGGGTTATTCGAATTCGTCGAGCGCGGTAACCGCGCCTGCCAGCCATTCCGACCACGTCCGAGCGTGGCGGGCGGCCTGGTCCAGGTCCTCATATTCGTCGGCCAAGGCGTCGGCCAGCACGGCAGCCATGTCGCGGGCAGCCCGCTTGTCCGAGAACCGGGCAAGGAGTCCTCGCCGCTCGTCCAGCCGCACCAGATCCCGCACCAAAGTGCGGGCGGCCTGGCTGGCGGTCCCCTCCGGCTCGTACCGCCCCGTCGGTTCGTCGTCTGCCTCGGTGTCCGGGTCGGCCTCAGGGGAGGTGTCCAGATTGGACACCTTGCCGTGCCGGTACTTCCCGACGGTCGACGGGGACACTCCGCAGGTGCGGCCGATCTGGCGATCCGACCACTCGGGACGCTCGGTCAGCAGCCGCTGCACCGCCGCGACCCGTTCCGTGCGGGTCAGCGGCAGTCCGGCCGTGGCAGCCAGCGACAGACCATGCCGGTACGCCGCCCGGCGGGGATGTTCTCCGTCCTCAGCCGGGATGATCCGCACCCGTGCCTCAGTGGCGTCGACCTGGTGCAGCGCATGGAGGCGGTGCCAGCCGTCGGCGAGGATGAACCCGCCGGAATCCGGTTCGGGCACGACGTCCAGCGGCGGGAGCACCCCAGACCCGTCATCCTCGCGATACAGCTCCGCGAAATCGGCCACCCGCCGCCGGTCTAACTCCTGACGCGGCCACGCCTGCATATCGGCCACGATCCGATCCAACGGGACCGTGGTCACCGCACCGCCGCCCGTCGTGGTGGCGTCGCTGGTCTGCGTCATCACGCCTCACCACCCTCGGACTGCTCAGACGCTCCGGCCGTCCTGGTGGACTGCTCGCCCGTCGGCACGCCCGACCGGGTACGGCGGCGCTTGCGCTTCGGCGGCCGTCCCCGGCGCGGCGGAACAAACGTCTTGGCGTACTCGGTGATCTCGGACCTGACGAACAACCGCCCCAACGGAGTCGTCACGTAAGGAACCTCATCCCGGTACGCAAGACGCTTGAGCGTGTCCACGCTGATCTTCAACAGCGCGGCGGCCTCAGTCGTACCAATGAGCCCAAGCTTTTCACCAATCGAAGACATACCTCGCCCCACTTCCGCATTCAGCCACTCCCTGGAATGACCGCCGATTCACGGCCCGGAGCCCAGTGAAACATCATCACAGGAGAAATGCCAACACTCACGCGCCGCCTCGCAGAAAAACGGCCTCCCACCTGCGCAAACAGATTCACCGACTATGGCTATTGTTGGCCTTGTTTACCGTTTCCCGCTAATGCTCATCAACGCGATTGTTCACCGCCGCCGGCCTGGATTGATCAGCCATTATTGCTGCCGTGCGCGAATTGTTCACATTAATCGGATTGGGCACCGCGGGGCAATTAATTCCATTGCTTTCATCGAGTGTTTTTCACACACGTCAAGTCGCTTGTTCGGATCGTGCGGAACAGTCGCATCGAAGCGTTCAATCACGTCGCGTGAAACAGCGCTCGTGCGGGGCTGGCGGTGTTACGATCATCGGGCACTACAACCGGATATGAAGCGACCCCGGCCGACGCGCCAACGTCGAACCGGGGTCTGACACCACGAGAGAACGGACCTCACGTGATGCTGACTCAGCAGTCTAGTGCGCCCGCACGCGCCCACAGCACCCTGCCCGACGGGGCAACCTCCACCGCCGCCATCGTCTACGGCCGCACCAGCACAGATCCGCGCGTGATCGTCGCCGACGGGCGCAACGTCCAACTCCGCGTTGAACGCGGTCACCTGTCCATTCTGGACGGCGTCGGCCAGCACCGCCGCACCCGCACTCTGTCCCGCATCGAACGCGACGTGCGCCGCATCGTCGTGCTCGCCGACAACGGATATCCGACCTGGGATGCCGCCCGCTGGTGCGCCGACGTCGGTATCACCGTCATCCAGGCGGACCGGTCCGGCCGACAGATCACAGTCGCCGCCGCACCCGAACCGGATACCGACGATGTCAGGCTGCGGCGAGCGCAAGCGTTCGCCAGCGAAGACGGGCCGAACGCCGCCGTCGGCTTGGACATCACGAAATACATCCTTGCCCGCAAGCTCGACGGACAGGCCACCATCGCTACCGAGTACCTGAACAATCCCACCGCCGCTGAGGCGATCCGCCAGCACGCCGCCGAAGTCGCCGCCAGCCAGACCATCAGCGCCGCTCGCGTGCGGGAAGGCGCGGCAGGCGCTACCTACTGGCAAGCCTGGTCCGGGCACGTCATCGTCCCATTCGAGCCGCGTGAAGCGTTCAGCGTGCCCGCGCACTGGACCACCTTCGTGGCCCGCAAATCCCCCATCGACACCGCCAAGACCAACGGCCACCACGCCGCCGATCCGATCAACGCCCTGCTGAACTACGCCTACCGGCTGGCCGAAATCGAATGCCGCCTTGCCTGCCTCGCCGTCGGTCTCGATCCCGCGATGGGATTTCACCACTCCGACAAGCCGAACCGCGATTCTCTGGCCTTGGATCTGCTGGAGATCCTGCGCCCGGAGGTCGATCGGTTCGTGCTGGACCTGCTGTGCACCAACGGCCCAATGCGCTACCTCTCACCGAAACTGTTCGTCGAAGAACCCGACGGACATTGCCGACTCGTCCCACCGCTGACCCACCTGATCGCCGAACAGTGCCTCGACTGGGCACACACCATCGCACCCCACGCCGTGCACATCGCCAGAATGCTGGCCACGGGAGCGAAAGGCGCGATCCGGCCCGCCACGCCGATCAAGCGCACGCGCCCCCGGAAGTACAGCCCGACCACACCACTACGCCTGTCCGGGACGGTCACGGTCGAGCGGATTATCCCCGATCACCTCTGGACCGACATCGCTCCACTACTTCCCCCGGCACCGCAGCGGCGCAGCGTCGGACGTCCCCAAGCCGACAACCGGGCCGTACTCGCGGGAATCGTGTGCGCCGAACAACTCGGCTGCTCCTACACCAAAATCCCGCCCACCCTCGGAGTCAGCGCCAAAACCTGCCGCACCCGACTCGACAACTGGCGGCAAACCGGCGCATGGTCCGCCATCGAACATGCCCTCCACAACAGCGACCACATCCGCCAACTTCGCAACGAAGCAAATGCCACTCTGACGTGACACCGCCCTGCGCGGGCGTCCCGCATGAGGCCGGAGAACGGTCGCACCGGATACCCCCACGCCTCGAATATCCGGGGGTATCCGGTGCTGCCGCCAACATACAACGCTGTGATCAGGCGTTATACGCACCGCGGGGACCGCGCCGGCGACACCTACCCCCAGCGGGTACCTGCACTGACGATGCGCCGCCAGCAGGGAAGACGACGGACGCCCCGGACCTCGATCCGGGGCGTCCGTCATTGGGACGGTCAGAGTGTGGTGATCAGGTTCGCAGGGTCGTCGAGCCACCTTGGTCCCGCGCCCCGTCGCGACGTGCATTGAAACCATGTCACCAAGCGTGGCCGCACAGTTACGCTGATCAGCGACGCTGCCCCAGGAAGTCACACCCGGGACAACTACCGGGGCACCACTGGCAGACGAAAGCACCCCGGCAGAGGACGATTCCATGAGCGATGAGACGTTCGGCGCGGCATTGCGTCGCTACCGGCGAGCCGCCGACCTTTCCCAACGTGACCTAGCGCAGCAGCTCTACATCGCAAAATCGACCGTGTCACGGTGGGAGTCCGGAGACACAAGACCCGACGCCGCCACCGTCGCGAAGCTTGACGCCGAACTAGACGCACACGGCAACTTGAAGCGGGCGCACGCCGCTGAAATCACACCACCAGTACTCGCCCCCAGACTCGACTGCGGACAACCCGTCTCGGCGGACTATGTCGCCGAACTCCACACCGCTATGCACTCTCTCGTAAGCCTGGACGGGCTTCATGGCGGTGTCGAACTCGCACCCTTCGCCGCTCGCCTATTCCGCTCGGCAAATCGCACTCTCGCGGCCGGAAATTATCCTGCCGATCTCGAATCCGATTTCACCGCCGTCACCGCTGAACTTGGTGAAGTCGCGGGATGGCTCGCATTCGATGCCGAGAACCAAGACGCGGCACGCCATCACTGGCTCGAAGCGCTGCACCTCGCGCAGCTCACCGGAGACCGCAACATGGAGCTGTTCATCCTGGGCAACTTGGCGTTGCAGGCGCAGCACCGTGGACACCCTGGGGAAGCACTGCGGATCTGCACCCGCATGGAGAACGCCTACCGGTTGTCCCCTCGGCTGCAAGTCATGGTCGCCATGCGCCGCGCTCGCGCTGCCGCCGATCTCGGCCACGGCAACGCCGTAGACCTGATACGCCGTGCTCGCGTCGACGCTGACAACAGCATCGCGGCTACCGACCCCAAGTGGTCGTGGTGGATCAACGGCTCTGAGGTTGCCGCGCACGAAGCGGGGGTTTACCGATCGATAGGAGATTGGGCGAGCGCGGTCGACACCTACGCCCGGTCTCTCGACCACGTCCCGAACAGTTACCGGTGGTTCCGGTACATCGGTGGCGCGAACCTGCTCGAAGCCCTTGTCCACGTCCGAGACTGGACCGAAGCGGAACGTGTTGCGGGGAACTTGCTCGGCCTTGCCGACGACATCAACTCGGGACGCGCGGCGACCCACCTTCGCCGCGCCGCACGCACCGCGAAACGCCACGCCGCACCAGAGTCTGTAATCGAACTACTCGGAGCCCTCGCTACCGCATAGGAGTTGCGCAGAGGTTGCGAGTTGCGGATGCGCACCCTGCAACCCCTACACAGAACGTGGTGATGTGGCGACGGTAGGTGTGTGCCGCGACCATCCCCGGTTTTTCCTCCTTCCCCAGGGGATAGGAGCGGCAGGCGGGAATCAGCCCGGCACCGGTTCCGGCAGAACACCGGGCTGGTTTCCACCACCGCCCGCCGTCGACCAACCCGGGGGACCACGCCAATGCCGCACCGAACGTTCTCCTACAACGCTGGGACGACTTACACCTGCGACGCGCACCGCTGTCTGTTCACCGACCTCGATCAGAGAATCGTCACCCAGCACGAACACGACGCCCACGGCCCCGGACTGCTGGATGAACCACTCGAAACCCCACGGCCCACAGTGCGCGGGGTGATCGACGCATGACCGCCACGCTCACCACTAGCTCCTCAGTGTGGATCGACCACGCTGGTAGCGCCCACAAGCGCCTCCCTGAAGCCCCGGGCCGGACGTGGTGCGGCATGAACGCCGGATTGAGCAACTGCGTCGGCAGCCCCCGAGCCTGCCGGGCCTGTATTACCGCAGAGGCATCTGCACTGCCCCCGCTCGCGCTCTAGACATCGGTGCGGGTGTCGCTTTCTGCCCCCCGACCGGCATCCGCACCGGACTTCGAAAATTCACCATGAGCGAAAGGAGGTGATCAACAATGGCATTGGTCAAGAAGATTGAGACCGAGAACGCGATTCAGGACCGCACTGAGGTACACGCCTCTGACGGGGCTGTCGGCGACGGTTCGGACGGCCAAGGGCACTGACCACCAGCGGGACGCCTCTCTATCAGGGAGGCGTCCCGCGTCTTTCTTCCGAAGGAGAATTGATGCGACACAAGCTCGTTTCCGAACTCGCCGCCATCACAAGTGATTTCGATTCGGCGTTCACTCACAAGAACCTCGGCAATCTTGGGCTGTGTTCTCGACTGATGACCCCGCACCGACTGTTGGACTTGGTGATGCGCCGGAGTCTGACCTATCCGCGCTTGCGCTGCCTTGTTGGCGGGTCTGATCTGCGGGAGCAGGACTACGTCACTCCACAGCAGCTTCGGCGCGGTTATTCGGTGCCTATGCCCAATATGGGCCAGATCGGCCGGTATCTGCGTGACGGCTGCACGCTCGTACTCGATGATCTCGGGGCTTACGACCCGACAATGGAAGTCGCGTGTCGAGCCCTGCAATGGGAACTCGGCGAACGGGTACAGGTGAACGCCTATCTCACTAGCGGAGAGTCCGGCGGATTCTGCCTGCATTGGGATGACCACGATGTGGTCGTGATTCAGATCGGCGGAGCGAAGACATGGGAAATTCGCCCCACGTCCCGCGCCTACCCGATGTTCCGGGACGCTGACGCCAACCTCACCGCCCCCAACGAAATCCTGTGGACTGGCACCCTCAACCCAGGGGACGTGATGCTGATTCCGCGCGGGCACTGGCACCAGGCCACCCGCGCCGACCACGGAGACGGCTACAGCCTGCATCTAACGTTCGGGTTTACTCGGCGCACCGGCATTGATTGGCTGACTTGGACCGCTGACCAAGCACGCAAGGCCGCCACATTCCGAAAAGACCTTGACGCCGGAGATCTCGCCACCAACATGGCCGCGCTGATCGACATGGTGCCACGGTTCATCAGCGATCACACCCCCGTTAAATTCCTCCAGGACCATTGCACCGAGTCGATGCCGGAAAGGCACGTGCGTACACACAGCCTGTTTGGGCAGCCCGGGTTGATCGTCTGCATCACCAGCCGAAAGCCACGGATCATTCAGGACGGCCCCGATGTTGTAGTACGCGCTGCGGGAAAGGGCATCACCATCGACGGTTCAGCACGGCCCGCGCTCGAAATCCTGTTGTCCGGCCACCCTGTTGATGTCGACGCTATGCGCACCGCGTTCGGCGGAGAGACGATAGAACTAATCGATGTACTGCTGTCCGAGGAAATCTGCGCTGAGGTCACGCCCGAACTGCGCACCGGATACACGGGCCTTGTCCCGGAGATCACCACTCCGCAAGAAGTCGATCAGCTTGCTCACGCGCTGGCTCGATGAACACCGGGTCAGTCTCTGAATCGAGTAGCCCAGCGCACTGATAGAGCCAGGAAATACGGCCCGACCGCGTCGCCAGATCCGACGCGCGTTCAACGGTGATGCGGTCGGCCAACTCCGGCACCGGCAGCGACAGCGCCCACAACGAAGCCGCGTCGAACCCGACCGGCCCCCGTCCCCAGTCCTCCCAATCCAGGAACACACATTCCGGCGCGGTGAGATTTGCCCACGACAGATCACCGTGGACCGCGCACCACTCGGCTACCTTCGTGTCGATCTCTCCGAACACGGATGTGATCAGCCGTGTCATGCGTTCCTGCGTCAATAGTGCCGTGTGGCGGGTAGCCGAGTGATCCGGGCAGTGGGCACGGAGTGAGTTCAGGGACTGGTTGAACGCCTCCCACCACGCTTCGGGAAGAGTCGGCGGGGCCTCTATTCGTGCCCGCTGGGACACTGGGGGATCTGTGATCAGATCCGTCTCGTCGGCCCGCCAGCGGAACCCGTTCTCGAACCAGTCGAGCGAGCACAGCCACGACGGTTTGGAAACGCCGCGCAACTGCTCCGACGACGCGATGCCGCCCCACCCCCGCGATCCGAAGACGTGGGCGGGCTGCACTTCGATCCGAACCCACGTCCCACGGTCCGACCGCGCACCGACCGTGCGCCGCTTCACCACCAACGAATCCGGGTCTAGCGTCACCCACAACGCCCGTTCCACCCGTTCCACCGCGTGTGTGTAGGAATCCTTGCGAAGATCGAGCACTACCGCCACAACCGTGAGACTACGACCCCCGGAGTTCTCCGGCGCACTCCGCCTCGCTTGATGCTCTCGGTCGCCGCGCCCGGAACGCGTTCCGGGCCGCGCGCCCAGGGCGGGGAGGGCCCAGCGGGGTAGCGG
>NZ_JBSGJZ010000045.1:0-62484 GCF_053605825.1 Saccharopolyspora sp. NPDC003752 | reverse complement strand
TCCATCTACCAGGAGCTTCACCATTTCCCCCGCAGCGACACGCCTTCCCGCCCACCTCACCTGCAAAGATCAGGATGAAAAAGGCTCAATGGAAACCGAACCTTCGATTTCAATGGAAATTGCGGGACATCGGCGTGTCGCATCACGACACGCCGTTGCCTGTGGACAACTTCCGCAATTTCAATGGAAATCGGACCTCTGATTTCCATTGAAATTGCGGGTTGACGGTCAGGGGTTCTGGAGGGGGAAGCCTGCGAGGCCCTTCCAGGCCAGGGTGGACATCAGGCTCACCGCTTCGTCGCGGGAGATCGTCTCCCGGGCGTCCAGCCAGTAGCGCGCCGTCACCTGGCTCAGGCCGACCAGGCCCACCGCCAGCAGCCGCGCGCGCTCCGCGTCCAGCCCGGCGTCCGCCGTCACCGCCTCGGTGATCGCGTCGATGCACCCGGACAGGGCGCCCTCCACGGCCTTCTCCACGGCCGGCTCGCCGCGCAGGTCCGATTCGAAGACCAGCCGGAACGCCTGTCCCTCGCCGGCCACGAACTCGTACAGCGCGCCGATCGCGGCCCGCACCCGCTGCTTGTTGTCCGACGTGGACGCGATGGCCTCGCGCACCCGGCGCACCAGCTCGTTGCCGTGCGTCTCCAGCAGCGCCAGGTAGAGCTCCAGCTTGCCCGGGAAGTGCTGGTAGAGGACCGGCTTGCTGACTCCCGCCCGCTCCGCGATGTCGTCCATCGCCGCCGCGTGGTAGCCGTTGTGCACGAAAACGTGCTGAGCCGCCTCGAGCAGCTGTGCCCGGCGTGCGTCGCGGGGCAACCGGACACCTCGGCTCGGCTGCGCGGTCTCGGTCATCCTCGCCTCCACCCGATTCCTTCCACTCGCGCTCGGCGGCCCTCCGGCCCCCAGTGGGGCATGACTCTACTCGCCGGTAGAGGCAGGTAGCGAAATCCGGGCTCAGGCGGGCAGCCATGCTGTGGGTGTGACCACGACTACGTCCGCCGCTCCGCCGCACCGCCGATCCCGGCTAGGCCGATCCGACCTGACGTGGGTACCGCTGGTGGCCGATGGCGTCCCGCCGATCGACCTCGCGGCGAAGCCGCCGCCGGGGCGGCACGCCGAACTGACCACCCGCTCGGGCCCGCTGCGGCTGCACCTGCGGGAGACGCCGGGGCCGTCGCCGGCGGCGCCGACGGCAGTGCACCTGCACGGGCTGGCCGGCTCGTCGACGAACTGGACCGATCTGGCCGGCCTGCTCGCCGGGCGGATGCGCAGCATCGCGCTGGACCTGCCCGGTTTCGGGCATTCCGAGCCGCCGCCGGGGTACGCCTTCACCCGCCAGGCGAACGCGGACGTGGTGATCCGGTTCCTGGAGCAGCTCGACGCCGGGCCGGTGCACCTGTCCGGGAACTCGTTCGGCGCAGCGGTGGCCATCGAGGTGGCGGCGCTGCGGCCGGACCTGGTCGCGTCGCTGGTGCTGATCTCGCCGGCCATGCCCGACCTGCGGCTGGATCCGCGGCGGCTCTCCGATCCGCGGATCGCGGTGGCGATGGTGCCGGTCCTCGGCAACCGCACGCGTCGCGAGCTGGCGATGGTGCCGCCGGCGGCCCGGGCCGAGCAGCTGCTGCGGCTGTGCTTCGCCGAGCCGGACGCGGTGCCGCCGCACCGGCTCGCCGAGGCGGTCGCGGAGTTCGAGGAACGCAGCCGGCTGTCGTGGTCCGGCCCGGCGCTGGGCCGGACCACCGTGGAGCTGCTGCGCTCCTGGCTCGTCCCGCCCGCTCGCTCGCTGTGGCGACGGCTGCCCGAGGTCGTCGCTCCGTCGCTGGTCGTGTGGGGTAGCGCCGACCGGGTCGTGACCGTACGCAAGGCGCCGCGCACCGCGATGCTGCTGCCGCGCGGCCGGCTCCTCGTGCTGCCACGAACGGGCCATGTTGCCCAGATGGAGCGGCCACGCGTGGTCGCCCGCGCGTTCCTCGGGTTGGTGCAGGCCGGCGCCCGGTGGTGACCGGTTCGCGTTGCTCCGAGTGGCCCCAGATGTTGCGGTCACCCGGAGTGGCCGGTGGTTGCTCAAGGTGCCGGAGGGCCTGTGGCACGCTTAGAGCGTGAATCGTCCGCCGCAGCGATCTCGTGCCTCCGCGTCCGACCGCCGACCGGCGGGGCGGACGAGCGCTCGCACGGGTTCTGGGGAACGTCGCCGCGGCGAGCCGCTGGCCGCCTCCTGGAATCCCGTCTCCGAGCCGGAGCCCGAGGACGTCGACGATGCGGACGAGCGCGACGATGACGTGCGGCCCCGGCGGCGCCGCCGGGGAGTCCACGCGCGCTACGGCTGGCGGATCTACGCGCTGCCGCTGCTGATCGTGATCAGCGCGCTCGTCGTGTTCCAGACCGTCCGGCCCTCCGGGGACGGTTCGGCCACCGAGCTGCTCGACCCGATCGCCTCGGACGCGCCGGATGAACCGATCGTCACCGAGGCGCCACCGGGGCAGACCTTCAACCCCGCGCTGTTCTCCGCCGACCTTCCGCCCGGCGGACCGATCCCGGAGACCGGCGCGCGCACCTTCCAGGTGCTGCCCGGCAAGTCCGAGGTGATCGGGTCGGGCCAGCTCTACCGGTACAGCGTCGAGATCGAGGTCGGCGTCCAGATCGGCAACCCGAACGTCGAGTTCGGCAATCTGGTGCAGGCCACGCTGTCCGATCCGCGCAGCTGGACCAACCCGCAGGGCGGCGGGATCTCGCTGCAACGCGTGGACGCCGGCGGCCCGCGGCCGGACTTCCGGGTCATCCTGGTCAGCCAGCAGACCGCGCGCGAGGCCTGCGACTACAGCAACGGCGTGCCCTACGACAGCTCCTGCCGCAAGGGCGACATGGTCTACCTCAACGCCGCCCGCTGGGTGCGCGGCGCGGTGTCGTTCGAGGGCGACATCGGCAACTACCAGCGCTACGCGATCAACCACGAGGTCGGGCACGTCTTCGGCAACAAGCACGTCGGCTGCCCGGTGCAGGGCGGGCTGGCGCCGGTGATGATGCAGCAGTCGTTCAGCGTGTCCAACAACGAGCTGCACGAGCTGAACAAGATCGCCGACCAGGGCACCGACATCCCGGCCGACGGCTTCGTCTGCAAGTACAACGCCTGGCCGTTCCCGACCGCCGGCGGCTGAGCCGATCTTCGCGGGCCTTTTCGTCCCGGATCGTGGGAGTAGTTTGGGTTGCGGAAGCCCATCGGGGAGTCTTGCGTTGCAGATTCCGTGAGGCCCTGTTCGGGTGCCCTTCGGGGACGCTTGAGGTGCCGCTGCCAAGCTCCGAGAGCAGCAGGCACCGACCATTGAGGAGGAGCTGGGAATGTCCGGCGCATCGTCGCTGCCGCCGCTGGTCGAACCGGCGTCGGAGCTGACCAAGGAAGAGGTCGCGCGCTACAGCCGCCACCTGATCATCCCGGACGTCGGGATGGACGGGCAGAAGCGGCTGAAGAACGCCAAGGTGCTGGTGGTCGGCGCCGGCGGGCTCGGCAGCCCGGCGCTGCTGTACCTGGCCGCGGCCGGGGTCGGCACGCTCGGCATCGTGGAGTTCGACGAGGTCGACGAGTCGAACCTGCACCGCCAGGTCATCCACGGGCAGTCCGACCTCGGGCGGCCCAAGGCGGAATCGGCCCGCGACTCGATCGCCGAGATCAACCCGTTCGTCAAGGTGAACCTGCACCAGACGCACCTGACGTCGGAGAACGCGCTCGACATCTTCCGCGACTACGACCTGATCCTGGACGGCACGGACAACTTCGCCACCCGCTACCTGGTGAACGACGCCGCGGTGCTGCTCGGCAAGCCGTACGTGTGGGGGTCGATCTTCCGCTTCGAGGGCCAGGCCAGCGTCTTCTGGGCGGAGCACGGCCCGAACTACCGCGACCTGTACCCCGAGCCGCCGCCGCCAGGCATGGTGCCGTCCTGCGCCGAGGGCGGCGTGCTGGGCGTGCTGTGCGCGTCGATCGGCTCGATCATGGTCAACGAGGCCATCAAGCTGATCACCGGCATCGGCGAGACCCTGCTGGGCCGCCTGATGATCTACGACGCGCTGGAGATGAGCTACCGCACGGTCAAGATCCGCAAGGACCCGAACGCCACGCCGATCACCGAGCTGATCGACTACGAGGCGTTCTGCGGTGTGCTCTCCGGCGACGCCCAGCAGGCGGCGGTGAACAGCACGATCACCCCGCGCGAGCTCAAGGACATGTTCGACCGGGGCGAGAAGTTCGAGCTGATCGACGTTCGGGAGCCGCACGAGTACGAGATCGTCAAGATCGAGGGCTCGAAGCTGATCCCGAAGGACCGCATCCTCTCCGGCGAGGCGCTGTCCGAGCTGCCGCAGGACCGCAAGATCGTCCTGCACTGCAAGTCCGGCGGGCGTTCGGCGGAGGCGCTGGCGGCGCTGCACAAGGCGGGATTCTCCGACGCGGTGCACGTCGGCGGCGGTGTCCTCGGCTGGGCCAACCAGGTCGACCCGAGCCTGCCGACGTACTAGGTCGAACCCCGAACCCGCTCCGCACCGAGGTGCGGGGCGGGTTCGTCGTCCGAAAAGACACCACGGTAGTCGCGAAATCGCGGGATCGGATGCGGCGCGCGGAGTGCCTGCTACGGAAATCGCGATCATTTAGGTAGCGTCTCGTCCGTGACCCACACGCCGGAGCCGCCACCGCCGCACGTGCGCGCGGCATTCGGCGCGCGCGTCGAAGAACCCGAGCCGCTGGACGGCGCGGTCGCTTGGCGGTGCGGTGAGATCGTGCTCAAGCCGGCCGCCAACACCGCCGAGGCCGCTTGGGTGGCGCAGACCCTGGACCTGCTGGAGCCCGACGACGTGCGGGTGTCCCGCCCGGTGCGCTCCACCGACGGTCGCTGGGTGGTGTCCGGCTGGTCGGCCAGCCGGAACCTCGAAGGCCAGGCCGAGCCGCGGCACGACGACGTGGTGGCCATGTCGCTGCGGCTGCACTCGGCGAGCCGGTTCCTGGCCCGGCCGCGGTTCCTGCAGGCGCGGCAGGACATCTACGCGCTGGCCGACCGGATGGCCTGGGGCGAAGAGGAGTACGTGCTGCCGCAGGAGAAGGGCGGTCGGCTCTACGACGTGCTCGCCGGGTCGCGGCGGGAGGTCGACCTCCGCCCGCAGGTGGTGCACGGGGACCTGTTCGGCAACGTGCTGTTCGCCGAGGACGTGGCGCCCGGCATCATCGACTTCAACCCGTACTGGCGGCCCGCCGAGTGGGCCGCGGCGGTGGCGGTGATCGACGCCCTGGCGTGGGGCGGGGCCGATCCGGCCATCGTGGAGCGCTGGTCGCACCTTTCGGAGTGGCCGCAGGCCCTGCTGCGGGCCCTGCTGTTCCGGCTCTCGGTGCACGCGCTGCACCCGCGCTCGTCGTCGCAGACCCTGACGGGCCTGGAACGCGCATCCCAGATGGTCCTCGAAGTCCTCTGACCGGTTGCCCTGCCCGGCGCCGGGGTTGTGTGACGATTGGGCGGTGCAGGGAGTGTTGAGCGGCTTCACCGTCGGCGTGACGGCGGAGCGCAAGGCCGCCGAGATCGGGTCGTTGTTCAGCCGCCGCGGTGCTCGCGTGCTCTTCGGGGCGGCGATGCACACGGTGCCGCTGCCCGAGGACGGCGAGCTGGCCGCGGCGACCGGGGAAGTCCTCGCGGCGCCGGTCGACTACGCGGTGGCGGTCACCGGTGTCGGGTTCCGGGGCTGGATCGAGGCGGCGCAGCACACCGGCGTCGGTGACCGGCTGCTGGCGCACCTGCGTTCGGCCGAGGTCCTGGCGCGGGGTGCGAAGGCGCGCGGCGCCGTGCGCGGTGCCGGGTTGGTCGAGTCCTGGACCTCGCCGTCGGAGGAGTCCGCGGAGGTCTTGGAACACCTGCTGGCGCGCGATCTCGCCGGGAAGCGGATCGTGCTCCAGGTGCACGGCGATCCGATGCTGCGGTTCCGCGAAGCGTTGCGGGCGGCGGGTGCCGAGGTGGTGGCGGTGACCGTCTACCGGTGGACGGATCCGGTGGACCTGTCCGCATTGGACCGGTTGATCGACGCGGTGCTGCGGGGCGAGGTGGATGCGCTGCCGTTCACCAGCGCGCCGGCCGCGACCAACCTGCTGGCCCGCGCGGACCGCACCGGGCGCGGCGAGGATTTCCGGGAAGCGTTGCGCGACAAGGTGTTCATCGCCTGCGTCGGGCCGGTCACGGCGGCGCCGATCGACGCGGCGGGTCTGCCGTACGCGATGCCGGACCGCGCCCGCACCGCATCGCTGGTGCGGCTCGTCGCGGACGAACTCCCGAAGCGCTCCGCGCGCTGACAGTCCACAGTGGTCGATTTTGGCGGCGGTCGGTTGCCGGCCCCAGAATCGTGAGAGGCCGGCTGGATTCGTCAGGCGCCCCAGCGGTATCGGCGCATGTCGATGCGGGCTCCGTCGGCGAGGACGCCTTCTGCGCGCAGGAGTTCCAGCTGCCGGCGGCGCAGGTGGTCGGCGACCGTGCCGTTGGAGCGCAGGACCCGGTGCCACGGCAGGTCGCCGCCGTCCTCGGCGAGGATGCGGCCCACCAGGCGCGCCGAGCGGAGGCCGGCGAGTTCGGCGACGTCTCCGTAGGACAGCACCGATCCGGGCGGGATCGACGCCACCACGGCTCGCACCTGTTCCACGGTCTCCTCGTCCACGAGCCCGAAGGTACTCCAGCACGATGTTGCGCAGCATCCCGCACACCGAACTCGCAGAAGCACCGTTTCCGCTGGTAGATGCTCGTGAGCGCTTTGGAGCGCTAGAGCACTCCAAAACGCTCACGAGACCTGATCAGCGGATACGGTGCCTCGGCTCCGGTATCAGCCCTGGAAGCCGGCGACGATCTTGGTGAAGTCCCACGGCTGCTGGTCGATGCCGCCGCAGGAGTCCGAGGGCCCGCCGCCGTTGCACGGGCGGTCCCGGTTGAGCGCCCAGAAGGTGAAGCGGCCGAGGCCCTTCTCCTTGGCGTAGTCGGCCATCTTCTGGAACGCGGCCTGGTCGACGGTCTCGCCGACGTCGGTCTTGCCGTTCATCGACGAGATGCCCGCGTGCGCGTAGGCCTCCGCGTCGCTGTAGCCGAAGGTGCTCTTGAGCACCTCCTTCAGGCCCTCGGTGGACTGGATCGTGTCGGCCGCCATGTCCGAACCGCCGAAGTTGAACGGCATCTGCGTCCAGACGTCGACGTTCGCGCCGATCTCGCCGGCCTTGCCGATCATCCGCTTGCCCACGTCGTTCGGGCCGCTGGCCAGCGTCGGGAAGGTGACCACCGTCTGCACGCCGGGGTTGGCCTCCTTGACGATCTTCAGCGCCTCCAGCACCCGGTCCTGCACGGCCGGGGTCTCGAACTCGCTGGCCTCGATGTCGACGTCGATGGCCTTGAGCCCGAAGGCGTCGATCACCTTCTGGTAGGCGCCGGCCAGCGACTGGGCGTCCTGGCAGAACTCGCCGAGCTTGTTCCCGGCCCAGCCGCCGATGGACGGGACGACGTCGCCGCCGGCGGCGCGGATCTCGTCGATGACGGCCTTGTCGGCGTCGAGCGGGCGGTTGCCGTCCCAGGCCGGGTTGCAGCCGCCGTCGGAGAGGATGAAGGCCAGCGTGAAGTCCTTGATCCCGGTAGCGCTCATCACCTCGCTGGGCTTGGGCGGGTTGCCCCAGCCCATGTAGAGGTAGGGCGACGCGGCGACGGGTGCCGCTGCGCTGGTCGAGGCCGGGGCCGAGGTCTCCGCGCTGAGTGCGGGCGCCGCGCCGATGGTCAGAGCACCGGCGACCGCGGCGCAGCCGAGCAGGGCTGTGCGGACTTTGCTCACGGTTCCTCCTTCGGGGGAGTTGATCGCGCTGGGGGCGCGCTTTCGCAGGTCACAGCCGGGGGAGGCGCTGTGACGACCAGCACACTGCCAGAGAGCGAAATTGGTTCATACCACCAAAAGGTTCTGTTAATTTCTCGTTGAGCTGCGCCTACCAGCGAGCCCTGCGCGACCTTGTCGTTGGCGCGTGATTCCATCGATGCGTGCCATCCCCGACCGCGCCCGTGCTCGTGCGCCGAGCCGAACCCGCTCGGCGGCGGACGGTCTGGGACACCGCCGGGCAGCGGGCGCTGGCGCACCGCGACGGCCTCCTGCGGATCCTGGGCGGGCCCGGGACCGGCAAGAGCACGCTGATCGCGCAGCTGGCCGCCGAGCGCATCCGCGACCGCGGGGTGTCGCCGGAGAACGTCCTGGTGCTGACCGGCAGCCGGCGCGCGGCGGCCTGGATGCGCACCGAGATCACCCGGCTGCTGACCGGTTCCACGGACGACCTGCGGACCGCGCCCGAACCGCTGGTGCGGACCGTCCACTCGTACGCCTTCGCGGTGCTGCGGCTGCAAGCCGTGCGCGAGCAGCTACCGCCCCCGCAGCTGCTCAACGGCCCGGACCAGGACGCGCTGGTGCGCGACCTGCTGGCCGGGGATGTCGAGGGCGGCGCCCGGGACTGGCCCGAGGCGCTGCGCCCGGCGCTGACCGTGCCCGGCTTCGCCGAGGAACTGCGCGATCTGCTGCTGCGGGCCGCTGAGCGCGGCGTGGGACCCGAGCGGCTGGTGAACCTCGGCCGGCAGCACAACCGTCCCGAGTGGATCGCCGCCGGCCGGTTCGCCCGGCAGTACGAGCAGGTCACGCTGCTGCGCGGAGCGGGCGGCGCGCAGGCCCCCGCGCTGGACGCGGCGGAGCTGGTCGGCTCGGCGCTGCTGGCGTTCGACACCGATCCCGGGCTGCTGGCGGCCGAGCAGGACCGCGTGCGCTACGTCCTCGTCGACGACGCGCAGCACCTCGACCCGCAGCAGTACTGGCTGACCCGGCGGCTCGGCGACACGGCCGTCGAATTCGTGTTGGCCGGCGACCCGGACCAGGCGGTGTACTCCTTCCGCGGCGCCGATCCGCGCTGCCTGCTGGACGCCGACCCGGACGGCACGAACACCGAGGTGCTCACCGTCGACCACCGGATGTCCAAGGCCGTCCGGGAGGCCGTGCGGCGGCTGGCCGCGCGGCTGCCCGGCGCGGGCCCGCAGCGCGAACTCGTGGAGCCCGAGAACGGGCGCAGCGGTTCGGTCCAGGTGCGGTTGCTGGCCACGGAGGCCCAGGAGGCCGCGTGGGTGGCCGACCAGCTCCGCCGGGCGCACCTGCTCGACGAGATCGCCTGGTCTGACATGGCCGTCGTGGTCCGCTCGACCGGCCTGTCGCTCCCGGTGCTGCGCCGCGCCCTGCTGGCAGCCGGCGTGCCGATCGCGCTGCCGATCGACGACCTGCCGCTGGCGCAGCGCACCGCGGTCCGCCCGCTGCTGACGCTGCTGCGCTGCGCTGCGCGCCCGCAGGCGCTCGACCCGGACGCTGCCGCTGAGCTGCTCGCCTCGCCGCTCGGCGGCGCCGACCCGCTCGCGCTGCGGCGGCTGCGTCGCGGGCTCCGCCGCCTGGAGCTCGCCGCCGGAGGTAGCCGGGCCAGCGGTGAACTGCTGGTGGAGGTGCTGCAGGACGACGACCGGCTCGCTGCGCTCGAAGACTCCGCCGCCGCACCGGCCCGCCGCCTCGCGGGACTGCTGCGCACCGCCGCCGACTCCGTCGCTGCCGGGCACACCGTCGAGGACACGTTGTGGCGGGTGTGGAAGGCCAGCGGCCTGGAGAAGCGGTGGGTGGCGCAGGCCGAGCGGCACGGCGCGGCCGGTGCGCAGGCCGATCGCGACCTCGATGCCGTGGTGTCGTTGTTCGACGCGGCCGCCCAGTTCGTCGACCGGCTGCCGGGCGCGGACGTCGCCGGTTTCGCGGACTACCTGACCAGCCAGCAGATCGCGGGCAGCTCGCTGGCGCCGACCGCGCCCCGGGACAACGCGGTGTCGGTGCTGACCGCGCACGCCGCGAGCGGCCGGGAATGGGAGGTCGTGGCGATTCCCGGTGTGCAGGAAGGGATTTGGCCCGACCTGCGGCTGCGGGGATCGCTGCTCGGCGTGGAGCGGCTGGTCGACGTGCTGTCCGGAGTGGACGCCGAGCGGGTGTCGGCGACCGCCCCGCTGCTGGCCGAGGAACGGCGGCTGCTGCTGGTCGCGGCGAGCCGGGCGCGGCGGAATCTGCTGGTCAGCGCGGTGCGCGGGGAGGACGAGCAGCCGTCGCGGTTCCTCGACGAGCTGGAGGGCGTGGTCAGCGACCCGGACGCGGTGGAGCGGCCGATCGCCCGCCCGGAGCGCGGCTTGGCGCTCGGCGACCTCGTCGGCGAGCTGCGCCGGGTGGTGTGCGATGCGGAGGCGGATCCGGCGCGGCGGCAGCGGGCGGCGGCGCAGCTCGCGCGGCTGGCCAACGCCGGGGTGCCGGGGGCCAGCCCGGACGCCTGGTACGGGCTCCCGGAGAGCTCCACCGCGGCGCCGCTGGTGACCGGCGACGATCCGGTCAAGGTGTCACCGTCCACTGTGGAAATCCTGGCCAAGTGCCCGCTGCGCTGGCTGGTCGAGCGGCACGGCGGCCAGGACACCGCCGAGCTTGCCGCCGTCACCGGCACGCTCGTGCACGCGCTCGTGCAGGCCGCAGCGGACGGCGCGGACACCGCGCAGCTGCACAAAGCCCTGGACGACGCCTGGGAATCCGTGGACGCCGGCGCACCGTGGTTCTCGCGCAAGGAGCGCACGCGCGTGGAGAAGATGCTCGACGCGTTCGTGACCTGGCTGGTGGAATCGCGGGCCGAACTCACCCAGATCGGCGTGGAGAAGGACCTGGACGTCACGGTCCAGGGCCGGGAGGGCGGGCCGTGGCTGCGGCTGCGCGGCCGCGTGGACCGGCTGGAGGTCGATGCCGGTGGCCGACCCGTGGTGGTCGACGTCAAGACCGGGAAGACACCGGTCAGCAAGGGCGACGCCGAGGAGCACCCGCAGCTGGCGGTGTACCAGCTGGCCGCCGCGCTGGGCGCGTTCGGCGACAACGACGGGCCCGGCGGGGCGCGGCTGCTGTACGTCGCGAAGGCCGACCGGAAGGGCGCGGCCACCGAACGCGTCCAGCCGGCGCTGGACGCCGAGCGGATCGAGGTGTGGCTCGACGTGGTGCACACCGCCGCCGCGTCCAGCCTGGGACCGGCATACGTGGCCAGCGAGAACTCCGACTGCGCGCGGTGCCCGGCGCGCACCTGCTGCCCCGTCCACCCGGCCGGAAGACAGGTCGCGCAGTGATCGGGTACTGCTTCGACTCCCTCTGCGGAGCTCGGCCCGGGGGCCGTGCATGAACGGCCGGCCACCCGAGGCCCAGCCGGTGCCCGCGGCCATCAGTCCACATCGGATCGCGCAGGCGCTCGGGCTGCACCCGCCGACCCCGGAGCAGGCCGCGGTGATCGCCGCGCCCGCAGAACCGGCGCTGGTCGTGGCGGGTGCGGGCGCGGGGAAGACCGAGACGATGGCCGCCCGCGTGGTGTGGCTGGTCGCCAACCGGCTGGTGACGCCGGAACGCGTCCTCGGCCTGACGTTCACCCGCAAGGCCGCGCGGCAGCTCGCCGACCGGGTGCGCGCCCGGCTGCGCCGGCTCGCCGGATCGGGACTGCTCGACGACGTCGATCCGAGCGGGCAGCTGCGCTCCGCGGTGCTCACCGAAGAGCCCACGGTGCTGACCTACCACGCCTACGCGGGGCGGCTCGTCGGCGAGCACGGCCTGCGGGTGCCGGTCGAGCCGGGCGCGCGGCTGCTGACCGAGACCGCGTCCTGGCAGCTCGCGCACAGCGTGGTCGCGACCTGGACCGAGGACATCGACACCGACAAGGTCCCGTCCACGGTCACCGGTTACCTGCTCTCGCTGGCCGGTGAGCTCGCCGAGCACCTGGTGCGCCCGGACGACCTGCGGGCGCACGCCGAGAAGGTCTGCCACGCGGTCGAGAACGCGCCGCGCGCCAAGGGCCAGCGCGCGAACCTGCCGCAGGACCTGGTGAAAGTCGTTGCCGCGCAACGCTTGCGGGTGGCGATGCTGCCGCTGGTCGAGGAGTACGCGCAGCGCAAGCGGCGCGAGGGCGCGATGGACTTCGCCGACCAGATGTCGCTGGCCGCACTGCTCGCCGCCGAGCATCCCGAGGTCGTCGACGGGGAACGTGCCCGCTACGGCGCCGTCCTGCTGGACGAGTACCAGGACACCGGCCACGCGCAACGGGTGCTGCTGCGCTCGCTGTTCGGCCGTGACCGCCCGCTGCCGGTCACGGCCGTCGGCGACCCGGCGCAGGCCATCTACGGCTGGCGTGGCGCGAGCGCGGCGAACCTCCCGCGCTTCACCACCGACTTCCCGCGCGTCGACGACGGCCGCAAGGCCCCGGCGCACCGGTACGGGCTGCTGACGAGCTTCCGCAACCCGGCGGAGGTCCTGCACGTCGCCAACGCGGTCTCGGAACCGCTGCGCAAGACCGGGCTGGAAGTCGACGAACTGCGCGCCAGGGACGGCGCCGAACCCGGCGACATCCGGTTGGTGCTGAGCGAACACGTGCGGGCCGAACGCGACTGGGTCGCCGACCAGATCACCGCGCAGTGGCAGGCGGCGCTGGACGAAACGGGCCGGCCGCCGACCGCGGCGGTGCTGGTGCGACGCCGCGCCGACATGTCCGACATCGCGGCGGCGCTTCGGGAACGCGGCCTGCCGGTGGAGGTCGTCGGGCTCGGCGGGCTGCTCGACGAGCCCGAGGTCCGCGACCTCGTGAGCGCGTTGCGGCTGCTGGTCGACCCGCTCGCCGGAACGGCCGCGATGCGGCTGCTCACCGGCTCGCGCTGGCGGCTGGGAGCGGCCGACATCGCCGCGCTGTGGGACCGCGCGAGGGAGCTCGGGACGCAGGCGTTCGGGGAGCCCGAATCCTCCGACCCGTCCGCTGTGGTCACCGCGGCGTTGCCGGGTGAGAACGCCGAGCAGGCAGGCCTCGTGGACGCGCTCGACGACCCCGGTGATGCGGAGCGCTACTCCGGCGACGGCTACCGGCGCATCCGGCGGCTGGGCGGCGAACTCGCCTCGTTGCGGCGCCGCCTGGACCAGCCGTTGCCGGAGCTCGTCGCCGACGTCGAGCGGACGCTGCTGCTGGACATCGAGAGCATGGCGCGACCGGTCGGCGCGGGCCGCATTCACCTCGACGCGTTCGCCGACTCGGTCACCGATTTCGCGACCGCGAGCCCGTCGGCCACGCTGCACGCGCTGCTGGACTACCTGGAAGCGGCCGAACGAGCCGAGGACGGCCTGGAACCCGGCGAGGTCGAAGTCGCCGAGGACCGGGTCCAGGTGCTCACCGTGCACGCCGCCAAGGGCCTGGAGTGGCAGGTCGTCGCCGTGCCGCACCTCGTCAACGACGTCTTCCCCGGCAAGCGGAAGTCCTCGTCGTGGCTGCGGTCGGCCACCGAACTGCCCGCCGAACTCCGGGGCGACGCCCAGGACCTGCCCCGGCTGGACGTCGAGGGGCTGTTCGGGCTGGACCGCAAGGAGGTCACCGAGGCGCTGGGCATCCACGACGAGGAGTTCGAGGAGCGCCGGCTCGCCGAGGAGCGGCGGCTGCTCTACGTCGCGGTGACGCGCTCGGAGCGGACGTTGCTGCTGTCCGGGCACTGGTGGGGCGAGAACGGCGACCGGCCGAAGGGGCCGTCGGACTTCCTGCGGCAGCTGGCCGAGGTGCTGGGCGAATCCGGGGCCGGGGTCGTCGACCTGTGGACGCCGGAACCCGATGAGGACGCGACGAACCCGCTCGCCGACGCCGTGCGCTGCGCGGAGTGGCCGGTCGATCCGCTGGGGTCGCGCCGCGCAGCGGTGGCCGAAGGCGCGGAGCTCGTGCGGGCCGCGATGTCCACTGCGGATGATTCAGAGCCGGATGACGACGAGGACGACGAGGACGGCTGGGCGCGGGATGTCGACGTGCTGCTGGCCGAGCGCGCCGCGGCCGCGCAGCGGCGGGAGCAGGTGAGGCTGCCGGACCACCTGTCGGTGAGCCAACTCGTCGAACTCGCCAAGGACTCCGACACCCTCGCCCGGCGGCTGCGCCGCCCGCTGCCGTTCCCGCCGAACCCGATGACCCGGCGGGGCACCGCGTTCCACGCCTGGCTGGAGCACCGGTTCACCTCGACCGCGCTGCTGGACTTCGACGAACTGCCCGGCGCCGCCGACGAATCCGCGCCGGTGCACGAGGAGCTCGCCGATCTGCAGCAGGCGTTCCTGGCCGGTTCCTGGGCCGACCGCACGCCGCACCGCGTTGAGGTGCCGTTCGAGACCCAGGTCGAGGGCGTGGTGCTGCGCGGCCGGATGGACGCGGTGTTCGCCGACGCAGACGGCGGCTGGACGGTGCTGGACTGGAAGACCGGCGCGGTGCCGGGCGGCGACCAGATCCCGGCGCTGTCGGTGCAGCTCGCGGCGTACCGGCTGGCCTGGGCGGAGCTCTCCGGCACGCCGCTGTCGAAGGTCCGCGCGGCGTTCCACTACGTCCGCCACGACTACACGCTCCGCCCCGCCGACCTCCTCGACGCCGACGGCCTCCGGAACCTCATCACCTCGGTGCCCTCGGCGCAGTGACCGTTCGGCCTGGTCAGGCCTCGTGAGCACGTTGTGCTGCCATAGCGATCCAACGTGCTCACGAGCACTGACCTGCGGAGATGTCGGCGTCAGCGGGATCACGCCCGGCGCCCCGGATCAGTACACGTTCGGGTGGCGGAGCTTGAGATCGCGGTTCGCGGCGGATGACTATGCCCGCGATGAACACGGACTGGAAGCTCAACACGCCACCGGAATCCGAAGTGAACGTCGACGCCGACGTCCTGGCGATGCGCGCCCCGCTGGTGCGGGTGCACCGGAACGACGAAGGCACCTGGTCCTTCGACGGCCCGGGCCGCAACCCGCGACCGTCGAAGAAGACGATGCTCAGCGCCGTCGTCGGGGCCTGGCCGCACGTCGCCGCACTGTCCGATTTGGACACCGGCGGTGCCGCGGTGTGGTCGTGGAAGCAGCACGGCTGGGCCAGCGAGTTCAAGTGCGAGTGCGGCAGCTGCGACCAGCCGGTCGCCGCCGACATCGACCGCAGCAGCTGGCCGAGCGAACTGCAGCCGCACAGCATCCTCAGCGTCGAGCAGGCCGCCCTGTCCGGCCAGGCGCCGCTGACCGACATCATCTCCACGCCCGGCGGCATCGCGCTGCTGGGCCCGGGCGACCACCGGCGTTCGGCCGACCTGATGACGCCGGTCGCGCTGGCGAACGTGATCCGCCGCTGGCCGCACACGATGCAGGCGCTGCGCGCCCTGAAGGAAGGCCGCGGCATGCGCTGGAACCCGCAGCAGCTCAACTGGCACGAATACGTCCTGGCGTAGGTCAGGACGGGTTCGCGGCGGCCGTCAGCGGAGTCTCGGACGCCTTCTCGCTGTGGACTCGTCCTCGGGAGAAGACGTCTGGGAACCCGCTCAGGCGTTCTCGGTGAGCTGGGGGAGTTCGAGGAGCCGCGAGTAGAGGACCTCCAGCAGCCAGCGGCCGAACATCGACGAACCGAACTCCGCGGTCCGGTCCTCCGGTGTGACCACCAGCTCGGCCGGGCCCTCGAAGCCGGCGTTGACCACGCCCACGCCGTAGTAGTCCAGCTCCAGCATCCGCAACGGCTTGTACTTGGAGCCCTGGGGCAGCACGACCGCGCACGGCGCCAACGTCAGCAACGTCCCGCACGCCCGCAGCGCGTGGCGGGAGCGGGACACCGGCACCAGCAACCCGAGCAGATCGACCGCGGCCACCGGCACCTGGTCGTGCGTGCAGGGCTCGGACCAGGACCGGAACCAGGCCGGGTTGAGCTCCGGCCCCCAGCCGTGAAGACTGCGCCACTCGTGGACGTCGCGCCTGATCCGCGCCACGGCGGCGAACCGCGCACCGAGGACCTCGACGTCCGGGATCAGCCGGCCGTCCCATCCCAGGGCGCGCGCCGCGTGCTGAAGCTGCTGCACCGCTGCATGGTAAGCCGCGGCACCGCCAAGTCCAGACCAGGTCTTCCGGCCTGCAGGAGAGCTCGTCGCCGAACTGCCGGTGCCGCATCGCACCCGGCGCGCGGTCAAGGGTTACTGTTCTGCGCCGTGAGTGGTGAGAACGCGCTTCCGAGTCGCGCGGCAGGAGCCGGAGGGCACGGGTCATGATGCGGCGCAGTCCCAAGCGACTGGCGCACCCCTTCATCGGTGGCCGCACCGACGAGGAGGAGCTGACCAGCAGGCCCGACCACGCGCTGGTGGGCGTGATCCGGATGCCGGGCAGCACGATCAGCCCGGTGCGCTCCATCATCCGCCGGATCATCGGCGCGATGCTCGCGCTGGCCGCCACGGTGCTCATCGTGTACTTCGGCCGGGACGGCTACCGGGACTCCGCGGGCGGCGAGCTGGACCTGCTGGACGCCGTCTACTACGCGACGGTGTCGCTGTCCACCACCGGCTACGGCGACATCACCCCGGTCACCTCGCAGGCCCGGCTGGTGAACGTGCTGGTCATCACGCCGCTGCGGGTGCTGTTCCTGATCGTGCTGGTCGGTACCACACTGGAAGTGCTCACCGAGCGCTCTCGACAGGCTTTCAAGATCCAACGCTGGAGGTCCAGGGTGCGCGACCACGTGGTCGTCATCGGATACGGAACCAAGGGCCGTTCGGCGGTCACCGCACTGCTCGGCGACGGCGCGGAGCCCGGGCGCATCGTGGTCGTCGACACCGACCAGCGATCGCTGGAAACCGCGTCCGCGCAAGGCCTGGTCACCGTCAACGGCTCGGGCACCCGCTCGGACGTGCTGCGCGTGGCGGGGGTGCCGCGGGCGCGGGCCATCGTGGTCGCCCCGGCCCGCGACGACACGGCCGTGCTGGTCACCCTGACCGCGCGGGAGCTCGCGCCGAAGGCGCAGATAGTCGCGGCGGTGCGGGAGGCCGAGAACGTGCACCTGCTGCGCCAGTCCGGCGCGGACTCGGTGGTGGTGTCCAGCGAGACGGCGGGCCGCCTGCTGGGCATGGCGACCTCGACGCCGTCGGTGGTGGAGATGTTCGAGGACCTGCTGACGCCGGACGTGGGCCTGGCGATCGCCGAGCGGGAGGTCGAACCGCAGGAGGTCGGCGGCTCGCCGCGGCACCTCTCGGACATCGTGCTCGGCGTGGTGCGCGACGGACAGCTCTACCGGGTGGACGCCCCGGAAGCCGATGCGATCGAGGCCGGTGACCGGCTGCTCTACGTCAAGAAGGTGACACCCGCGGACGCCTCCTAGGGACCGGGCGCACCGGGCGTGATCCCGGCATTGCCCCGAGTGACGGTCGGCGCCGTTCGGCTTTCTGCCAATATCGGTGTCGTGGGAAGGCAACGAGGTTCGGCGTCGGTGGCGCCGATCCTGCTTGTCCTCGGAACGCTCGGGGTCGCGGTGGCGGCGGTGACGCTGTGGCCGCTGATGACGGAGGCCGGGCAGGCGATGCGGCCGGCGACGGCGACGGTCATCGAGTCGCGCCCGTGCGGCGCTGCCTCGGCGCGGGACCTCGTCGAGGTCCGGATCGACGGCGTGGTGCGGCGAGCGCCGTTCGACGGCTGCGGCCACGCCCCCGGCCAGCAGCTGCCGGTGCAGGTGCCCGCCGACCCGGGCGAGGACTTCGTGGTCCGCCCGGCGCGATCGACCGACTCCGAGCTGAAAGGCCAGGTGCAGCGCGCCAACTGGGTCCTGCTGACCCTCGCCGCGGTCGCCGGCGGCGGCTACGGGCTGATGCTCCGCCGGCCCTGAGCCCCGTCAGTCGACGTCGGAGGCCGACGCCAGCCAGGTGTTGCACTCCGTGATCCGGTTCTTCCGGAACCCCTGCTCCACCCAAGCGGCGTTGGTCGACGTGCTGCCGTGGTCGCGCACGTTGGTGTGCTCGTCGCCGCGATCGGACGAGTCCTCCAGCGCGGGGAAGATGAAGTCGTTGCTGACGCCGCCGTTCTGCAACGCGGCCAGCGTCATGCCCTCGAAGCACGTCGCCTGCAGCTCGGAGCGCCGGGTCAGTTCCAGCCCGGCCGACGTGGAGCTGCCGCCCGCGTCGTAGGACGCGTCGCCGTAGGCGCTGTTGATCCCGGTCATGCCCTGCAGCGCGTGGCCGAATTCGTGCGCGAACTGGCCGAGGTACACGCCTGCCTTGGTGCGCTGCTCGACCTGGGCGTAGTAGCGCGCGGTCATGTAGATCGTGTGGTTGCCGGGGCAGTACATCGCGGTCTGGTTCCACCGCCGCGTCCCGCAGGGCGTTTCGATGTTGTCCCCGGTGGTGATCACGGTGGGCGTCCGGACCGGCAGGTCGGCGTTCTCCAGCGCCGGGGCCCACGCCTCCATCAGGCAAGGCAGTGCGGCCTGGTAGAAGCGGTCCTGCGAGGTGACGTCGGTGTTGAAGCGGGGCAGGTTGCACGAGGTGTTCATCGCGCCGTTGCCCGGGATGTTGAACGGGTGGTCGCCCAGCGCCGAGACCGGTTTGACCTCGTCGTCATCGCCGTTGGTCGACGTGGACGTCTCGGATTCCTCGCTGCTGGTCGTCGTGTCGGTGGAAGTCTCGGTCTCGCTGGAATTCGTCGACGTCGAGCGGCTGCTGGTGCTGCTGTAGTCCGAAGCCCGGCTAGAGGTGATCGATGCGGCCATCGCGCCGACGGTGCCGACGCCGAGCAGCGCCATGCCGACCAGCACCAGCGCGACGATGACACCGGTGTTGCTCTTGCGCTGCGGCGGCCGCATGTGCGGCATCGGCTGCGGCGGGCGTTGCGGTGCCAATCGCACGGTGGTTTGCGGCGGCAGCGGGCGCGCGGCCGGCGGTGGTGCGATCCGGCGGGTCGGCTGGTCGAAGATCGGCGCTCCCTGCTGCGGGCGCAGGGGTTGCGTGCCGGGCGGGGGTAGCGGAGGACGGCGTTGCGGCTGCTGGGGCCGGGGGACCGGACCTTGTGGCGGCCGGGGAGTCTGACCTTGCGGTGGCTGGGGGACCTGGCCTTGCGGCGGCCGGGGGGCCGGGCCTTGCGGCGGCCGGGGACCCGGACGTTGTTGCCCGCCGCGCGGGCCCTGCGGTGGCCAGGGCTGGCGGGGTGGCTGCGGGCCGCGTGGTGGCGGGGGCGGCTGCGTCATGCGGTCTTCCTCGCGGAGTGTCGAATGTGGACTGTTGGTCCAGGTTCGGCTGGCCGCCACCGAGCAGTCATTTCCCCCCGACTTCCTCACCATCAATCCCACCGTTGCGGACCAGAGCTTAGCCACGGGCGGCTATCGTTCGGGCCGTGTTGACCAAACGGGGGCTGGTGGTCGCCCTGACCGGACTGCTGTTGGGCGCACCGAGCACGGCCGCGGCGCAGGAGCAACCGGTCGATGCGCTGCCCGGCACGGTTTCCAGCAGCGTGAACCTCAAGCTGCAGCGCGACGGCCTGGTCTCGGTCACCGAGCGGATCAACGTTCCCGCGGGTCAGCAAGTCGAGCGCACGATGCCGCTGCGGCAGTCCGCGGGGCCCGGGGCGGACCGGGTCTTCACGGTCTCCGACGCCGTGCTCGACGGTGGCGGCGCGATCCAGGCCGAGGCCGACAAGCTGCATCTGACGCTGCAGCCCGGGGTTTCGACGCTGACGTACTCGGTTCGCGGTGCCGTGGCGGACGCCGGTGACAGGCAGGACGTCCGCTGGCAGGTGTCGGGTGGCTGGAACGTGCCGGTGGACCGCGTCGAGGTGTCGCTGCTGTCGCCGAAGGTGCCGCAGGAGATCATGTGCCTGGCGGGCCCGCTGGGCAGCGCGAACCGCTGCGCCCAGTTCGAGATCACCCACACCCAGTCGATGCACGCGGTGACCTACGGCCTGCAGCCCGGCGACCGGATGGACCTCACATTCAAGGTCCCGGCGGGCACGGTGCCGGCGAACGCCGTGACCGAGCAGTACTTCAGCCTGGCGCGGGCGTTCTCGCTGACGCCGGCGACGGCGGCCGGTCTGGCCGCGATCGGCCTGCTGCTGATCGGCGGCCTCGGCCTCGTCTGGTACGCCCGAGGCCGGGACGTGCGCGCGTTCGCGGAGGACGTGGGCCAGGTCGAGGTGCTGATGACCGATTCCCAGGGCGCGGTCGCGTTCGCGTCCCCGGACGGCGTGCTGCCCGGCCAGATCGGCACGGTCATCGACGAGCGGGTGGACCCGGTCGACGTGACGGCGACGATCATCGACCTGGCGGTCCGCAACTACCTGTGGATCGAGGAACTCCCCGGCCAGGACTGGCGAATCGTCCGGCTGAACCCGGCCGACGACTCGCTGCGGCCGTTCGAGCGAGCGGTCTACGACCTGCTCGTGGGGCAGGAGCAAGAGGTGCGGCTATCCCAACTGCGCGACCTCGACGCGAGCCGGGTTCGCGCGGCGCTGTACGCGGAGGTCGTGGAGAAGGAGTGGTTCGCACGGCGTCCGGACGTCGACCGAAACCGCTTCTGGTGGACGGGTCTCGGCGTGATCATCGGCGGAGCGGCGCTGACGGCGGTACTGGCGCTGACGACGTCAGCGGCACTGCTGGGGATCGCCGTGCTGATCGGCGGCATCGCGATGATGTTCAGCGCACGCCTGATGCCGGCGCGAACGCGACGAGGCAGCGCGCTCGTGGTGCAGGTCAGGGGCCTGCGCGGCTACTTGCACGAGGCCGCGGCGGAGTCGCTGCCGGAGCAGGACCGCGAGACGGTGTTCTCCCGATCGCTGCCGTACGCGGTGGTCCTGGAAGAAACGGACCGCTGGCTAGCGGAGTTCGCGGAACTGAACCCGGGAGCGGACGGAACATCGGGCCTCTACTGGTACGAAACCCCGAACCTCCAGAACTTCCACCAAACCTTCCCAACCCTCGTGGAAACCCTGAACAAAAAAATCAACCGCTGACACCGGCCGGCTTCTGCCGACATGTCCGGTACGGATGGGTGCGAGGGCAGTAGTCGGCGGGGAAGCGGAGAAGATCGTCAGCCAAGCGGCTGCCGGAATGATCAACAGGTCGAGCAGTCGAATTAGGCGTTCCGGGCTCGGCTTGAACGTCTCGCGCGATCGCTGTCCGCAATCGCTCGGTGTCGGACCGTGACAACGCCGTGACCTGCGGCTGAACGGGTGGTGCCGGAGCTGCGTCAGGTTTGTCGGGAACCGTTACGGATGCCCCTGCGTCAGGTTAAAGTGTTCACCGTTACCTGGGGAGATCGCAGAGTCCAGAGGGGTCTGGGATGACAAGCGCAGACGCAAGTGGGTTCGCTGCAGCCAAAGAAGGGCTGAAGGCGATCAGCGGCCAGACGCAGTGGATCAATCAGCAGGTCGGCGCGGGCAAGCTGTCGCTAGACCCGGAGGTGGCCGAAAAAGCTGCCAAACGCTGCGACGAGGAGAAGGACGAGCTGCAGAAGCTCCTGCGGTATACGGACCAGATGACCCGTTTGCAGGGCCTGGGGAACTATCCGGACGGTCAGCAGCTGGCCCAGCGGTTCGTTCAGAAGGCAGCGGATAGCAGCGCCGGTGCAGCTGTTCTCATCCGGCAGCTCATGGACGAGCTCCAGAAGCAGGCGGACGCGTTTCGCGCCGCGGCGAAGGACTACCGTGCAACCGACGAGCAGATCTCCGCGGACTTCCAGCGAGGTATTCAGTGAGCACTCTCTCCCGAACCGTTGTCGTCACGGCTGCCGGAGTTGCGCTTCTCAGCCTGACCGCTTGTTCTGGCGGATCGCCGGGTCGGACGGGCGATGGCGAGCCAACGACCTCAGCTGCAGAGGCTCCTGGGCTTGAGAGTTTCGATGTCTGCAACTTCTTCACCCCGAGCGATCTCTCAGCTGCGGGAGTTGCAGGTCCGGGCGAGCCGGACAACAACCTGAAGTCCGAGCCTGGGTGCAACTACAACGGCGCGAAGATGGACCTCACTCTGTACAAGGTCCCGGACACGACTTTCGACAAGTACACAACGCAAGGCAATTTCGCTGAGATCGAACCTTTCGAGATCAGCGGCCGGAAGGCGGCGACCGGAGTCACGGCGGGCTCTCAGGGGCAAGGGATCTGTTCGACGTTCCTCGACGCTGGGAAGGGCACGATCACTGTCACTGTGACAGGTGAGGATCGGGACTCCGTCGATGCGTGCGGCGAGTCTCGGAAGGTCGCTGAGCAGATCTCGCCAAGACTTCCGAAGTGATGAGACAGGGGGAGTGATGGGACTTCTCAGTACCCTCGACAACGCGGGTTCTCGGGTCTTCGGCTGGGAGAGCGCTGCGGAAGAGGAGCGCAAGAAGCACGGCGAACAGGCCAACCGCGTTGCCCAGCAGCAGCAGAGCCAGCTGGCGCAGCAGAACTCCGGCCTCAACGTCAGCAGCTACGACTCGCCGGCGATCACGCAGTGCCTCAACTGGTCGGGCTTCAGCCACGCGCAGATCTACAAGACCAACCAGGAGTCGATCGACCAGGGCAAGGTCGGTGAGGTCGCCGAGGCGTGGAAGAAGCTCGCCACGGGCCTGCGCGAGCGCGGGAACAACTACGCCACGGACCTCGCCAAGATCGTCGACGGGGGCTGGGAAGGCGAGGCCGCGAACAACGCTCGTGAGGTCGGCAAGCCTGCTTCCGACTGGATGAAGGCCAGTGCCGATGCCTTCGAGATGACCGGGAACAACCTGCACGCCGCAGGTGAGGCCGCCGGTCAGGCCAGCAAGATGGTCGAGAAGCCCCAGGGCTTCAGCTGGGGTGAGGCCGCTTCCGCTTCGATCCCGTTCGGGGTCGCCGGCGGTGGCATCAACGCGCTCAGCCAGATGGAGGAGCAGGAGCAGGCGGAGAAGGCCGCGCAGGAGACGATGGCGCGCGTCTACAGCCCCACGCTCACCCAGGTCGACGCCAAGATGCCGCAGTACAAGGGGCCGGACGGCAACACCAAGGAGCCGCCGCCCGTGCCGCCGCCGCCCCCCACGGAGTGGGGCGGTGGAGGTCCCGGCAATCCCGGTGGTGGACCCGGCGGCGGAATGCCGGGTGGCGGGACCGGAAAGCTTCCCGGCGGTGGCATCGGCACCGGTATCCCCGGTGGTGGCATTCCCGGCGACGGGCGCCCCGTCGGTGCGTACGACCCCAATAATCTCACCGGTGTCCCCGGTGGCGGCTACACCACGCCTTCCGGAACCGGCAGCCAGTGGGCCGATCAGCCCGGGCTTCCCGGCGGTGGCGGAACCGGGCTGCCCGGCGGTGGCGCCGGTGGTGGTCTCCCCGGCGGCGGCGCGGGCGGTGTCGGCATGGTCGGTGGCATGGGTGCCGGTGGTGCAGGCGCCGGTGGCATGGCCGCCGGTGGCCGGGCCGGTGTCGGTGGACTCGGCGCCGGGGCTGGGGCCGGCGCGGGTGCGGGCGGAGCAGGTGCTCGAGGTGCCGGTGCCGGACGAGGCGCGATGGGCGGCATGGGGGGTGCCGGTCAGCGCGGCCAGGGCACCGAGGACCAGGAGCACGAGCGCCCGTCCTGGCTCGAGGAGCAGGACGACATCTGGATGAACGACATGCCGAAGACCGCCCCGCCGGTGCTCGGCGAATGATCCGGTGCTGACCGGTGGTGCCGGCTTGGCGCCACCGGCCGGTCACGCTTGCAGCGGGCGAATTCACAAGGGGAGAAACGACAGTGGGCGTGTTGGGGCGGTGGCAGCTTCAGCCGGTGCACTTGGACATCGTGCTCAAGTACCTGAAGATCGACGGTTTGACCTTGCCGTTGAGCAGCCGTTCTTTCGGGTACACCGCCGATCAGTTCAGCCAGATCGCGATCGGTGAGCTGGACCGGATGGCCGCCGCCGGCGTCGTGATCAACGACGAGGTCGCACCGCCGCTGGTCACCGCGCTCAAGACGCTGGCCAACCCGTTCTTGTGGGTCGACTCGCTGTGGTTCCCGCAGGTCGGCTCCGATCACTGCTGGCGGGCGCTCGCGGTGTTCACCGAAGGCAACCGGGTCGTGCTCGGCGTGCAGACACCGAGCGAAGATCCGCAGCGCGGCGGCATGCTGACCGTCGAGGTTCACGAGAAAGCCCCGCTGCCGCAGGTCCTGCTGGCCACGTTGCCGCCCACCAAGCCGGGCGGTCAGGGGCCGGTGCGGGTCCCGCAGAGCTCGCTGGTGCAGCAGCCGCAGCCCGACGACTACGACCAGATGAGCATGATGCAGTCGGCCACCCCGAACCGCGGCAGCAGCGGCGACCAGCAGGTCTCGCTCTACGAGGCGATCGGGAAGGCGCCGCACGCGCGCATCGGTCAGATCTCGGCGAGCACCCGCGACCAGTACGGCCGCCGGAAGCGTTCCCAGGTGGTGTCCTGGTTCGACAACGAGCCGGACGGCCGCTACCTGAACCGGGTCGAGCGCGGCAGCGGCGGCGAGCAGGTCTTCGCGATCTTGCCGGCCGACGCGCGCACGATCGGCGCCGAGATCGATTCCCTCATCGCCCAGGTCCGCTGACCGCGCCCGAACAGGCGGGTACCGCTCGACCGCGGCTGGATGCTGCGCGCCGGGACTTCGCCACCTACGCCGGGTGATCACGACACGCCGAAGAGTGGCGAAGGGGGCACCCACGGCTTGACAGTCCGCACGTAGGCTGCATGGCATGGTCGAACCCCAGCTGCATCGCGTTACTTTGCCCAATGGGCTGCGCGTGGTGTTGGCACCGGACTCGGCGGCGGGCCAAGCGTCGTCGGGCCAGGCCCCTGTGGTCGGTGTCAGCGTGCACTACGACGTGGGCTTCCGCTCGGAACCGGAAGGGCGCACCGGTTTCGCCCACCTCTTCGAGCATTTGATGTTCCAAGGCAGCGAGAGCTTGGAGAAGCTCGCGCACTTCCGGCACGTGCAGGGCTCCGGCGGCACCTTCAACGGTTCGACGCACCAGGACTACACCGACTACTACCAGGTGCTGCCGTCGGCGGCGCTGGAGCGGGCGTTGTTCCTCGAAGCGGACCGGATGCGGGCACCGAAGATCACCGAGGAGAACCTGCGCAACCAGGTGGACGTGGTCAAGGAGGAGATCCGCCTCAACGTCCTCAACCGCCCCTACGGCGGCTTCCCGTGGATCTTGCTGCCGCCGGTGCTGTACTCGACCTTCGCCAACGCCCACAACGGCTACGGCGACTTCACCGACCTGGAACAGGCGACCGTCGACGACTGCGCCGCGTTCTTCGACACCTACTACGCGCCGGGCAACGCGGTGCTGACCGTCAGCGGTGACCTCGACGTCGAGCGCACCATCGATCTGATCAACAAGCACTTCGGCGATGTGCCGGCGCGCGACGTCGCGCCGCGGCCGTCGTTCGGCGAGCCGTTCCCGTCGGGCGAGCTGCGCGGCAAGCACATCGACCCGCACGCGCCGCTGCCCGCCGTCGCGCTGGGCTACCGCCTGCCCGACCCGGTCGGCGAGCTCGACGCCTACCTGGCGAACGTGGTGCTCGCGGCGATCTTGTCCGACGGCGACGCCGCCCGCCTGCAGCAGCGCCTGGTCTACCAGGACTCGCTGGTGGTGGACGTGCACGCCGGCTGCGGCCTGATGGGCTCCCCGCTGGACGCCCGCGACCCGGACACCTTCACCGTGACCGCGATCCACACGCCGGAGGTCGGCCTCGACCGGGTGATCGGAGCGGTCGACGAGGAGCTGGAGAAGCTGGCCGCCGACGGCCCCACCGAGGACGAGCTGTCCCGCGTCACGGCGCGCTGGGCCGCCAGCCTGTACCGAGGGCACGACCGGGTGGTCACCCGGACCCTCGACCTGGGCAGCGCCGAGTTGCTGCACGGCCGCGCGGAGCTGATCTCCGAGCTGCCGAAGCGGATCGGCGAGGTCCGCGCGGAGGACGTCGCGGCGGCCGCGAAGTCGTTGCGGTCGGACGCGCGAGCGGTGCTGGAGATCGAACCCGCAGGTGACGAGAACGCGACAGGAGGTGCGGCATGACCCGCGCAACGCACCGCAGCGCCGAGGAGATCGGCCGCACCGAGCTCGGCCCGCGCCCGCTGCCGCCGCTCGGTGAGCCCCGCACCGGCCGCGCGCCGGCCGTCGTGGACACCGTGCTGGACAACGGCCTGCGGGTGATCGCGGCCCGGCACGGCGTGGTCCCGATGGTCGAACTGCGCCTGCGGATCCCGTTCGCCGGCGAGGACCAGAAGCACCCGGCCCGCGCCGAGCTGCTGGCCGAGACGCTGCTGACCGGCACGGAGCGCCGCAACCGGGTGCAGGTGGACACCGACCTGGCCGCGGTGGGCGCCGACCTGAGCTCGGTCGTCGACCCGGAGCGGCTCAGCATCACCGGTGATGCGCTGGCCACCGGGCTGGACACCCTGCTCGACGTGCTCGCCGACGCGCTGACCGGCGCGGTGTACCGCGACGAGGAGGTCGAGGGGGAGCGCGCCCGGCTGGTCGAGCGGATCGCCGTCGCGCGATCGCAGCCGCGGGTGATCGCCCGCGAGGAGCTGCAGCGACACCGCTACGGCGACCACCCGTTCGTCCGCGAGGTGCCGGCGGCCGAGGACGTCGCCGAGGTCACCGCCGAGGAGGTCCGGACCCTGCACCGCGAGTCGGTGCTGCCGCGCGGTTCGGTGCTGGTGCTGGTCGGCGACATCGACCCGGATCAGGCGGTGGCGGCCGTCGCGCGCAACCTGGCGGACTGGCAGTCCGAGGACAGCGCGCGCGAGCTCCCGTCGCTGCCCGTGGTCCGCGGCGGTGACGTGCGGCTGGTGCACCGGCCCGGCGCGGTGCAGTCGCAGCTGCGCTTCTCCGCGCAGGCGCTGCCACGCACGGACCCGCAGTACCCGGCGCTGCAGGTCGCGAACCTGGTCTTCGGCGGCTACTTCTCCTCGCGGTTGGTGGAGAACATCCGCGAGGACAAGGGTTACACCTACGGCGCGCACTCGTCGTTCGAGTTCACCCGGGGCAACGGCACGGTCCTCGTCGACGCCGACACCGCCAGCGAGGTCACCGCGGCCGCGCTGCTGGAGACCCGGTACGAGCTGGCGAGGCTGGCGCTGGTGCCGCCGACCGAGTCGGAGGTGGAGTCGGCCCGGCAGTACGCCATCGGCAGCCTGCTCACCTCCACCGCGTCGCAGGCCGGCATGGCGTCCACGCTCGCCGCGCTGGCCACGGCGGGGCTGACGCAGGACTGGCTGGTCGCGCACCCCGAGCGGTTGCGGGCGGTCACTGCGGAGCAAGTTGCCGAGGCGGCCCGGTTGTTCGCGCCCACCTCCTTCACCGGAGTCGTCGTCGGCGACGCGGACAAGCTCGCCGACCAGCTGCGGCTGCTCGGGGGAGTGGTGCTGCCATGACGCGGTTAGACGGTGAGGCGGGCAGATGACTACCGAGGTGTTGGCCGGGGCGGGTTTCCAGCTGGATTCCGCGCCCCTGCTCTCCAGGTCCACAGTGGACCGCAGGGAGACGCTGCGGGACGCCCCGGACGGCGGTGCCCAGCTGTGGGCGACCGGACGGGTCGTGCTGGTGGACGCCAAGGGGCGCACCCAGATCGGCCAGGATTCACGGCTCGTGGTGCATCCCGCGACGGACTTCGGCGCAGGCCCGGTCCCCAACGCCGTCCTGCTCGGCGTCGAGGACGAGATCGGCTACTGGGCGTTGCGCAGCGAGCACGACGGAGCCCAGGACGACTGGCGGGACCTGCGCACCGGCGGTGGTCTGCTCAACGACACCGACGCCGGCCTGTTCACCACCGCTGTCGGCCTCCTCGGCTGGCACGACAACGCCCGCTACTGCGCGGTCTGCGGCGCGGCGACGACGCGGGTCCGCGCGGGGTGGGCCCGGCGTTGCACGGGCTGCGATCGCGAGGAGTACCCGCGCACCGACCCGGCCGTCATCTGCCTGGTGCACGACGGCGCGGACCGGGTCCTGCTGGCCCGCCAGCCGATCTGGCCGCCGGAGCGGTACTCGGTGCTCGCCGGTTTCGTCGAGGCCGGTGAGTCGCTGGAGGCCTGCGTCTCGCGCGAGATCGCGGAGGAGGTCGGGGTGGATGTCTCGGACGTCCGCTACCTCGGCAGCCAGCCGTGGCCGTTCCCGCGGTCGCTGATGCTGGGCTTCGCCGCGATCGCGGACCCGTCGGCGCCGCTGATCCCGGCGGACGGGGAGATCGAGGACGCCCGCTGGGTGCACCGCGACACGGTCCGGGCGGCCCTGGAGTCCGAGGGCGGAGCGGTCGACGGCCTGCGCCTGCCGCCGGGCGTGTCCATCGCCTACCGCATGATCAAGGGCTGGGCCACCTGGCAGGACTGACGCGAGGAGTCGGCCGGGACCTTCCCGGCCGGCTCCGCACGTCCGCGTGAGCCGCCTTCCGCCGCAGTTCAGCGCGGCTGCGCGCCCGGTTTTCGGCGGCGGATCACGCCCGACACGCGGTTGCGGGTGCCGGGGTGTGGCCCCGAGCGGGGGAGCAGGTCTGCGAAGATGCCGGGCATGACCGAGCAGCCGCGACTCCTGGAAGGTTTGGATCCGGAGCAGCGGCAGGCGGTCGTCGCACCACGCGGCCCCGTGTGCGTCCTGGCGGGCGCGGGCACCGGGAAGACGCGCACGATCACCCATCGCATCGCCTACCTCGTGCAGCGCGGCCTCGTCGCACCGCAGCAGGTGCTCGCGGTGACCTTCACCGCCCGAGCGGCGGGGGAGATGCGCACCCGGCTGCGCGCGCTCGGCGCGGCCGGCGTGCAGGCGCAGACCTTCCACGCCGCGGCCTTCCGGCAACTGCGCTACTTCTGGCCGCGGGTGCACGAGACGCAGATGTGGCAGCTGGCGGACAACAAGTTCCGGCTGGTCATGCAGGCGGCGAACAAGCTCGGGCTGTCCACCGAGCGGGAGGACGTCCGGGACCTGGCCGGCGAGATCGAGTGGGCCAAGTCGTCGCTGATCGGGCCCGAGCAGTACCCGGCCGCCGCGGCCGCCGCCGGGCGGGAGGTGCCGATCCTGCCGGAGCAGCTCAGCAAGGCCTTCGCGACCTACGAGCAGGTCAAGAACAGGGCGCAGATGCTGGACTTCGACGACCTGTTGCTGCACATCGCGGCGATCCTGGAGGACCAGCCGGAGATCGCCGAGGAGTTCCGCGGCCGGTACCGGTCGTTCGTCGTGGACGAGTACCAGGACGTCAACCCGCTGCAGCAGCGGGTGCTCGACTCGTGGGTGGGCAACCGCGACGACCTCACGGTGGTGGGAGACGCGAACCAGACGATCTACTCGTTCGCCGGTGCGTCACCGAAGTGGCTGATCGGCTTCCCGCGCAAGTACCCGGAGGCGACGGTGGTGCGCCTGGAGCGGGACTACCGGTCGACGCCGCAGGTGGTGGGCCTGGCCAACCAGGTCATCGGCGCGGCGCGGGAACGGCCGGCCGGCACCCGGCTGAAGCTGGTCGGACAACGCCCGGACGGGCCCCGGCCGGATTTCGCCGAGTACGACGACGAGACCGACGAGGCCGAGGCGATCGCGCGCAAGATCGCTCAGCTGGCCAAGCGAGGCATCGCGCTGTCGGAGATCGCGGTGCTGTTCCGGGTCAACGCGCAGTCGGAGGTCTACGAGAAGGCGCTGTCCGACGCCGAGATCCCCTACCAGGTGCGCGGTGGCGAACGGTTCTTCGCGCGGGCGGAGGTGCGGCAGGCGATGGCCACGCTGCGCACCGCGATCGCGCACGGCGCCGGTGAAGAGGATCTGCCCGCGACCGTCCGTTCGGTGCTCCGCGAAGTCGGCCTGACCGATGAGCCTCCTGCCGGCGGCGCCGCGCGTGAGCGATGGGAGTCGCTGATCGCGCTGGTGGAGCTCGCGGAGGAGCTGACCGCCGCGGAGCCCGATGCGGGGCTGGCCCGCTACGTCGCGGAACTCGACGCGCGTGCCGAGTCCCAGCATCCGCCGACCGTCGAGGGCGTCACCCTGGCCTCGCTGCACGCGGCGAAGGGCCTCGAATGGGACGCGGTGTTCCTGGTGGGTCTGGTCGAGGGAACCCTGCCGATCATGCACGCCGACACCGACGCGGCCGTGGAGGAGGAACGCCGCCTGCTCTACGTCGGGGTCACCCGCGCCCGCGAGCACCTCTCCCTGTCATGGGCGCTGGCGCGTGCAGGTGGCCGCCGCTACCGCCGGCGCAGCCGCTTCCTGTACAGCCTGGTGCCGGACGAACATCCGGCGGCGTTGCCCAACAAGGTCAAGCAGCGCGAGCTGCTGTCGCGACCCGCGAAGGCCGCGAAGCCGCATTGCCGCATCTGCAACGTCGTCCTGACGGGCACGATGGACATCAAGCTCGGTCGCTGCGCGGACTGCCCGTCTGATGTGGACGAAGATCTGCTGTCGCAGTTGAAGGCGTGGCGCAGCGAGCGGGCCCGGCAGCTGAAGGTGCCCGCGTACGTGGTGTTCACCGACGCGACGCTGACCGCGATCGCCGAGCAGCGGCCGCTGGACGAGACCGCATTGGTCGGCATTTCCGGGATCGGGGCTTCGAAGCTGCAGAAGTTCGGCTCCGACGTCCTCGCACTGACCCAGGGTGACCGCCGCGACATGCGCTGAAACGCCTGGTCGTAAGGGTTTTTCAGGCGATCGAGCGGATTCTTCGAAAAATACGTTGCGACCGGCACGGTGGTGCCAATAACCTGCAAGAGCGCGAGCCGTGGTTGGGAGAAACCGCGGCCCTGATCCCCGAAGGGAGGTGGCCTTGGTGTCCACGATTCTGATGTCGAGCACCCCGCGCCACCTCATGGCCGGGGCCATCGCGCTGTCCCGCGGCACTTTCGCGCCAATCCCAGCTGTTGCCGAGTATGAAGCTGGCAATGGTCGTGAGTTCAAGCCGCGTTGGTTCCGTGCGGTTCCGCAGACCGTTGTCGACCCATGCCGGTCCGTTCGTAGGCGATTCTTCGATCCACTGATCTAGGAACGTCTCTCAGGCTTCTCGAAGGCCGCGGACCCGCGAACGGGTCCGCGGCCTTCTTGTCGTTCCCGTTTTCCCTTCATCCACAACCTGCCGCCGATCGACTACTGGAGGAAGTTTCATGTTGACCGCGAGTGTGCCGATATCCAGCTCGGGCGAGGGCTTGCTGGCAGACGAGGACACCGTGGCCGGCCTGTTCGGCAGCCCCACGACGCTCGAAAGCCGACTGCCCTGCCGCCAGGACCCCGACCTGTGGTTCGCCGAGAACCCGCGGGAGCTGGACCAGGCCAAGTCGCTGTGCGCCGACTGCCCGATCAAGGCCGAGTGCCTGGCCGGCGCGCTGTCCCGCGGCGAGCCGTGGGGCGTCTGGGGTGGCGAGATCTTCGAGCGCGGCGCGGTGGTGGCCCGCAAGCGTCCGCGCGGCCGTCCGCGCAAGCACCCGCTGCCCGCCGACACCCCGGCCGCGGGCCGGCCCGCGCGGCGAGGTCAGGAGCGAGCGGCATGACGTACCACCGAACCATCGACCCCATCACCGGAAACCGGATCAAGAGCGAGGTAAGGATGTTCATGCCCGAGGACCTGTCCCGGATACGAAGTAACGAGCTGATCGACGAAGCGCACCGACAACGGCTGGCCCGGGAGATCTCGGCCGGCCGCTGGTGGCGCTGGCTCGCCGACTACGCCGGTCGCCGCGCGCAGGAGGCGTCCCGATGTCCGTGAGCCGCCCGGAATCGGCTCGGTAGGACTCGATGGCGGTGTTGAACCACCTTGCACCGCAACGGGTTCCAGGAGCCGTCCCATGCGGGCTTCCCGACCGCGTCCGCCGGCCGGGAAGCCCGCGGACCCGGCGACCGGAATCCCTTGCGCAGGACGAGACTCGATGCGCTCGAGCGCTCGCGCACTTTGACAACACAGAGCACCGGCCGGGGCATTGCCAGTATCGTGATGCCTCGTGACCGGACACTCGCACGACAACATCGACTGGGACGAACACCTGCAGCGGCTCCGGGACGGCGATGAGCTGAACGCGCCGGAGATCGCCGAACTCGTCGCGAAGCTGCTGCGCCCGACCGATCGCACCGTGATCGAGATCGGCGCCGGAGCGGGCGGAACGGCGGCGGCGTTCGCGGCGGAGCTGGCGGATTCCGGTGGAGCGCTCACCATCGTGGACACGGCGCCGCAACTGCTCGCGGCGGCGGAAGCCCGCGTCAAGGAGGTCTCCGACCGGGTCGAGGTCCACGCCGTCCAGGCGGACGCCGCCGACGACTCGCTCGCGGAGGCCACCGAGAAGGCCGGGGCTCCCGCGCAGGCCGACGTGGTCTTCGCGGCGTTCGTCGTGCACCACCTGCCCGACCAACTGGCCGGCGTGCGCCGATTGGCGAACCTGGTGCGCCCGGGCGGGCGGCTGGCGATCGTCGAGTTCGGGCTCGACACGAAGGTGCTGCCGCCGGACGTCGGCCTCGCCGAGCCGGGGCTGGAAGCCCGGTTGACCGCCGCCCGCCAGGACTGGTTCCGGCAGATGCGGGCGGAGATGACCGGCACGGTCCGGATGCCGGTGGGGTGGGGCAAGGCGCTGTCCGAGGCCGGCCTGGCCGACGTGCGGTCGTGGAGCTACCTCGTGGACCGCCCGGCTCCGGTGTCCGGAGTCGCCCTGCAGGCGGTGCTCCGCCGGTTGCAGTTCCTCCGCAGGGACGCGGAGAACCGCGTCGGGCCGGAGGACCTGGCGGCGCTGGACGAGCTGCTCGACGAATCCGGCGAGCACTACGCCGGAAACCGCGACGACGTGTACTACCTGACGGCGAACACGGTCCACGTCGGCACCAGGCCGGCGAGCTGAGGCCCGTCCGGGCCGCGGTCCGCCGGTGGGCTATCAGTCGGAGAAGCCCGGCTGCCACCGGGCGATGATGTCGCGGGCGCCGACCTCGGCGTCGAGCTGGCAGAGGATCCCGGTGGCACCCAGCGTGACCCGGTGGATCAGCAGGTAGTCCGGCGGGAGGTTCAGCGACCGCCCCGTCCGGAAGTCCGGACTGCGCAGGTCGCCGACCCGCTCGGCCTGGCGCTGCAACCAGCGCCGGGTGAAGTGGAACTTCGGCGTGCGGATCGGGTCCACGAACGGCGCCAGGTAGGCCAGCACGTCCTCGGCCTGGATCTCCCGGTCGCCCTGCACGAACCGCTCCGCGCGCAGCAGTTCCAGCAGCTCGGCGGACTTGTCCTCCAGGGCGAGCCGGACCATGCGGCCGAACGTCGCGGGCACGCCGTTGGGCAGCCGGGAGACCGCGCCGAAATCGATCACGCAGAGCCTGCCGTCCGGCATCAGCATGAAGTTGCCGGGATGCGGGTCGGCGTGCAGCAGGCCGGCCCGGGCGGGCGCGGAGTAGTGGAACTCGGCGAGCAGCCGCCCCGCCGCGTCGCGCTCCTCCCGTTCCCCGTCGGCGATGATCTGGGCGTACGGCTTGCCCGTCACCCACTCCGTGACGACCACCTTCGGGGCGCTGGCGATCACGGCCGGGACCAGGACGGCATCGTCGTCCCGGAACGCCTTGGCGAACGCCCGCTGGTTGTCGGCCTCGGTGCGGTAGTCGAGCTCCTCGACCATCCGGTCCTGGAGTTCCGCGAGCAGCGGCTTGACCTCGGCGCCGGGGGCCAGCGACTGGAAGAGGCGGGAGAAGCGGATCAGCTGGCGCAGGTCGGAGCGCAGCGCCTCGTCCGCGCCCGGGTACTGGACCTTGACCGCGACCTCGCGGCCGTCGTGCCAGGTCGCCCGGTGCACCTGCCCGATGCTCGCCGCCGCGGCGGGGGCGTCGTCGAACTCGGCGAACCGCTTCCGCCAGGCGGAGCCCAGCTGCTCGGTGAGCACCCGGTGCACGCTGCTCGCGGGCATCGGCGGCGCGGCGGATTGCAGCTTCGTCAGCGCCTCGCGGTACGGGCCGGCCATCTCGTCCGGCACGGCGGCCTCGAACACGCTCAGCGCCTGGCCGAACTTCATCGCGCCGCCCTTGAGCTGGCCGAGGACCGCGAACACCTGCTCCGCGGTCTTGGCCGACACCTCGGCGCTGATCTCTGCCGGATTCTGCCCGGTGAGCCGCTTCCCCCACCCGGCGGCCAGGCGGCCGGCGACACCGAGCGGCAGGCTGGCGAGCTTCGCGGTGCGGTGTGCCGCCCGGCGGGGAATGTCGGCCACGAATTCTCCTTGGTGCGCGCAGGAAAACCCTCTCGATGTCCGAAGACGTTTTCGAAATCGAGAAACCCACTCACATGCTAGAGGTTCCCTGCGGCGCCTTGGGGCGTGATCGACGTGTTGGCCGTCAGGTTTGCGCCACCGGTCGCATTCGCGATTCCGCCGGACAAGGGCGAACGAGTCGGCTCGTCAGCCCTCCGGGCCGAGCTGAGCACGGATCTATCCCCCTGGCGCTCCGGCGCGGCGGGTGCGATGTCGAACGCCGGAGCGATGCGTCGGAGATGCGGGCGGGTGGGCGGCCCGAGCGGCGGCCCACCCGTGCCCGGTCACGCCTTGCCGAGGATGCGGGTCATCTTGGTGCCGCAGACCGGGCAGGTGCCCTTCGCCATTCGGCGACCGTTGGTCTCCGAGACCTCACCGGAAAAGTCGCGCTTCTCCCGGCACTTCACGCAGTAGCCGTTGTACGTCTCGGCCACGGCTCCCCTCCTTCATGTCGTGATCCAGCGTCGTTGCTGGCTCTTCTGCCCACCTCCGGGCGGCTGGGGGAACGGTACATGTGGGCCATTCGACATGCATGCATTACGAGCATCGCATGTTCGACTTAATGGAGTAATCCCTCGGGGGATCACGATGCGTAGGCGCTGAGGTCCGGCTCACAGCGCGGGCCGTTTGTCAGGCGCACTCGCTAAGGTCCACTCCCGTGGCTGAACCCCAGGTCGAGGTGCGCCGCAGCAAGCGCCGCCGACAGACGGTGAGCGCCTATCGCGACGGTGACAAGATCGTGGTGCTTCTCCCGGCGCGGATGAGCCGCGCGGAGGAAAAGCGCTGGGTGGCGGACATGCTCAGCCGCCTCCAACGCAGTGAGACGCGTCGGCGCTCGCCCGCGCGGGAATCAGACGAAGCACTGCTCCAGCGGTGCCGCGAGCTGTCCGCGAAGCACCTCGAAGGCAGGGCGCAACCGCAGGGCGTTCGGTGGGTGCCACCGATGCGCACGAGGTGGGCTTCCTGCACGCCCAGCGATGCCACCATTCGGGTGAGTCAGCGCCTCCGAGATGTACCCGGATGGGTGCTCGATTACGTGCTCGTGCACGAGCTCGCACACCTGCTGGTGCCCGGCCACGGGGCCGACTTCTGGAAGTGGGTCCGCCGCTACCCGAAGACCGAGCGGGCCATCGGCTACCTGGAGGGGGTGTCCGCGGCCGCCCAGCTCGGCATCGGGCTGGACGACGACGCGGAAGAGGCCGAAGCCCGCACATGACGAGGGGCACCTCCGGGAGTCCGGAAGTGCCCCGTCCGCTCGGTCAGTTCTCGTCGCGCTTCGGCGAGTCGTCGCCCTCGTCGTCGGCCTTCGCCGCCTCGTCGGCCTCGGCGCGGCGGATCGCGGCGATCGGGTCGTCCAGGTCCGCGGAGCCCGAGCCCCAGCGGTCGGCGAAGTCCAGCGGCTCGTCCAGGTCCGAGCTGTCCGGCAGCAGGTCGGGGTGGTCCCAGACCCGGTCCCGGCTCTCGACGCCGTGCCGCTCGGTCATCAGCCGCCACAGGTTCGCGGCGTCCCGCATCCGGCGGGGCCGCAGCTCCAGGCCGATGAGCGTGGCGAAGGTCTGCTCCGCCGGCCCGCCGGTCGCGCGCCGCCGCCGGACGGTTTCGCCCAGCGCACCGGCGCCCGGCAGCCGATCGCCGACGGCGTCGGCGACGACCACGTCGACCCAGCCCTCGACCAGCGCGAGCAGCGTCTCCAGCCGGTTCAGCGCGACCTGCTGCTCGGGAGTGGTCTTGGGCTCGAGCATCCCGGAGCCCATCAGCTCCTGCATCGAGCTCGGGTTGGTCGGATCGACCTTGCCGGCCAGGTCCTCCAGCGCCGAGGTGTCGATGTGGATGCCGCGGGCGTACTCCTCCACGGTCGCCAGGAGCCGCTGGCCGAGCCACGGGACGTGACTGAACAGCCGGTGGTGCGCGGCCTCGCGGGCGGCGAGGAACACGGTCGCCTCGCTGATGGGCCGGTCCAGGCCCTCGATGAAGCGCTCGATGTTCGCGGGCAGCAGCGCCGCGGTACCGGCCGGGGCGAGCGGCAGGCCGACGTCGGTGGAGGTCAGCACCTCGCCGCCGAGCTGGGCGAGGCCGTTGCCGAGCTGCGAGCCGAAGGTCATCCCGCCCATCTGGCCGAGCATCGACAGCAGCGGGCCCGCGGCCTGCTTCGCCTCCTCCGGCAGCGCCTCCAGCCAGGCGCTGGACATCCGCTGCGCGACCGGGTCGCACAGCCGCTGCCAGGTGGGCAGGGTCTTCTCCACCCAGTCCACCGACGACCAGGTCTGCACCGACCGGACGCCGGCGGGCAGCGAGGTGGTTGCGTCCAGCCACAGCTCGGCCAGCCGGATCGCGTCCTCGATCGCCTTGACCTGGTCCTGGCTCGGGCGCTCGGTGCGCTGGTTGTTGTGCAGCTGCTGCACCGCGAGTTGCTTGGCGAGCTCGTAGTTCACCGGCCCGGAGCCGCCGCTGCCGGAGTGGCTGAGCGCCTGCCCGAGTTGGGTCAACATCTGGCCGAGCTGGCCGATGTCGAAGTTCGGCATGCCGCCCGGTCCGGGCATGCCGCCGAAGCCGAAACCGGGAAGGTCCCCGGAGCCACCGGCGCCGCCCTCAGAGCGGCCTTGCGACGAGTCGCCCTTGTCGGGATCGTCGGGGTCCTGCGAGCTGAACCCGAACGGCAAGTTGGTCATAGTTCCACGGTACGCGGCCTTCGCCACCTCACAGAAGGTGTCCGGAGCTCGCTGGACGCGAACACGTACGCTGTCACCTCGTGAACCGCCGTACGTGGACGCTGCTGACAAGTGTCGTACTGGTAGTCGCCTTCGGTCTGCTCGGCGCGTTCGTCCGGGTGCCGTACGTGGCGCTCGGGCCGGGTCCGACCTACGACACCCTCGGGATGGACGGGAACGTCCCCGTGATCGGCATCGACGGGCAGCAGACCTTCCCGACCGGCGGGCACCTGAACATGACGACGGTGTCGGTGACCGATCAGCTGTCCCTGTTCGGCGCGTTGGGGCTGTGGGTGAGCGGCCGGTACGCGCTGGCGCCGCGCGAGCTGTACTTCCCGCCGGACAAGTCCGAGCAGGAGATCGAGCAGGAGAACACCAAGGCCTTCAGCGACTCGCAGACCACCGCCGAGACCGCGGCCCTGCGCTACCTCGGCTACCCGATGAAGGTCCTGGTCGGCGAGATCGTCAAGGGCAGCCCGGCGGACGGCGTCCTGGAGCCCGGCGATCACCTGCTGGCCGCCAACGGCAAGCCGGTCACCGATCCGGCCTCGTTGAAGGCGGCGCTGGTCGGCACCAAGCCCGGCGACCGGGTGGAGATCCGGTTCCGCCACACCGATCAGCCCGAGCAGGTCGCGAGCGTGCAGCTGGGCCCGAACCCGGGCACCGACCCGCAGGGCTTCCTGGGCGTGGCCGCGATCGAGCGGCCGGACGTCAACTTCGACATCAAGATCAGCCTGGCCGATGTGGGCGGACCGTCCGCGGGGCTGATGTTCACCCTGGCGATCATCGACAAGCTGACGCCGGGTGAGCTCAACGGCGGTCAGTTCATCGCGGGCACCGGCGAGATCAGCCCGACCGGCGAGGTGGGCCCGATCGGCGGCATCCCGTTCAAGATGGTCAAGGCCCGCGAAGCGGGCGCGACGACCTTCCTCGTTCCGGCCGACAACTGCGCCGAGGCCAAGACGCAGGCGCCGGAGGGGCTGCAGCTCGCCAAGGTCGCGAACCTCGACGACGCGACCAAGGCCCTCGACGCCCTGCGCGGCGGGCAGGTCCCCGCCAGCTGCTGATCCGCGACGGCGTTCGCGGTGGAGATCGGCACGCCGACCTCCACCGCGAACCGGTCAGTCCGCGAAGGTGGCGTGGAGCGCGGTGAGCAGGTTCGGGGCCAGCGACGGGTCCTGGATGAGCTCGCCACCGGTCTCCGGATCGGACACGCGCAGGCGCATCACGCACGCCTCGCCACCGTCCCGCAGCACCGCCGCGACCAGCCGCGCCTCTTGGCGGTCCGGGTGTTCGGCGGCGATCTGCCGGTCCCGCTCGCTGTCGCCGGGCAGCTCCGCCTCCGCCTCCGGCGGCAGCACCACGATCTCCTGCACCACCGCGCAGCCGGCCACCTGCTCCGGCCACGCGATGCCGCTCAACGCCTCGGCGAGGTCTTCGGCGGGCAGCGCTTCCTGCGCGATCGGGGTCAGCGCCGAGGCCGGGTCGAGCTGGTCGGCCAGCCCGGGTTCGGCGGCCAGCAACTGGCCGGTGGGCACGAGGGCGAACACCTGGGTGGGCTGGTCCCAGCCCGCGGCGTGGACGAACTCCTCGATCTCGCGAGCGGCCGACGGCAGCGCCGCGGCCAGGTCCTCGGGGGTTTCCGGTGGCATGCCGCCATGGTCGCACCGCCAGGCCGGGCGGCCGCCGCCGGCCGATCCGATGACCTGCGAAAGATGTCCGCTTAATCCAGTTCGCGAAGCCGCTTCCAGGAACTTCACGAAGGGGTCGTAGAGTTGAACATCACGAGGGCGGCCGAACCACCGGTACCGTCCAGGCCTGCTGATCGTCACCAGGAGCGTGCGTTGTGGCCATGCGGCCCCCGGTAGGAATGCCGAAACTGTCCCGGAGAAGCCGGATCCTGCTGATCCTCGGCGGCATCGTGCTGGTCGCCCTGATCGCCGGATCGCGAATGCTGGGCACCTACGTGGACTGGCTGTGGTTCGGTGAGGTCAACTACCGGCAGGTCTTCACCACCCAGCTGCTGTCCCGCGCCGGGCTGGGGGTGGCTGCGGCGGTCTTCCTCGGCGGCGTGCTTGCCCTGAACCTGTGGCTGGCCTTCCGCAACCGGCCGGTGTTCGTACCGGTCAGCGGTCCCGACGACCCGTTGGCCCGGTACCGCACCGTGGCCACCGAGCGCTCCCGGCTCTTCGGGCTCGGGCTGCCGATCGTGGTGGGCGTGATCGGCGGGCTCGCCGCGCAGGCCGACTGGCAGACCCTCCAGCTTTTCCTCAACAGCGTGCCGTTCGGGCAGGTCGACCCCGAGTTCGGCAAGGACATCAGCTTCTACACCTTCGAGCTGCCGTTCTGGCGGTTCCTGTTGTCCTGGGCGTTCATCGCGATCACCGTGTCCTTCATCGGCGCGCTGATCACGCACTACATCTTCGGCGGCATCCGGCTGGCCGGCCGCTCCGGGCAGCTGTCCATGCCGGCGCGGGTCCAGCTGGCCGTGCTGGCGGGCCTGTTCGTGCTGTTGAAGGCGGTCGACTACTTCCTGGACCGCTACGACCTGCTGCTGTCGCAGCGCAACCCGCTGTTCACCGGTGCCAGCTACACCGACCTGAACGCGGTGATGCCGGCGAAGCTGATCCTGATGTGCATCGCGGTGTTCTGCGCGATCGCGTTCTTCGCGGTGATCTTCCTGAAGAACCTGCAGATCCCGGCCCTGGCCACGGTGCTGCTGGTGCTCTCCAGCGTGGTGGTCGGCGCGGTGTGGCCGGCGCTGATGGAGCAGTTCTCGGTGCGCCCCAACGCGAACGAGCGGGAGGCGCAGTCGATCGAGCGCAACCTCGAGGCGACGAAGTCGGCCTTCAACATCGGCGAGCCCAACGTCCAGTTCGTCGACTACCCGGGCCGCACCCAGCTGCAGCCGGCCGAGGTCGCCGCGGACAAGGGCACCATCCCGAACATCCGGTTGCTCGACCCGAACGTGCTGGCCCCGACGTTCACCCAGCTGACCCAGCAGTACAACTTCTACGGGTTCACCGACAAGCTGGACGTCGACCGGTACCGGGACGCCAACGGCCAGCTGCGCGACTACCTGGTCGCGCTGCGCGAGATCAACACCGACGGCCTGGCCGTGAACCAGCAGAACTGGATCAACCGGCACACCGTCTACACGCACGGCAACGGCTTCGTCGCCGCGCCGGCCGACCGGGTCGACTCCACGTTCAAGGAAGGCGCCACCCAGGGTGGCTACCCGGTGTTCCAGATCAGCGACGTGGCCAACAACGGCCAGGGCGCGATCCCGGTCGAGCAGCCGCGCGTGTACTACGGCGAGCTGGTGGGCCGCAACGACTACGCGATCGTCGGTGGCAACCCGGGCGAGGCGCCCCGCGAGTACGACACCGACCAGCAGCAGTACACCTACACCGGCACGGGCGGTGTCCCGGTCGGCAACCTGTTCCAGCGCTTGGTGTTCGCCGCCTACTACGGCGAGCGGAACTTCTTGTTCAGCGGCGCGATCGGCGATGACTCGAAGATCATCTACGAGCGGAACCCGCGGGAGCGGGTGCAGAAGGTCGCGCCGTGGCTGAAGCTCGACGGCGACCCGTACCCGGCCGTGGTCGGCGGCAAGATCAAGTGGATCGTCGACGGCTACACCACGCTGAACAACTACCCGTACGCGGAGCTGACCGAGCTCGGCGAGGCCACCAACGACACCCTCACCGGCGTCGAGCGGCAGCCCAACCAGCAGATCAACTACATCCGCAACTCGGTGAAGGCGACCGTCGACGCCTACGACGGCTCCGTGGACCTCTACTCGGTCGACGAGAAGGACCCGGTGCTCAAGGCGTGGGAAGGCGTCTTCCCCGGCGTGGTCAAGCCGGCCAGCGAGATCACCCCTGAGCTGCGCGACCACTTCCGGTACCCGGAGGACATCTTCAAGGTGCAGCGCTCGCTGCTCACCCAGTACCACGTCGACAACCCGGGCGACTTCTTCTCGAACCAGACCTTCTGGCAGGTGCCGTCCGACCCGACCGGCCGCGGCAGCGCCGCCAGCGCCGAGGGACAGCAGCCCCCGTACTACGTGCTCGCGCAGGTCGGTGAGCAGGGCGAGCCGCAGTTCCAGCTGACCAGTGCCCTCACCGCGCTGCGCCGCGAGAACCTGGCGGCGTGGGTGTCGGCGTCGTCCGAACCGGACAACTACGGCAAGCTCACGGTGCTGCGGCTGCCGACCAACAACTCGACACCGGGTCCGAACCAGGTCCAGAACCAGATGGAGTCGACCCCGGCGGTCACCGAGAACCGGACGCTGTTCAACAACCCGAACGTCACCGCGATCTTCGGCAACCTGCTGACCCTCCCGGTCGCCGGCGGCCTGCTGTACGTCGAACCGATCTACATCCAGCGCAACGAGCAGAACTCCTATCCGCAACTGGCCCGGGTGCTGGTGTCCTTCGGCGGCAAGGTCGGCTTCTCCGAGACCCTGTCCGGGGCGCTGGAGCAGGTGTTCGGCTCGGGCGCCGGGCAGGCCACCAACCCGGGTCAGAACGGCCAGCAGCCGCCGCCGGCCCAGAACCAGCAGCCCCCGCAGCAGACCCCCGGCAGCCCCCAGCTGTCCCAGGCGGTCACCGACATCCGGGCGGCCCTGGAGCACGTCCGCAAGGCCCAGCAGTCCGGCAACTTCGCCGATCTCGGCTCGGCTTACCAGCAGCTCGACGACGCGATCAAGCGCTTCGAGCAGGCGCAGGGCACCGGCGGCTGATCGGCAACGGCGCCCAGGGGCGGGGATCGCGCAGGCGGTCCCCGCCCCGTCGTCTTTCCGGCGTCCGATCGAGTGCAAATGACGTGCGTCACTTCTGCGGCCAGGGGATTTGCACTACGGTTCATCACCCCGTAAAGTTGGTGACACAACGACGCGGGGTGGAGCAGCTCGGTAGCTCGCTGGGCTCATAACCCAGAGGTCGCAGGTTCGAATCCTGTCCCCGCTACCATTCGAATGGTCAGAAGCCCTCCGACTTCGTCGGGGGGCTTTTTTCCGTCGTTTTAATTCCCATACGGGGGCCGAGCCCCCGTAGACCCCCACGGTGCGGTGGTCGCTTCTCGTCGGCTCCTTGCTCGGGGAGCGTTCCCGGCCTGGATTCCGGACCAGCCTTTTGGTTCTGGGGTGAGCTGGGTGTGGAGACTTGCGTTGGGTTCTTGCGTTGGGCGGGGCTCGGTGCTTGGGGATGTTCGGTGGTCGTTCGGTGGGCGTTGGTCCCTCTGGTGTCGCTTTGCTGGGGGGCTTTGGGTTTTGGCTGGTGAGGTGGGGGTTTTGGGGTTTGGGGACCCCCCTTGTTCGGGGCTTTTTCGGGGTGTGTAAAGTACTCCGTACAACAGAAAAACGCACACGGCGCGGGGTGGAGCAGCTCGGTAGCTCGCTGGGCTCATAACCCAGAGGTCGCAGGTTCGAATCCTGTCCCCGCTACTATTCGAACGGAAAGCCCCCGACTTCGGTCGGGGGCTTTCCGTTTTGTCAGGTCGTTCTCCTACGAGAGGCCTTTGGCCCATTGGCGGGCGCACGCCGGGGAGCAGACCCGCCCATCTCCTCGGACCGTGTTCGTCGGGCGCATCGCTCGGCCGCAGACGATGCAGGCGTCGGCTTCGCCCTCTCTCTGCATGGGCACCAGTGCCTTGGCTCGCTTCGCTTGCTCGGTGACCTTGTTGGTCACCCTGGTCTTGCTCTCGTTGACCTTGGTACGCAACCAACTGCGATGCACGCTCCGCACCTCCTGAACCGGTCCCTCATCGGCCGCCGACTGGTCGGCCAAGTGCAGGGTGCGTGTCACCTGTCGTAGTTGGGCAGCTCCAGGGCGTGATAGCACCTCATTGCGCCAGGAAGACCCCCCATCCAGGCGAACCCAGGTAATGCTCGTCGCAATGAGTGCGGACGCTCGGCCGCCCGCGTGTGCGCCCCGTGTCCGGGGCCGCCGCCGCGCCAGTCGTCCGGAGCGCGCGCCAATGGCGCAACCGTTCGTCCACTTGGACCAGTCCACTGCAACCACTGTGGACAGAACTGGGGACCACTGTGGACAGCGAAGCGGTGGCATGGCACCGTGGCAGATGTGACCGAGCTGAATGCGACATCCGCTGCCCTGTTGGGACTACTGCACGAAGGTCCGAAGACCGGTGGCCAGCTGGTTGCGGCCGCCACCGAGCGCTTCGGAGGATTCTTCAGCGTGACCCGCAGCCAGGTTTACCGCGAGCTGCCCGCGCTGACCGACGCCGGCCTGCTGCGCCTCGGCAAGCAGGGTCCGCGCTCCAGCCAGCAGTACGCGATCACGGCCGCCGGCAAGCGCGCCTTCAAGTCGTGGCTGAACACCGAGCCGGGGCCGGACAACGTCCGCAGCCCGCTGATCCTCCGCCTGGTCTACTCGGGTTCCCTGACCCCGAAGCAGCGCTCCGGGCTGGTCGAGGCGGCTCGTGCCCAGTACGCGGTGAAGATGGACGAGGCGAAGAACGCCGCCAAGGCCGCGACCGACCCGTACGAGAAGGCCGCAGCGGACTTCACCGTGTCCTACAACCGAGCGATCATCAAGCTGCTGGACTCGATTCCGGACTGAACCACCCCGGAACGAACAGTCGTGAGCGGTGGCGGTCGCCACAACGGCCAAAACCGTTCATGACCGGAAACGGGCCGTCCTCGTGGGCGGCCCGTGCCCGGTGAAGTACGCTGAGCACTGTGAATCCCGACGTCGCTGCCTCGCTCAAGGAACTGTCCAACACCCTCGAAGGCATCGAGAGCGTGATGGATCTGGACGCCCTGCGCGCCAATATCGCCGAGCTCGAGGCCGAGGCCGCCAAGCCGGATCTGTGGGACGACGTCGAGCACGCGCAGCGGGTCAGCAGCCAGCTGGTGCACCGGCAGGCCGAACTGCGCAAGATCACCGAGCTGCGGCAGCGCGTCGAAGACCTCGAAGTGCTCTACGAGCTCAGCGAGGACGAAGGCGACCCGGCCGGGCTGTCCGAGGCCGACGACGAGCGGGACCGCCTCCGGAAGGACCTCGAAGCCCTCGAGGTGCGCACCCTGCTCTCCGGCGAGTACGACCCGCGCGAGGCGATGGTGACCATCCGTGCCGAGGCCGGCGGCGTCGACGCGGCCGACTTCGCCGAGATGCTGATGCGCATGTACCTGCGCTGGGCCGAGCGGCACTCCTACCCGGCCGAGGTCTACGACACGTCCTATGCCGAAGAGGCGGGCCTGAAGTCGGCGACGTTCCGGGTCAACGCCCCCTACGCCTACGGCACGCTCTCCGTCGAGCAGGGCACGCACCGGCTGGTGCGCATCTCGCCGTTCGACAACCAGGGGCGGCGGCAGACCTCCTTCGCCGGCGTCGAGGTGCTGCCGGTCGTGGAGGAGACCGACCACGTCGACATCCCGGAGAAGGACATCCGCGTCGACGTCTTCCGCTCCTCCGGGCCCGGCGGGCAGAGCGTGAACACCACCGACTCCGCCGTGCGCATCACGCACATCCCGACCGGCATCGTGGTGTCCTGCCAGAACGAGAAGTCGCAGCTGCAGAACAAGGCCGCCGCGATGCGCGTGCTCCAGTCCAAGCTGCTGGCCCGCAAGAAGGAAGAGGAGCGCGCCGAGCTGGACGCCCTCAAGGACAGCGGGTCGAGCTGGGGCAACCAGATGCGGTCCTACGTGCTGCACCCGTACCAGATGGTCAAGGACCTGCGCACCGAGCACGAGGTCGGCAACCCCGACGCGGTGCTCGACGGCGACATCGACGGGTTCCTGGAGGCCGGCATCCGCTGGCGGCGCCAGCAGCAGAGCGTGGCCTGACCTGCACCGCGCGCCGAGGCCCTGACCGGCGACGAAGTCGCAGGTGATCGACGGTTCCGCCGCCGGTCCGGGTGAGTGATGTCCCCCTAACGGTCGCAGGTAAACTCACGCCCCGTGATCCGCCTTGAGCACGTGTCCAAGACGTACAAGACGTCGACCAGGCCCGCTCTCGACGATGTCTCGGTGGGCATCGAAAAGGGCGAGTTCGTGTTCCTCATCGGGCCCTCCGGGTCCGGCAAGTCGACGTTCATGCGACTGCTGCTGCGCGAGGACGTGCCCACCCGCGGTCAGGTCTTCGTCGCCGACTGGAACGTCGCCAAACTGCCGCGGCGCCGCGTCCCGCGGCTGCGTCAGCGCATCGGCTGCGTGTTCCAGGACTTCCGGCTGCTGAACAACAAGACCGTCGCGGAGAACGTCGCCTTCGCGCTGGAAGTGATCGGCAAGCCCCGCAACGACATCCGCCGCGTGGTGCCGCAGGTGCTGCAGCTGGTGGGGCTCGAGGGCAAGGCCGACCGGATGCCCCACGAACTCTCCGGTGGTGAGCAGCAGCGCGTGGCGATCGCGCGGGCGTTCGTCAACCGGCCGCTGGTGCTGCTCTGCGACGAGCCCACCGGGAACCTCGACCCCGATACCAGCCAGGACATCATGCTGCTGCTGGAGCGGATCAACCGCACCGGCACCACGGTCGTCATGGCCACCCACGACCACTCCATCGTCGACTCGATGCGACGCCGAGTCGTCGAGCTCAGCCTCGGCCGGGTCATCCGCGACGATGCCCGCGGCGTCTACGGCGTCGGCCGCTAGCTCCCCCCGAGAGCACCTGAGGACAACACCCCCGACCGGCAGGAAAGCTGACACAAGATGCGCGCGAGCTTCGTATTCAGCGAGGTCGTCAACGGCCTTCGGCGCAACGTGACGATGACCATCGCGATGATCCTGACGACCGCCATCTCGGTCGGCCTGCTCGGCGGTGGTCTCCTCGTGGTCCGGATGATCGACAAGATGCAGGAGACCTACCAGGACCGCGTCGAGGTCGTGGTGTTCATGACCGATGACGTCAGCGCCAACGACAAGGACTGCACCCAGCAGCCGTGCGCGAACATCATGGCCGACCTCAAGCGCGTCCCGGGCGTCGAGTCGGTGAAGTTCGAGGACCGGCAGAAGGCGTTCGAGAACTTCAACAAGGTCTTCGAGTCGCAGCCCGAACTGCGCGATGTGGCCCGCGCCGAGGCGATGCCCGCCTCGCTGCGCGTGAAGCTGTCCGATCAGGAGCGCTTCCCGGCGCTGCAGCAGCAGTTCAGCGGGCGGCCCGGCGTGGACAGCGTCGTCGACCAGGCCGAGTACCTGAACCGGCTGTTCGACGTGCTCAACGGGGTCCGCAACGCGACGTTCTCGATCGCGTTGGTGCAGGCGCTCGCCGCGCTGCTGCTGATCTCCAACACCATCCAGCTGTCCGCGTTCACCCGGCGCACCGAGACCGGCATCATGCGCCTCGTCGGCGCCACCCGCTGGTACACGCAGCTGCCGTTCCTCCTTGAGGCCGTGGTCTCCGGCCTCATCGGCGCGGTCCTGGCGATCGGCGGCCTGCTGATCTCCAAGGCCGCCTTCATCGACCGGGTCATGTCGCCGGTGTTCGGCACGGGCATCATCCCCAACGTCGAGTGGGGCGACATCGCGCTGATCTCGCCGATCCTGCTCCTCGTCGCGGCGGCCGTCTCGGCCATCACCGGCTACGTGACGCTCCGCCTGTACGTCCGGCTGTAGCGGGATTACCGGTGCCGCGGCCTGCGTTGCAGGCTGCGGCACCGAAAGTCACGTGACACGAAAGCTAGAGTTGTTCGTATGGTGAAGGAACGCGGCCGCAAGGTCATCGCGCAGAACCGCAAGGCGCGGCACGACTGGGCGGTGCTGGACACCTACGAAACGGGCATCGTGCTGACCGGCACCGAGGTCAAGAGCCTGCGGCAGGGCAAGGCGCAGCTCGTCGACGGCTTCGCCACCGTCGACGACGGCGAGGTCTGGCTGCGCAACGTGCACATCCCGGAGTACACCGAGGGCACGTGGACCAACCACGAGCCGCGCCGGTCCCGCAAGCTGCTGCTGCACAAGCACGAGATCCTCCGGCTGATCGGCAAGATCAAGGAGAGCGGGCTGAGCCTGATCCCGATGACGCTGTACTTCAGCGACGGGAAGGCGAAGGTCGAGCTCGCCCTCGCACGAGGCAAGAAGGCCCACGACAAGCGGCAGGACCTGGCCAAGCGCGACGCGGACCGCGAGATGCAGAAGGCGATCGGCCGGGCTCGCAAGGGCATGCGGTAGTGCCGCCGCGCAGCGACGCGGATGTGCCCGCCTGGGTGGCCGAGTTGGGGCTGCCCGGGCTGGTCGACATCCACACGCACTTCCTGCCGGAACGGGTCCTGAACAAGGTCTGGGCCTACTTCGACGCGGCCCGCACGAATTACGGCTTCGAGTGGCCGATCCACTACCGGTACGCCGAGGAGGCCCGGATCCAGGCGCTCCGCGATCTCGGGGTGACGACCTTCGCGCCGCTGGTCTACGCGCACCGGCCGGACATGGCGGCCTGGCTCACCGACTGGGCGATCGACTTCGCCGGGCGCACGCCCGACGCGGTGCCGACAGCGACGATCTTCCCGGAACCCGACGTCGCGGACTACCTGGCCAAAGCGCTCGACGCTGGGGCGCGGTGCGTGAAGGTGCACGTCCAGGTCGGAGCCTTCGACCCGCGCGACGAGTTGCTCGATCCGGCATGGGGACTGCTCGCCGAGGCGGGCGTGCCGGCCGTGGTGCACTGCGGCGACGGCCCGCGGAAGGGCGAGCACACCGGGCTCGACGTGTTCGAAGGCGTGCTGCGGCGCCACCCGCGGCTGCTCGCGGTGCTGGCGCACGCGGGCATGCCCGACTACGAGGTGGCGCTGGACCTCGTGGACCGCTATCCGGGCGTGCACCTCGACACCACGATGATCGGAACCGCATTCACCGAACGGATCGCGCCGTTGCCCGCGGACTGGCCGGCCAGGCTGGCCGCCCACCCCGACCGGATCGTGCTGGGCACCGACTTCCCGAACATCCCGTACCCGTACGCCGAACAGCTCGCGGCCATCGCGAGCTGGGCCGAAGCCGACGACCGCCTCGGCCCGGACTTCCTGCGCGCCGTGCTGCACGGCACGCCGTCCCGGCTGCTCGGGCTCGGGACTTGATCGTTTAAGGGATATGGGAATGATCGGCGGGACGCGAGGCGTTATGCTGGTGTACACCGGTTCGAAAGACGAGCCGGCTGCAAGGGGGTGAACGGTTTCGACTCCGTACGTTGATCCAAGGGAAGCGTGCCGGTGTAGGCGGGAGGCCACCGTGAGCGTCGCCGCAATCGAATAAGCGCCGACAAGAGTCAGCGCGAGTTCGCCCTCGCCGCCTGAGCGAGGAGCGACTCTGTCGGACCGGGATTGCCTCCGACCCGGGATCCGGCATCAGCTAGGAGGCTCTAACCGCCAGGTCCGGTCGCGGGACCTGGTGGGACATCAAACAGCGACTGGGCTTGTCACACCGGCTAGTTCGCGGGACCGGTGAAGCCGAGCAGAGACACAGCGGACTGCGCACGGAGAAGTCTTGGTGAGGCGACGGAGGACCCGGGTTCGATTCCCGGCACCTCCACTTCGGTGGGAGGCGAGTGCTCGCTTGGAGCGCTCGCCTCTCCTCGTTTTCGGATCATTTTGGGGGGCAGAGCCCCCCCAAGCCCCCCACGGTGCGATGGGCGCCTTTCGAGGGCTCCTTGCGGGAGGAGCGTTCCCGGCCTGGTCACCGACCAGCGCCTTGTCTTGGTCGTTCCGTGGGGTCGCGCTTGCGGAGCGTTCCTGGGTTGGTCGGGACCAGTGCTTTGTCTTGGTCGTTCCATGGGGTCGTGCGCTTGCGGGGTGCTTCAGGTCTGGTCAAAAGGGTCAGCGCCCTGGCTTGGTCGTTTGATGGGGTCGCGCCTGCGGCCCTCCGTTGTGGTGGGGCGTTCTTCGTTGGTTCCTGTCCGCGCTTTGCGTCGGTCGTCTTGAGGTGCTTACGAGTGCTTGAGTGGGGTGCTTGTACATGGGCGTTTGTGGCCCGATGGCTCCGTCACGCGGCTTCTTCGTCGGTCCATTCCTTGAACGCTTGGCCAGTCGCTCCTTCGTCTGCGTCGTGATGATCCCGGCAACGTCATCGCCGAGTGGCTTCAGAGCGTGCCTTCGCACCTCGTCGTGATCTTCGGGCGCGGGGCAGCTGAAGAGCGTTCCTGCACTTGGCTGTGGCAGAGCGTTCCAGTCGTGGCGCTTGAGTTCGGCAGCCGGGCCTGACGGCGAATCGTGGACGTCGCACGACGCGAGCCAGTCCGCCAGGTCAACCCGCGCGAGATCTGTGACCGCTCCTCGGACGTGGGCGTTAGAGCGCTTGCTTCGTGGTTTGTAGTGCTTCGCCCAGGCGTCTTCGATCTTCGCCCGCTTCTCCTTCCGGTCCTGCGTGTGAGCTCGTGAGTGCGTTGGGTTGAAGATGCTCTGTTCATCGGACTCGGTTGCCATCATGTGGTGGATATAGGAAGCGGCGGAAGGGTTTTTGGGTGTTTTACCTCTTGGTAGCAGGGTGCTGGCAGCGACGATCAGCCCTCGTGTCAGCTGAATCGCCGCGTCATGGGCGGACGATGCCGCGGGTTGGGTTTGTGGCCACACGGTCAGCTCGCGGCCGCCTGAGACAGGTCTGCGGGCTGGCGTCCAGCGTTGTTCGGAGGCGGGGCTCCGCTCGGTCGTCAGGCCAAGTCCCGTCGGACAGTTCAGAGCCGCGGATCGCAGGCGTTCTCGAGTGGAGGCATCGAGTCTTCGGACCTGCCTGTTTTGTGCCTACATCGCGATGAATCACGCATAGCTGGCAAGGGTGAGCGATCTCGGGAGTTTCAGCCGTCGCGGCATGGCCTATTCGTCCGATGCGTCATTTCCTGCGCCAGAGGAGTGTGATGGTTGCTAGGCCTGCTATTGCTGGGAGGGTTCCTAGGATTGCGTGTAGGGGTGGGATTACCTTTGCGTACTCGCCTCCTGTGAGGGTTAGGTTCGTCAGGGCCGTTGTGGCTCCCAGGGCGAACATTGTTGTTGATGTTGGTCGTGACCAGCGGGTTTGCTTTTTCACTCCGTGGATCGTCCACAGCCAGGCTGCTGTTCCCAGGGCCCCGATTCCGGCTAGGTAGCCCGCTATTGCGTTTCGGTCCATCGCGATCAGTTCTTCCGGCCAGTTCGGGTAGGCCTCTCGTACGTGGGCGCTCAGGGTGTCCGCCGTTGCGATGTCGAGCAGGGGCGCCAGCGTTGCGATCGCCATCAGCGCTAGTCCGGCGTACATGAACCGGATTGCTTTTCTGGGCGCTTCGGTGGTCTGCACGGTTCCTCTTCCGGTTGTTCGGGAACAGCTTGATTCTTACGATGTAAGTTTTGTGTTCGCCACGGTAGACTTACGACGTAAGAAGTGCAACCGCTTTGGAGGGCGTCATGTCGGCCAGTCGCACTCGTGGTCAGCGCGCCGGGCTGACGCGTCGCGCCGTGCTCGAAGCGGCCATGGCGCTGGCCGACCGCGAGGGTCTGAAGGCGTTGTCGATGCGCCGGCTGGGTGCCGAACTCGATGTGGAGGCGATGACCCTCTACCACCACGTGTCCAGCAAGGATGCCCTGCTGGACGGCTTGGTCGAGCAGCTTCTCGCCGAGGCTGTTCCGCCGCGGATCGAGAGCGGGTCGTGGCAGGCCGGGCTCCGTGCCTACGCGCACTCCCTGCTGGCTGCTCTGCTCGCGCACCCGAACGCGATCCCTCTGGTCGTGTCGCGGCCCGCGGTGACCGAGAGGAACCTGCGGATCATGGAGGACGCGCTCGGGTCGTTGCGCGCCGCGGGCTTCCCGCTGGACGTCGGTCTGGACGTGCTGCACTCGTTGTCCGGATTCGTCGTCGGGCACGTCGTGACGACCATGCGTCCCGAAGGTGGGCGGTTGGAGGCGTTCGAGCAGGTGCGGCAGTTGTCCGATGTGGATAGTGAAGAGTTCCCGCTGCTGGCCGAGGCCGCCGCCCGCGTCGAGCGCCGACCCGGGGCGAACTCCCGCTTCGACTTCGCGCTCGACGCCATGTTGGCCGGGTTCGAGGCCGTTCGGACCGCGTAGGTCGGGACATCCGGTCTGTCCGGGGCCGGGCTTGGGAACGGCTCCGCTACTGGGGGCGGTGGTCGTCGTTTGCCAGTTCTGGAGTGCCGAAGCGGGCTGTGCAGTGCCAGACGCGCTTCAGTGCTTGCTCGTCGTAGCTTCCCGTTCGGGATGCGTCTCCGATGACCTTCGGGGTCAGTCCCTCCTGGTCCATCAGTGACAGGCCGAGCTCCACGTACTGGCGTCCTCGGTACTCCGGATTGCGGCGCAACTCCGCTGCCCCCAGGCGGAATCCGGGGTGGAATTCGAGTCGGCACCCCAGCCGGTTCGCCGCGTGCTCGACGATCGTGTCGCGATAGCAGGGATCGAGGACCAGGGCTTCGACGTCTTCGGCCAGGGTCACCGGGCCGTGGATCTGGGCCTCGATGTAGTCGTCCAACGCGTCCTTGGCGTCGCCGGTCGCCATGGCGATCAACGACGACGCCTTGGCCGCCACCCCGAAGTCGGTCGGTTCGAAAACGCTGTCCGGGTAGCAGAACGTCACCCGCTCCATGGTCTCCGGCCGCAGTCGAAGGTGTGCGGAGCCGAAGCGGGGGGAGCCGCCCACCAGCCGGCGGCGGTAGTTCAACGATCCGTACTTGGGTCGTTCCGGTGGAGGCGAGTGGTCGTACGCGCCTGCGAAGATGCGGCTCTCCCACTCCCACCGATCGCCACCCGGATGCGCCGTCAGCCCGCCGTTGCTGGTGCCGGTCTCGAACTGGCTCCGGTAGACGCCATCCCGTGCCATCGCTTCCAGGATCGGCACCCCGGCCAGCAGTCGATCCGGGTGGAAGTGCAGTGTCACGCGCAGCGACGGGTCGACGGCGCCACCGCCGCTGCGCGAGGCCACCCGCTCGATCGCACGCTGCTGGGCGCGGGACAGCCGCGGCGACCGGTTCATGGTGATCAGTTTCTCGTGAGGAGCTCCGCTGCCGCCAGGGTGTCGGATCAGTTCGAGGTGGATCGAAGCGCCGATATGGCCGCCGTCAGGCGACCTCGCCGCCGACTCCCGAGCGTCCCTGGGGGACGCCGACCAGGTGGACGGTCACGTCTCCCCGGATCTGGTCGCCGAAGACCTCCGTCGCCGCTTTGGTAATCGACGTGATCAGTACCGCCGGGTCGAGGCGGGTCAGGCCCGCTTCGCGCATGTTCAGGGTGACCTGCACCGCCTCCCGCGTCGCCGGCACTCCGCCGGAACCCCAGCGGTGGCGGGGGATTCCGAACAGTTCCACGACCACCAGCGGCCGGAAGTTCTCCCCGTAGACCTCGGTCGCCGCATTGGTCAGGGCTTCGATGAGCTTGCGCTCGGTGTTCCCGTCGAGCATCTCTTCGTGCAGTTTCACGGTGAAGTGCGGCATGGTCGGCCCCTTCGGTCGTCGTAGCATCGATGGAGGAGAAGGTTTGCTTTGAAAGCAAAGCTTCTTTGTGAACAAATGTATTGGTTGGACGTGGTCAATGTCAACGAAGGACCGTGATCCGGGCGTCGATGATGCGATCCGGGCGCTGCTGCTGCTCATGCCGCGGCTGGTCGGGCGCGCCAAGAAGCTGCGGATCCCCGACGAGCTCCAGTCGCTCGCGCTTGCGCCGCGGCACCTCTCGCTGCTGTCCTACCTGCTCTTCGACGGGCCGATGACGGTGAACGAGCTGGCCACCAGGCTGGAAGTGGCGCCGACGACGGTGAGCCTGATGGTCGGCGAGCTGAGCCGCAAAGGCGTCCTGGAGCGGCGGGAGGACGAAGCGGACCGGCGACGCCGGATCGTCAGCATCACCGACGAGATGCTGCCCGCGATCGACGGCTGGCTGGCCCGCGGCGCCGACGCGTGGCGCAACGCGCTCGCGCCGCTGACGCCCGAGCAGCGGCGGATGTTCATCGACACCCTGCACGCCTACGAGCTCGGCGTCGCCGGCGAGTCCTGAGCCGGGCCCGGGCCGTGAGTGCTTTTTGTCGCTATGGCATCAAAAAGTACTCACGGGACCCGCCTGGTCGAGGGTCTGTCCAGGCGGAAGCCATTGGCGGGGTGGAAGATCTGCCGGAAGGCTGACGACCGGCCGCGGCTCGGGCGACCAGGCTGAACGGCATGAAGACGAAGATCGCGAGTTTGCTCGGTGCCGTCGCCGTGCTCGGCGGGGTGGTGGCGGGTTCGGCGTCGGCGCAGCCGCCACCGGCGAGCGGGGATTCCGTCGCCTGGCGGGACTGCTTCGACGGTCTGCGGTGCGGCGAGATCGCCGTTCCCGCGGATTGGTCGCAGCCCGGGGGAGCGCAGATCGAGATCGGGTTGGGGAAGCTTCCCGCCCGCGATCAGGCGACCAAGCTCGGCACGCTGGTGGTCAACCCCGGCGGGCCGAACCCGGTGCTCTTCGCCTTGCCTGCCGTGCAACGCCAGCTCGACGAGTTGACCAACTGGTTCGATGTGGTGCTCTTCGATCCCCGGGGCATGGGGGAGAGCAGCGGTGTGACGTGCCCGGAGCCGATGCCGTTCGCGGCGGAGTTGCCGCCCCCGGACCGCGAGGCTTACCGGGAGTACGCGCTGGCCGATCGCCGCTTCGCCGAGGCCTGCGAACCCGCGATGGGCCCGCTGCGCGGCAACCTCAACTCCTGGCAGGTGGCCCACGATCTGGACGCCATCCGCGTGGCGTTGGGCGAGCCCGAGCTCAACTACTTCGGCAACTCCTACGGCACCATGTACGGCCAGGCGTACGCGGAGCTGTTCGGCGGGCACGTCGGGCGGATGTACCTGGACAGCGTGGGCGAGCACATCAGCCGCGAGCTGTACGACTGGGTCGCGCCCAAGGCTGCGACGCTCGAGAACAACCTGCAGCGGTTCGCCGATTGGTGCCAGGCGGAATCCAGCTGCGCGCTGGCGGGCCGGGATGTCCTGTCCACATGGGACAACCTGCTCGCCGAGGCCGAGCGGGAGCCGATCCCCGCTCCCGGGGCCGGCCCGGACGTCGTCGTCGGTGCCGAGCGGATCGTCGCGTCGACCGGGGAGAAGGTGCGTCGGGAGGACAACTGGTCCGCGTTGGCGACCGCCCTGGCCGCTGCGGACTCCGGCGATGCGACCGCGTTCGCACCGCCAACGGCGCCGCCTCCGCAACCGGACGTGCCCGGAGCGGCGTTGATGGGGATCACGACGTGCGCGGATCTCGCCTACCGCACCGGCTACGACGAGATGAAGCGCGCCGAGGCCAGGCTTCGCGCCGAGGTGGCACCGCGGTTGGGCTGGGCCATGCTCTGGACGACTGCCGGCAGGTGCGCCGGGCTGCCGCGCACCGGGAGCTTCCCGCCGCACCCGCTTCAGCCGGCACCGGGCTTGCCACCGGTCCTGATCGCCAACGGCAGCAACGATGGTGGCGCCCCGCCAGAACACGGCCGGCTCGTGGCATCGCAGCTGCCTGGTGCCCGGTACCTCCCCGTGGAAGGGAACCACGCGCTCTACCTGAGCGGGAACCGGTGCGTACGGGACCACGTGCACCGCTACCTGACCGCTGGTGAGCTGCCGCCTCCAGACGCGCACTGCTCGGCCGCTTGATCGGCTACAAACGTCCGATGAGTGTGCGCATGTCGGGGGCGGGGCTGCCGGCCTCGCCCCCATGGCGTTCGTGGCGTCGCCTCGGCCCGACGACGCGGGACACCGTGCTGGCCGGCGTGGCTGCCGTGGTTGTGGCCGCCGCGGCGATGTGGCAGGGCACGGCGCCGGTGTTCGCGGTTGCTGGTTTCAGCCTCGCTGTGGCGGCACCGCTGGCATTGCGCCGCAGGCTGCCGCTGTCCGTCGCCGTCGTCGCAGCTGTAGTCGTGCTGGCCGGATCGTCGTTGCCGGGTTGGTCCGGGAAGTCCGTGGCGATGATCGCGTTCTGCTCGGCCGCCTACAACCGTCCGCAGCGCGTTGCGCCGGTGTTCGCGGCGTCCGTGTGTTGGCTGTTGATGTACGCGTCGGTGCGGCCCGCCGGGCAGTTCGGCACTGAGTTGTTCGCCGAGGCAGTGATCACCGGGATCGCTCCGGTGGCGGTCGGCTACGCGATGCGGTTGCACGGGGAACGCGCCGAGCAGGCGGCCCGGCTGCATCGAGCGGAAGCGAGCCGGGCGTTGGCAGAGGAGCGCGGCCGGATCGCCCGCGAGGTGCACGACGCGGTGGGGCACCACCTGACGGCCATCCGGATGCAGGTCGGTTCCGCGGTCTACGCACTGCGCGACCTCCCGCCCGCCGCGGGGACGGCTTTCGACACGGTCGATTCCCTCGCCGCAGCCGCTTTGAGGGAGGTTCGCGAGTTGTTGGAGACGCTGCGTGACGACAACAACCCCGGTGGCTCCGCCCTGGACGATGTCGACGCGTTGGCCGATCGGTTGTCCACATCGGAGTGCCCGATCACCGTTGTCCGGCACGGCAAGGTCACCGCACTGCCGCCGCTGGTCGAGCACGGTGGCTACCGGCTGGCCCAGGAGGCGCTGACCAACGCCGTCCGGCATGCCCGCGCAGACGGGATCAGGGTGGAGATCGGGTACGCGGCCGAGGAGGTCACGATCGCGGTCGAGGACGATGGCCCGTCGCGTGACCTCGCAGCCGAGGGACACGGCATTCGCGGCATGCGGGAACGCGCGCACCTGCTCGGTGGCAGCCTGCTGATCACGCTCCGGCGGCCGCACGGTTGGCTGGTTCGGGCGACCCTACCGACGGAGCGGGCGACGTGGTGACGATTCGGGTGCTGATCGCCGATGACCAGGCGGCGGTGCGGTCCGCGCTGCGGCTCGTCCTCGACACAACGCCGGGTGTGCGGGTGGTCGCCGAGGCCGCCGATGGCGCCGAGGCGATCCGGCAGGCGCGATCCCGCCGACCTGACGTCGCCGTTGTCGACATCCGGATGCCCAGGCTGGACGGGATCGCCGTCATCCGGACGCTCACCGCGCCGGATGCCGCGCACGTTCCGGCGGTCATCGCGCTGACGACCTTCGACCTGGACGAGTACCTCTTCGAGGCGTTGCGGGTCGGCGCCACCGGATTCCTGCTCAAGGACAACAATCCGCAGCTACTCGTCGACGCCGTGCGCGCTGCCGCCCGCGGCCAGGGCCTGATCGATCCGCAGGTCACCGGGCGGCTGGTCCGCCGCTTCGCACGGCTTTCACCGCAGCCCGCCGGCTCGGATCTCGCCCGGCTGACCGCACGGGAACGCGAAGTGCTGCTGCAGGTCGCGCGCGGGTTGAGCAACGGCGAGATCGCCCGGGCGTTGTGGATCGAGGAGGGCACGGTCAAAACGCACGTCGCGCGGATCCTCGCCAAGCTCGGTCTGCGGACCAGGGTGCACGCGGTCATCTACGCGCATGAGCACGGGTTGACGCTGTCGGTCGACCCGTGAGCCTTCTGGGTCGGCATCGAGCTCGTTGGAAACTCGTTTTGCGTGGCGGTGCCGGTTGCGTAGGTGGGCCAAGCGGCTGTGCCGCTTCGAAAGCCCGCCCTACCGCACCTGACGCCACATCTGAACAGCCTCTGTGGCCCCGCTATGCCGGGAGGGCCGCCCAGGGGTCCACCGGGACGACCCTGGTGCTCCGGCCCTCGTCGTCGAGGATCCGGCCGTGGACCTTGGTCGTGCGCAGGACCAGCTTCCGGTCCACCACCTTGGCGTCGGGGTGGTCGTGGGCGATCCGGATCAGCAGTTCGTCCAGGTGGCTCAGCGAGCGCAGGCCCACGATCAGGCCCAGGTTCGCCGGGCTCGCGACCGCCGCGCAGTGCCGGGTTTCCGGCCAGCCGCCGAGGGACTTGCCGATGCGCTGCACCTCCGTGTCCGGAACCGCCAGCCACAGCAGCGCCATCGCGTGCCAGCCCGCCAGCGGTCGGGCCACGTCGCAGCGGAACGCGATGTCGCCGTGGCGGCGGAGCCGGTCGAGGCGGCGCTTCACCGCCTGCGGCGAGGTGTTCAGCTCTGCCGCCAGGCTCGCGTAGCTGCGCCTGCCGTCGTCGCCGAGCGCCAGGAACAGGGCCCGGTCGGCGGCGCCGAACGGCCGGATCTCGCGCGGCCTCGGCCCGACCGCTTCGCGGACCTGCTCGGCCTGGCTCCGGTTCATCACGCCGAGCCGCCAGATGATGCCGCCGAAGGTGCTGCCGAAGACGTGGCTGCGGAGCTTGGTGACCTCCGCCGGCACCGGCAGGGTCCGCAGCAGCACGTTGGAGATCGCGCCCAGCGTCGGCGCCATGACGAGCGCGAAGACCTGGTACTCGCCGGTGGTCACGCCGACGGTGATCACGTGCGGCAGTTCGGCGAGCTGCTCGGCGACCCGCAGCTCGGTGCCGGGCGCGCAGGCGAACTCGATGGTCGCGCCCTTCGCCGAGCTGTTGCCCAGCGCCACGGTGATCCAGGCGGCGCCGGCGTCGGTGAGCCGCTGCCAGCGGCGCGCCAGCGTGATCGGCGCCAGCTCCAGCACCTCCGCCAGCGCGGTCCAGCTCGCTCGCGGGTTGATCTGCAGGGCGTCCACCAGCGCGAGATCCACTTCGTCCAGCACCGGGCGACCTCCTCGCGCGTGACGGCCGGATGACGGCCGCGTCGTTTTCCGACATTCAAACCGCACCTCGCGGAGATATCCATCGTTCTGCGGTTGTTGTGACGAGGTTTCCCCACGCTGCATCGCATGGTGAGCGGCGAGCAGCGGTCCGAACTGGTCCTGGCGGGTGCGCGGGTGATCGACCCGGAGACCGGCCTGGACGAGGTGCGCGACGTCGGCATCAGCGGCGGCCGGATCGCGGCCGTCTCGGCGTCCCGGCTGGCCGGCGATGCGGTCGTCGACGTCTCCGGCCGCGTGCTCGCGCCGGGCTTCATCGACATGCACAGCCACGCGCAGACGGTCACCGGGCTGCGGCTGCAGGCCCTCGACGGCGTGACCACGGCGCTGGAGCTGGAAGCCGGTGCGCTGCCGGTCCGGACCGCCTACGCCGAGGCGACCGCCGAAGGGCGGCCGATCAACTTCGGCTACTCCGCGGGCTGGGCGCTGGCCCGGATGCGGCTGCTCGACGACGCCGCGCTGGGCACGTCGTTCGACATGTTCTCGAAGCACCAGGGCGCGCCGAACTGGCGTCGGCCCGCCGGTGCCCGCGATGTGGCGCGGGTGCTGGACCTGCTGGAGGAGCAGATCCACGACGGCGCCCTCGGCATCGGGGTGCTCGTCGGCTACGCGCCCGACTCGGGCCGCGACGAGTACTTCGCGGTGGCCTCGCTGGCCGCGCGGCTCGGCGTGCCGACGTTCACCCACACCCGCTTCATCTCCACGGAGGAGCCCGGGACCTCGCTGGAAGGCGCGCTGGAGGTGATCGCGGCGGCGGCCGGGACCGGCGCGCACATGCACATGTGCCACATCAACAGCACGTCGAACCGGATGATCGACGACATCGCGGGCGCGGTGGACCGCGCCAGGGGATACGGCCTGCAGGTCACCACCGAGGCGTATCCGTACGGCTCGGCGTCGACGGTGATCGGTGCGGCGTTCCTGGCACCCGAGCTGCTGCACCGGCTCGGGATGGTGCCGAAGAACATCCTCTGCCTGGCCACGGGGGAGCGCGTCGCGGACGCCACGCGGCTGGCGGAGCTGCGGGAAGCCGATCCCGGCGCGCTGATCCTCTTCGACTGGCTCGACGAAACCGATCCGGCGGATCTGGCGACGCTGCAGCGCTCGTTGCTGTTCGCCGACACCGCGATCGCTTCGGACGCGGTGCCGCTGGCGGGGCAGGCCGGCGACGCCTGGCCGGTCGCCGACGACGTCCTCACGCATCCGCGCAGCGTCGGCTGCTACGCGCGGACCTTCGGCTGGCTGGTCCGCGAGCTCGGCGTGCTGTCGCTGGCCGAAGCCGTCCGGCGCTGCACCCTGCTGCCAGCGCAGATCCTCGAAGCCGCGGCGCCCGCGATGAGGCGCAAGGGCCGGATCCAGGTCGGCGCCGACGCCGACATCGTGGTGTTCGACCCCGGCGCGATCGCCAGCGGCGCCACCGCAACCCAGGTCCGGCCCTCCACCGGGATCGACCACGTGCTCGTGGGCGGCACCTTCGTGGTCCGCGACGAGCAGATCCAACTCGACCGCCTGCCCGGCGAACCGATCTTCGGTCGCCACCGCAACCGCACGGAGCAACCATGACCAACACCGCCGTGGCACCCGACGCCCTGTACCGGCGGGTGGGCTGGCGGATCCTGCCGCTGCTCATCCTCTGCTACACGTTCGCGTACCTGGACCGCGTCAACATCGGGTTCGCCAAGCTGCAGATGCAGTCCGACGTCGGGATCAGCGAGTCGGTCTACGGGCTGGCCGCCGGGATCTTCTTCCTCGGCTACGTGATCTTCGAGGTGCCCAGCAACCTGCTGCTGGCGAAGATCGGCACCCGCAAGACGATCTTCCGCATCATGGTCCTCTGGGGGCTCACCTCGGCGGCGATGATGTTCGTCAGCGACGCGACGTCGTTCTACGTCCTGCGCTTCCTGCTCGGCGTGTTCGAGGCCGGCTTCGCGCCCGGCATCATCTTCTACCTCACCTACTGGTACCCGCCGGCGCGGATGGCGGCGGCGATGGGGCTGCTGATGCTGCCCGGCCCGATCGGCTCGATGCTCGGCGGTCCGGTCTCCTCGTGGCTGATCACCCACTTCGAGGGCGTCGCCGGATTGCACGGCTGGCAGTGGATGTTCCTGCTGGAAGGCCTGCCGTGCGTGGTGCTCGCGGTCGTCGTCTGGCTGACGCTGGTCGACACCCCGGACCAGGCGAAGTGGCTCAGCGCCGAGGAGAAGGAGCTGCTGCGCCGGGACCTCGCGGTGGACCGGGGCAAGGGCAAGCACGACTTCCGGGAGGTGCTGCGCGACCCGCGCGTCTACGCCCTGGCGATCGGCTACTTCTGCCTGATCAGCGGCCTGTACGCGGTGAGCTTCTGGCTGCCGACGATCCTCAAGGAGAACGGGCTCACCGACACCGTCACGATCGGCCTCTACTCGGCGCTGCCGTACGCGTTCGCGATCGTGCTGATGATCGTGCTGGGGCGGCGTTCGGACCGCACCGGCGAGCGCCGGCTGCACAGCTCGATCACCGCGCTGATCAGCGCGATCGCGCTCGCTGTCGCGGCCTTCACGGCCAGCAGCTTCGCCGTCTCGCTGATCGCCATCATCGTCGCCACCGCGTGCATGTGGGCGTCGTACACGGTGTTCTGGGCGATGCCGTCGACCTACCTGAAGGGCACGGCGGCGGCCGGCGGGATCGCGCTGATCAACAGCATCGGCCTGCTCGGCGGGTTCATCAGCCCGACGCTGATCGGCTTCGTCAAGGACGCCACCGGGAGCACGGTGGTGGGCCTGCTCTCGATGGTCGCACTGCTGCTGATCGGCAGCGTCGCGATCTACGCCAACCGGCTCCCGGCGAGCTGAGGCCGGAGCTGCCGTCGCCGGGCGAGGAGGCGGGCGGCCAGGACGACGAGCTGGCACAGCGGGGAGGGGAAGCCGAGGGCCAGGCCGATCGCGATGTCGGTCAGCGGCGCGGCCACCGTCGCGGCGAAGACGCGGTTCGAGGCGGTCGGCAGCTTCTCCTTCGCCGCCCAACCGGTGCGACGCCAGGGCTTGGCGACGGACAGCCACGCCTGGAAGGCGATCGCCGAGGCCATCAGCGCGGTGCCGACCAGCAGCGCCGGTGGCGGGGCCAGCCCCGCCCGGGCGGCTTCGACCGAGGCTTCCAGCGCGTCGGAGAGGAGGAAGATCCCGGCGTAGAGCTGGACGATGGTGATCGCGAACTTCGCCAGCACCCACCAGTTCCGGAAGAAACCCCAGGGCGTGGACGCCGCGAGCATGAAGCCGGTGAACGCCGCGGCGTTGGCGAACGGCGCGAGCAGCTGCGTGTCCACGACGTGCGCCATCGAGGTCGCGCCGATCCGGACCGCGGGGTCGTCGCTGGTGGTGCTCGTCGCCAGCAGGGTGAAAAGCACCAGTGCCTGGGCCATCCAGCCCACGGAGGTGATCACGTGCAGCCAGACGACGGCCTGCCGCCACCGCTGCGAGTTTCGCTTCGACACCGCACCAGACTGCGGATCGCCCCACCTGCGGACATCCGGCGGCACCCCGGGAATCTCCCCGATCCGGCCCCTAGGGCTCGCTACTCGGTGGCCAGGCGCCGTAGCGGCGCGGGCCCACGACGGTCGCGTTGTGCTCTTCGACGTCCGCGCCGGTGAAGGCATCCGAGCGAATCTGCTGCCACAGCAGCGTTTCCACGCTCGACCACAGTACGCCAGGTCCCGGTCAGTGCTCGGCCCGCAGCGCGGCGAGCAGGCCGATGGCGGCCACCACCGCGACGGCGATCGCGTAGGCGTTGGCGGTCACGCCCAGGCCGACCCACGTCACGGCGATGCCCGCCGCCACCGCCGGGAGGCTGAAGGCCGAGTAGTTGACCGTGTACACCGTCGCGAACAGGGCCGCGCGGCTGTCCGGCGCAGCTAGCCGGGACACGCTGCCGAACGCGCCGAGGAACGCGGCGCCGAAGCCGAATCCGGTGATCACCGTGCTGCCGAAGAACAACGGCGCCGAGGTCGTGGCCAGCGCGGCGAGGGTGCCGGCCAGGCCCACCAGCAGCGTCGGCACGCCGGCGATGATCGCGGTGCGCGGGGCGACGCTGCGGAAGGCGACCGATCCGATCGCGCTCGTGCCCATCAGGCAGCAGACCACGAAGCCGCCCACCAGGTGGTTGGTGATGCCCAGCAGCTCGATGGCCAGGGACGGGCCCAGCGACATGTAGAAGCCGGTCATCGACCAGGTGGTGATCAGGATCGGCACCACGGTGAGGAACCGGCCGCGGGCGTCGGCGGGCACGCCGATCCTGGGCCGCAGCGAAGCCAGCGCACCGGGCCGTCGCGGCGACGTCTCGGGCATCAGCGCGATGCCGACGGCGGCCACCGCGCACGCCGCGAGGAGCAGCACGTAGACCAGCGTCGTCGGGGCGGGCGCGTACTCGACGAGCAGGCCCGAACCGATCGCGCCCGCGCCGAGGCCGATGCCCGGGGTGGCGGTGTTGATCAGCGGGGCGAGCTTCGGGCGGAGATCGACCAGGCAGGCGCTGGTCGCGCCGGTCGCCAAACCCGTTGCGAGGCCTTGCAAGATGCGTGCCGCGAGGAGCCAGCCGCTGCTGTCGGCGGTGATGAACGCGAGCATGGCGACGGCCTGGGTGGCGAGCGCGGCGAGCAGCGCCGGGCGGCGACCGATGTGGTCGGACAGGGCGCCGACGGTGACGAGCGCAGCGAGGAGCGCGATCGCGTAGACCGCGAAGACCACCGTGAGCGTGATCGCGGAGAAGTGCCATTCGGCCTGGTAGACGGAGTAGAGCGGGGACGGGGCCGCGGCGGCGCACATGAAGGCGAGCAGCGTGGCGGCGAGGGTCCAGAACGCGGCGTTGCGTGACAGACGCCCGGGCTGGGGCTTGTCGGTCGCCGGGGCCTGCGGGGCCGGCGGGGCAGAGGTCACCAGTTCTCCTAAGCGAGGATCGACGTTCTGGGAGACGTCGCCCGGCGCCGGACAATTCCTGCCGCGGCCCGCAATTCCACCCAGTGGGCGCGAAAACGGTCAATTCTAGGGAAAATCGGACATCTTCGCCGAGGTTTGGCCTGTCCGGTGGTTTCCGATTCCGCGTGAAAGGTCGTTCCAGAATGGTTCCGCCCGGTTCATCCGAAGATGCCCGGTGCCCGACACCGGTGGCGGTTTCGCGCGAAACCGCCAACTCGCCCCCCACCCAGATGCGGATTAGTGAAAGTAATAGCACAACACTAAAAACAA
>NZ_JBSGJZ010000044.1:0-63255 GCF_053605825.1 Saccharopolyspora sp. NPDC003752 | reverse complement strand
CTATCAACATAGTACCTTAGTGGTGCCGTCTTTCGTGCAGCCCGCGAGCGCGAGGGGGGGGGGGGGGGGGGCGCCCGGCCCCCCCCCCGCCGCCCCGCCCGGCGTCCGGGCCCCGATGATCCGAATGGGGTATCGGACGACCGCTGCGGCTGGGAAGCTGGTGTTGGACTGTGAAACGCAGCTTCTTCAGGAAGGACGGCTCATTCGAGCCGAGCTCGGTCGAACCAGGAGGACCCTCCAGTGCAGATGCAGCACCAGTTCAGCGTTCCGGTGCCGGTCGACGTGGCGTGGAAGGCGCTGCTCGACCCGGAGCGGGTCGCCCCGTGCATGCCCGGCGCCACGCTCACCAAGGCAGAGGGCAACGAGTTCGCCGGCTCCGTCAAGGTCAAGCTCGGCCCGGTCACGCTGCTCTACAAGGGCACCGGGACCTTCAAGGACGTCGACGAGGCCGCCCGCCGGGTGGTCATCGACGCCAGCGGCAAGGACTCGCGCGGCAGCGGCACCGCCGCGGCGACGGTCGCCGCGGTGCTCACGCCGGAAGGCGACACCACCGCGGTCACGGTGGACACCGACCTGAAGGTCACGGGCAAGCCGGCGCAGCTCGGCCGCGGCCTGATCTCAGAGGTCGGTGGCAAGATCCTGAACCAGTTCGCGGCGAACCTCGCGAAGCGGCTCACCGAGGAGGAACCGGCGGAGGAGGCCGAGGCGGAAGCCCCCGCGGCTTCCGGCGCTCCGGCGGCTTCGGCGGCTTCGGCGGGCGAGAAGGCCAGCTGGCGGGTCACGCCGGCGGGCAGCCACGACACGGCGTTCACCAGCACGGCGAAGGAAGAACCGGCGCGCAAGGCGGACGCGGTCGTGACCGGCGGCGCGGCACCGGCGGACGAGGCCATCGACCTCCTCGGCACGGCGGGAGCGCCGCTGCTCAAGCGCCTGGCCCCGGTCGCGGTAGCGGTGGTGGTCCTCGGGTTCGCGTTCCGCATCATCCGCCGTCGGCGCCGCCGCCGCTGACTCCACCAGGCCGCCACCCGGGGCTCGCCCCAGGTGGCGGCCGCATCGCGTCAGGCACCGGGCGCCTTCGGGATGAGCCTGGCGGAGCCGTTCTGAAACGGACCCTGGAACTGGGCGTCGGAGAACGCGCCGCCGGAGGTCAGGGCCGGGCGAGCAGGTCGTGGACCCGGCGGAGCCGGTCGAGCCAGTAGCGCTGCACGTCGGCGGTCGGCGTAGCCGCCGCGACGAGCGCGGGATCCGGCTCCGGCGGACGGCGGAGCACCGGCAGGTGGCCGTCCACGGGAAGCAGCGAGTCGGCGACGACGTCGCCGTCGAGCAGCGCCACCGTGCCCAGGCCGCAGGCGAAGGGGAGCTCGGGCAGTGAGCCCGCCAGGGCGAGCTGCGCGGCGAGGCCGACGCTGCTCTCCACTGCGGAGGACACGACGCAGGGCAGGCCGCAGGCCTCGGCGACGCGCAGCGCGCGGCGGACGCCGCCTAGCGGCGTGGCCTTGATGATCGCCACGTCGGCCGCTCCGGCGACCGCCACGCGGAGCGGGTCTTCGGCGCGGCGGATGCTCTCGTCGGCCGCGATCCGGACGTCCACGCGGCGGCGGACCGCGGCCAGCTCGTCGATCGTCGGGCACGGTTGTTCCGCGTACTCCAGGCCTTCCGCGGCCTTGTCCAGCTCGCGGATCCGGGTGACCGCCGTGTCGACGTCCCAGGCCGCGTTCGCGTCCACCCGGATCGCGCCGCCGGGCCCCAGCGCGTCGCGGACCGCCGCCACGCGCTCGACATCGTCACCGGGGGACTGGCCGGGCTCGGCGATCTTGACCTTCGCCGTGCCGCAGCCCGACGCCGCGACGATCGCCGCCGCCTTCTCCGCCGGCACCGCGGGCACCGTGCAGTTGACCGGGATGCGGTCGCGCACCGGCTCCGGCCATTCCTCGGTGCACGCCTCCAGCGCGGCTCGGAGCCACGGCACCGACTGGGCGTCGTCGTAGTCCTCGAACGGGCAGAACTCGCCCCAGCCGGCCGGGCCGCTCAGCAGGACTCCGCGCCGCACCGTGACGCCCCGGAACTTGTTGCGCATGGGCAGTGCGTACACCCGAACCGCGTCCAACTCCGCCAGGTCGATCGTCGCCGAGTCCATGGCCTGATCCTTTCAGCCCGTCGCCGTCACCGCGCATCAAGGCACACCGCCGCCGCCGGCCGGTGGCGCCGCAACTTCAATGGAAATCAGAGGTTCGATTTCCATTGAAATTGCGGGAGTTGTCCACACCCATCGGCGTGTCGTGGCCCGACACGCCGATGGACTTCAATTTCCATTGAAATCGAAGGTTCGATTTCAATGGAAATTGCGCTCTGCTCAGACCACGCTGGGGCGGCCGAGGTCGAAGACGTCCACCTCGAACCGGGCCCACTGCTGGCGCAGCGAGGTGACGCCGTTGTCCAGGATGTAGTTCAGCTCGCCGATGGTGACCGGCAGCAGCGTGAACACCTGCAGCTGCTCGACCCCGTCCGGATCGGTGAACCTGGTGAACTCCGGCGGGAACAGCGGGTGGCCGCTGGCCAGGACCCCGTGGAACTCGGTGCCCGGCAGCAGCGGTTGCTCGTTCGGCACGATCTGGTCCGGCACCAGGTGGGTGCGCTGCTGCACCAGCAGGCCGGCGGTGAGGTCGACCAGGTGCCGGGCGGCTTCGGCCTGCTCCTTGTAGACGGTGCACGCGAGTTCCTGGGCCGGTTCGGCGCCCAGCGGCTGGAACCGCAGGCCGGTGCTGATCACCGTGGTCAGGTGGTACTGCTGCAGGTGGAAGAACACCAGCCCGTAGCCGCGGTTGGTGCCGTGCGCGTTCGGGGGTTCGGCGCCGGTCGGCGTCCCGGCGTGACGTTCCAGGCTTTCCGCGAGTCCGACGAACCGGTGCGCGCCGCCCATCGCCGCGCGTTCCTGCTCGGTGGCCATCCGATCTCCAGTACCTTGCTCGATACCCGCGTCGGACCGGCTCGCATGAGCGAGGAATGGCGAAGCTTCGCTCATGACGCCTCCAGCATCTTGCGGGACATCCGCACCTGCGTTCCTCCTGGCGCCCGCGCACCCCGGACCCGGGGCGACCTGCGATTCGGGTGCTGCGTGCGTTCATCGCAACGGTAGCCGCTGCGGGGCCGAACTCGGACACTTTTGGATGACAGCCGACCGGGTGTGTCCCCCAATTGTCGTCACCCGACGTCCGGGATCGCCGGCCCGAGCAGGTCGTCGGCGTCGACGATCTTGTACGCGTAGCCCTGCTCGGCGAGGAAGCGCTGCCGGTGCGCCGCGTAGTCGGTGTCCAGGGTGTCCCGCGACACCACCGAGTAGAAGTGCGCCTGCTTGCCGTCGGCCTTCGGCCGCAGCAGCCGGCCGAGCCGCTGCGCCTCCTCCTGCCGCGACCCGAAGGTCCCGGACACCTGCACGGCGACCGACGCCTCCGGCAGGTCGATGGAGAAGTTCGCGACCTTCGACACCACGAGCCGGCTGATCTCACCGCGCCGGAAGGCGTCGAAGAGCTCCTCGCGCTCCTTGTTCTTCGTCGAGCCCTCCACGATCGGCGCGTCCAGCGCCTCGCCCAGCTCGTGCAGCTGGTCCAGGTACGCGCCGATGACCAGGGCGGGCTCCCCCGGGTGCCGGTCCAGGATCGCCTTGACCACCGGTGACTTGGTGCGCGCCGTCGAGCACATCTTGTAGCGCTCGTCGGAGTCGGCCGTGGCGTACTCCAGCCGCTCGTTGTCGGTCAGCGTCACCCGGACCTCGATGCACTCGGCGGGCGCGATCCAGCCCTGCGCCTCGATGTCCTTCCACGGCGCGTCGTAGCGCTTGGGACCGATCAGGGAGAACACGTCGCCCTCCCGGCCGTCCTCGCGGACCAGGGTCGCGGTGAGCCCGAGGCGCCGCCGGGACTGCAGGTCGGCGGTCATCCGGAACACCGGCGCGGGCAGCAGGTGGACCTCGTCGTAGACCACCAGCCCCCAGTCGCGGGAGTCGAACAGCTCCAGGTGCTTGTACTCGCCCTTGGAGCGGCGGGTGATCACCTGGTAGGTCGCGATGGTGACCGGCCGGATCTCCTTCTTCTCCCCGGAGTACTCGCCGATCTCCTCCTCGGTCAGCGAGGTCCGCTCGATCAGCTCGCGCTTCCACTGCCGCCCGGCGACGGTGTTGGTGACCAGGATCAACGTCGTCGCCTGAGCCTCGGCCATCGCCGCCGCGCCGACCAGCGTCTTGCCCGCGCCGCAGGGCAGGACCACGACGCCCGAGCCGCCGGCCCAGAACGACTGCACGGCCTGCTGCTGGTAGTCGCGCAGCGTCCAGCCGTCCTGCTGCAGCGCGATCGGGTGCGCCTCGCCGTCGACGTATCCGGCCAGGTCTTCGGCGGGCCAGCCGACCTTCAGCAGCATCTGCTTCAGCCGCCCGCGCTCGCTGGGGTGCACCACCACGGTGTCGTCGTCGATGCGCGCGCCCAGCATCGGCGCGATCTTCTTGTTCCGCAGGATCTCTTCCAGCACCGCGCGGTCCAGCGAGTTCAGCACCAGGCCGTGCGCCGGATCGTTGACCAGCTGCAGGCGGCCGAAGCGGCCCATCGTCTCGACGATGTCCACCAGCAGCGGCTGCGGCACCGGGTAGCGCGAGAAGCGCACCAGACCGTCCACGACCTGTTCCGCGTCGTGCCCGGCGGCGCGCGCGTTCCACAGCGCGAGCGGTGTGATGCGGTAGGTGTGCACGTGCTCCGGGGCGCGTTCCAGCTCGGCGAACGGCGCGATGGAGGTGCGCGCATCGTCGGCGAGGTCGTGGTCGACCTCCAGCAGCAGGGTCTTGTCGGACTGGACGATCAGGGGTCCGTCGGTCACGGGTGCGCAGCTCCCTCGGGTCGGACGGCTTCTTCGCAGGTGATCAGCGGTGCCGATGGCGGCGGCCGGACTCCGCACCCAGTATTCCACCGTCGTCTTTATCACCCGTTCGGGCACTAGCGGCCGTACGGGCTCGGCTAAATTGCTCATTGCGCACAAAAATCGGAGGAGCAGTGAGTTATCCACCGCAGGATCCGTACGGATCGCAGTCCGGTCCGTACGGATCGCAGCCGGGCCACGGGTCGTACCCGCAGGGCCAGTACCCGCCGCCGAACGCTTCGGACGACTTCTGGCGCCACGTCGCGGGCAGCCAGCCGCCTTCGATGCCGCCGAAGAAGAGCCGCACCGGCCTGATCATCGGCCTGGTCAGCGTCGGCGCGGTGGTGGTCATCGGCATCGTGGTGACGATCATCCTGCTGGCGGTCAACAGCGGCGGCGGCCGGACCGAAGCCGGCCCGACCACCGAGCCCAGCACCGACCGCAGCACCACGCGCACCACCGAACGCAGCACCGAGCGCACCACCGAGAGCTCGGGCAGCACGTTCGAGGCCGGCAGCTGCGTCTCGCTGGTCAGCGAGAAGGGCGGCGAGATGAACGCCGCTGATTGCGGTTCCGCGGACTCGGACTACAAGATCATCGACGTCGTGGAGGGCAACAACCGGAGCCTCTGCCTCGACGACTACACCAACGTCGTCGGCGGCAAGACCTACTGCATCGAGCTGGACGTCAAGCAGGGCGACTGCCTGACGGACTTCAACGACGCGGAGGACAGCGTGCCGCTGAAGATCGACTGCGGCAAGGCCGAGGACCAGGTGACCAAGGTCGCCGACAGCACCGACCCGAAGACCGCGTGCGCCGAGGGCGAGGGCTACTACGTCTTCGAGAAGCGCACCGTCTGCTTCGGCAACGTCCAGTAGTGATCGGTCGTGAGCGCCGTTGCGCGCTCACGACCCCGGATTCCTCCCCCGGAGTCCAGGCGGCCCATCCTGAAAACAGGCCAAATCGGGCCGTTCGTGCTGATCGGCGGTGGTCGGACCGCGATTTCGGCTAGGTTTGCGCGGCTAGATCGTTTCCGGAGGGATCCATGAGCCATCCGCCGCGCAGCCGGGCCGGGAAGGTGGCCTGGCGCGTCGCCTACGTCGGCGTGCTCGCCATCGGATTCGCCATCGTCATCGGCGCCTACTTCACCCTCGGCGGCGACCGGGCCGACGCCGGGGACTGCGTGGACATCACCGGCGTCGGCACGGCGGATCCCGACTGGCGGCAGGTCGACTGCGGCGGCGCCGAGTCCGACTTCCTGATCGCCGAGGTCTCCGAGTCGTGCCGGCCGGGGTACGCGACGGTCCGCCGCGACAGCGGGCTGCGGTTGTGCCTGGTGCCGGACGTGGTGGTCGGCGACTGCCTGCGCGTTCCGGCGGCAGGCATCGAGACCAAGGCGCGCTGCGACGAGCCCGGCGCGAACGAGCGCGTGACCGGCGTGGCGTCGGACACCACCGGCGCGGCGGCGTGCCCGCCCGGGACGGTCCGGAGCACCGTTTATCCGGAACCGGCGCGAACGGTGTGCACCGGCCCTTCCGCGCAGTGACAAAGACGATCTGGTTCGGCGGCCTTCGATGTGATGTCGTGTCAGGGCAACCTCGCAGGTGAGCGGGGTTGTTCGCACGATGAGGGAGGGCTTCGATGCGCAGCGAGGACCGTACGGTCCGTGACATCACCCGGGGTTTGATGCGAGAACTCGGGCTGACGACCGTGTTCGGCAACCCGGGTACGACCGAGGTGCCGTTCCTGACCGGATGGCCGGACGATTTCCGCTACGTGTTGGGCCTGCAGGAATCCGTGGTGGTCGCGATGGCCGACGGCTTCGCGCAGTCCCGCCGGGAACCGGTGCTGGTCAACCTGCATTCCGCGGGCGGCGTGGGGCACGCGCTGGGCGCGATCTTCACCGCCTACCGCAACCGGACGCCGATGATCATCACGGCCGGGCAGCAGACCCGCACCCTGATGTTCGACGAGCCGTTCCTCGGCGCCACCGACGCCGCGACCTTCCCGAAGCCGTACGTGAAGTGGAGCTACGAACCGGCCCGCGCCGAGGACGTGCCGGCGGCTCTGGTGCGCGCCTACCAGCTGGCGACGACCCCGCCGTACGGCCCGGTTTTCGTGTCGATCCCGGCCGACGACTGGGACCAGCCCGGCGTGCCGGTGACCGCCCGCCCGCGCACTCCCGGCTTCGCCCCGGACCCGGCCGCCGTCGCCGGCCTGGCCGAGGCGCTGCGCGGCTGCGAGCGCCCGGCGTTCGTCGTCGGCCCGGCGGTGGACGCCGACGGCGTGGTCGCGGAGCTGGTGGAGCTGGCAGAGAAGACGCGGGCGTCGGTCTACGTGGCGCCGATGTCGCCGCGCTGCTCGTTCCCCGAGGACCACCCGCAGTTCGCCGGTTTCCTGCAGCCCGAGCAGCGGTTGCTCGGCGAGGAGCTCGCCAAGCACGACCTCGTAGTCGTGTGGGGCGCACCGGCTTTCACCTACCACGTGTACCGCGGCGAGAACGAAGCCGAGCTGCCCGAGATCTTCCTGGTGCACGACGACCCGGACGTGCTCGCCAGGGCGCGGCGGGGCAGCGGCGTGCTGGGCACGCTGGCGCACTCGGTGCGGCAGATCAACGGCCAGGTCGAGGCGCAGCAGCGGAGCGCGCAGGAGGGCTACGCGCGACCGGCCAAGCCGACCGCGTCGACGCCGATGACCGCCGCCTACGTCTTCGACGCGATCGCCGGGGCGCTGCCCTCGGACGCGGCCGTCGTGGAGGAAACGCCCAGCCACCGCAACGACCTGCACGAGCACTTCCCGATCCGGTCCACCGACGGCGGGTTCTTCACCGGGTTCTCCGGCGCGCTCGGGTACGGCATCGGCGCGGCGGTCGGGGTGGCGATGGCCGACCCGTCGCGGCGCACGGTCGCGCTGATCGGCGACGGCTCCAGCATGTACGGGATCCAGTCGGTGTGGACGGCGGTCCGCGAGCAGGCGCCGGTCACGTTCGTGATCATGGACAACTCGCGGTACGCGGCGGTGGCGGTGCTGGGCGAGGCGGCGGGCGGCGACAAGCTGCCGGGCGTGGAGCTCGGCGGCATCGACTTCGGCGCGCTGGCGACCAGCCTGGGCTGCCCGTCGAAGCTGGTGCGGACGCCGGAGGAGCTCGACGCGGCGCTCGCCGAGGAGTTCGCGGGCAAGACCGGCCCGACCCTGCTGCACGTCAAGGTCGACCCGGGCCAGCGCTACCTGTACTGACCGGAGTTTCGCCTGGCCAGGTCCCGTGAGTGCTTTGGGGCGCTATAGCACCCCAAAGCACTCACGGGCCATGGCCTGCTGAACCATCGGTCCACATCGGACCAAACGGTCTTGGCTGAAACGCGAAGAGCGCCTCCCGCCGGGCTGTCCGGCGGGAGGCGCCCTTCGCGCGTGCTGCGTCAGTTGCGGGCGTCGGCCTTCTCGGCCTCCGCCTTCTCCGCCTCGGCCCACTGCTTCGCAGTGGACTCCGCGTCGTCCACATCGGACTCCGCCGGGGCGGAGTCGGACTTCGCCGGGGCGTGGGCGCTGCGGACGTCGAGGAGGCGGGCCACCTCGCTGCGGAGGTGCACGAACGTCTCCGACTCGCGGGTGGTGATCTGGTCGCGCTCGTCGCCGAGCGGGATCTCCAGGTCCGCCACGATCGACGCCGGGGACTTCGAGAGCACGAAGACCCGGTCCGCCAGGTAGATGCTCTCGTCGATGTCGTGGGTGACCAGCAGGACCGTGCTGTCGAACTGCTTGCGGACCCGCAGCAGCAGGTCTTCCAGCTCGAAGCGGGTCTGGGCGTCCACCGAGGCGAACGGCTCGTCCATCAGCAGCAGCGCCGGCCGGCAGGCCAGCGCCCGGGCGATCGACACGCGCTGCTGCATGCCGCCGGAGAGCTGCCACGGGTACTTCTTGGCCGCCGCGCTCAGGCCGACCCATTCGAGCACCTCGTCGGCCCGGCTGCGACGCTCCGCCTTGCTCAATCCCCTGGAGCGCAGCGGGAATTCGACGTTGGACCGCACCGACAGCCAGGGGAACAGCGACCGGCTGTAGTCCTGGAACACGACGGCCAGGTCCTCCGGCACGCCGTTCACCGGGTTGCCGCCCAGCTTGACGTCGCCGGTGGTCGGCTTGATCAGGCCGGAGATGGAACGCAGCATGGTGGACTTGCCGCAGCCGGACGGGCCGACGATGCAGGCGAGTTCGCCGGTGCGCACCTGGAACGTCAGGTCGGCGATGGCCTGGTGGCCGTTCGCTCCGCCGTAGCGGTGCCCGAGCGCGGAGACGTCGAGCATGATCTTGTTTTCGGTCATGGGGGTTCAGCCTCCGACTACTTGGTGCGCCTGCGAGGGTTGCCAGCTCAGCGCGCGGCGTTCCACCACGAGCAGCAGGGTGTTGAGCAGGTATCCGAGGATGCCCAGCAGCACGATGCCGGCCCACATCGCGGGGAAGTCGAACTGCCGCTGGTCGAACATCAGCCGGTAGCCGATGCCGTTGGTGGAGCCGACGAGCTCCGAGACGACCATCAGCACCAGCGCCAGCGACAGGCTCACCCGCAGCCCGGCGAAGATCTTCGGGGTCGCCGCGGGCAGCACCACGCCGAAGATCCAGTGCGCGCGCGGGATGCGGAACGACCGGGCGGTGTCCACCTTGACCTGGTCGACGGAGCGGACGCCGTCGACGGTGTTCAGCAGGATCGGCCACATCACGCCGAAGACGATCACGGTGATCTGCATCTGCGTGCCGATGCCCAGCAGCACCAGGAAGACCGGCACCAGCACCGGCGGCGGGATGGCCCGCATGAACGCCATCAGCGGCCCGAAGTAGTCCAGCGCGGTGCGGGACCGGCCGAGCAGGGTGCCCAGCGCGACGCCGAGCACCACGGCGACGAGCCAGCCCGCGGCGATCCGCCCGAGGCTGGCCAGCAGGTCGGAGAACGCCTCGTCGGTCAGGAACAGCGACGACGCCGGCCCGCTGAACCACTTCTCCGCGGCCGCGCCGACGATCGTGGTCGGGGGCGGGAAGAACGGGCTCTGCGCGGCGCGGGTGAGCAGCTCCCAGGCCACGATCGCGCCGATGAAGACCACCCAGCGCTGCAGGAATCCGCGCATCTTGATCACGCCGCCTCCCGGTCGACCGCGCTCCACCGGAGGCCGCGCTTGTGCACCTGTTCCAGCACCTCGTTGATGAGGTAGCCGACGATCCCCGCCACCAGCGTCCCGGCCAGCACCAGGTCCATCCGCCCGGCGCCGGTGCTCGCGTCGAGCACGAAGCTGCCGAGGCCGCTGCCGCCGCCGGCCAGGAACTCGGTGCTGACCACCAGGATCAGCGCCACCGCGGCGGACATCCGGATGCCGGTGAGCACGAACGGCGCCGCGTTCGGCAGCGCCACCGTGAACATGATCCGGCCCCGGCCCAGCCCGAAGGAGCGCGCGGTGTCCACCATCACCGGGTCGATCTCGTCCAACGCGTAGATGGTGTTGAACAGGATCGGCCACACCGCGGCGTAGACCGCGAGCGTGATCTTGGTTTCCGGCCCGGCGCCGACCAGCACGATCGCCAGCGGGATCAGCGCCACCGACGGGATCGGCCGGAGGAACTCGATGATCGCCCTGGTGGCGACTCGGATCCAGCGGACGCTGCCGAGCAGCAGCCCGGCGGGCACCGCGATGGCGATGGAGATGCCCAGCGCGATCGCCCAGGCCAGCACGGTGGCGATCAGGTCGAGCAGGAAGCCGCTATCGCCGAGCAGTTCGGCGAACTGGGCGAGCACTGTGGACGGTGGCGGAAAGTATTGCTGGGGGACGATTTCGGAACGGCTGAAGGCTTCCCACAGAACCAGGAAGCCCACCAGACCGACCAATCCCCGGAGTGTTTTCGTCATTTCCCCGAGTTCAGCTCTGCGGCGGCGCGAAGATCATGCTCGCCACGTCGATTTCCTTGTCGATGTAACCGAATTCCAGCATCAGCCGCGGAATGCGCTGCAAGCGGGTGGCGTCGGCGCGGGAATTCATCTTCAGCAGCGTGATGATCGCCGCAGTCTCCTTGTCGATCTTGGCGAATTCGGGCAGCAGCGGTTCGATCTTGCTGCGGTCCTGCGCCTCGGTGACGGCGGAGTCCATGGCGCGCTGGAACGCCGCCACGGTCCTGGGGTTCTCGTCGGCGAACTTGGCCGCCGACACGTAGCCGCCCAGCGGCAGGTCCTCCAGCGGTCCGGTGACGGTGTCCACCACCGGGACGGCGCCCGCGTCGCGGGCGGACAGCGTCAGGAACGGCTCGACCACGAACGCCGCGTCGACCTGGTTGGTGCGCAGCGCGTTGGGCATGTTGATGAACCCCAGCGGCATCCACTGGACGCCTTCGTAGTCCACGCCGTTGGCCTTCATCGAGGCCTTGACCAGGAGTTCGGAGATGGTGCCGCCGCCGCTGATCGCGATCCGCTTGTCGGCCAGGTCCTGCGGCGTGCGCACGTGGGAGTCCGGCGACGCCATGATCATGCAGGTGTTCGGCATGCTCGACGCGCAGTCCGCGACGATCTTCAGCTGCGCGATGCCCTTGGCCTGGGCGGCGAAGATGGGCACGTAGCTGCTGAAGGTGATGTCGTAGTCGCCGCCGATGGTGCTGTTCAGCGCGGTGGCGCCGTCGGGCGCGTTGATGATCTCGACGGTGAGGCCCTCCCGCTGGAAGTGGCCGTTCTTCGCCGCCAGGTGCAGCGGCGCGAGTTCGCTGGTGGGCAGCCCGCCGATCCGCAGGTGCGCCTTCTCCACCTGCGCGTTGCCGCCCTTCTGCTCCTCCGAACCGCCCAGGAGTCCGCAACCGCTGGTGCCCATCAGGGCGCCTGCCGTGACCATCCCGCCGGCGAGTTTCAACAGGTTGCGGCGGGGAAGGGCGCGGGGAAGGGAACTCATCTGGATCCTCCTGGCATCGGGGTGCGGTGCGCGGTGTTCCGTTGTGCCCTGCGCCGGGAGCGGTACGGGTCGGCGTCGATTCCGCTGCCACGGGGTGTTTCTGGTGCGGGGTGGCGGGTTTCGTCGCGATGGTGACCCGGGAGGAAGAGCGGGTGAGCAACGACTCCGGGCGCGGTGGTGCCGCGTCCGGCGGCGGTGCGTCGTTTCTCCCGGTGCGGTGGCGGGTCTTGGTGTCCCGAACTGTAGAAGGTCGGACCACATGCGACAACCAGGCGTAATTAGCTCGTTGTCACGAGTCACTCACAAGCGTTGAGTGATTCACGCCACTCGGTTCAAAGCTGGAGGCGAATTGTGACGGTGAGCTGAATAGCGCTGGGCAATTCGAGCGAACGCGGAATGTCGTCTGGACCAACGGCGCGCTCCGCCGGGTCCGCCGGCCGTGCGTGTTCTGTGCTGCTACCGCGACACGAAGCGCACACGGCCGGCGTGACCAGCGAGAACGTCAGGCCTGCGGAGGCGTCGCGATCATGCTGGCGACGTCCAGGTCGGCGGTGATGAAGCCGAAGTCCTTCATCAGGCGCGGCACCCGCTGCAGGCGGGTGGCGTCGGCGCGCGAGTTGAACTTCAGCAGTGTGATGATCGCCGCGGTGTCCTTGTCGATCTTGGCGAATTCCGGCAGCAGCGGCTCGATCTTGCTGCGGTCCTGCGCCTCGGCGACGGCGCGGTCCATGGCCCGCTGGAACGCCGCGATGGTCTTGGGGTTCTCCTGGCAGAACTTCGCGGTCGCCCCGTAGCCGGTCAGCGGCAGGTCCTCCAGCGGACCGGTGGCGGTGTCCACCACCGGCACGGCGCCGCTGTTGCGGGCGGCCAGGGTGAGGAAGGGCTCGGTGACGATGGCGGCGTCGACCTGGCCCTGCTGCAGCGCGGCGGGCATGTTGATGAACGGGATCGGCGCCAGCTGCACCTTGCTGTAGTCCACGCCGTGGGCGTGCATGGTGGCCTTGACCAGCAGCTCGGTGATGGTGTTGGGGCCGCTGATCGCGATCTTCTTGCCCGCCAGATCCTGCGGGAGGCGGACCTTGGAGCCTGGCGAGGTCATGATCACGGTCGTGTTCGGCGTGGCCGACGCGCAGTCCGCGACGATCTTCAGGTCCGCGATGCCCTTGGCCTGGGCCTGGAAGAACGGCACGTAGCTGCTGTAGGTGATGTCGTAGTCGCCGCCGATGGTGCTGTTCAGCGCGGCGCTGCCGTCCGGGGCGGTGACGATCTCGACCGTCAGGCCCTCCTGCTGGAAGTAGCCGTTGCGGACGGCCAGGTGCAGCGGGGCGAGGTCGTTGATCGGCAGGGCGCCGACGCGCAGGTTCGCCTTCTCCACCAGCCCGTTGCCGCCGCTTTCCGCCTGCGATCCACCGAGGAGCCCGCAACCGCTCGTGCCCAGCAGCGCACCAGCGGTGACGGCTCCGCCGGCGAGCTTCAGCAGACTCCTGCGTGGCAGGGAGCGGTGGGCGAGGGCGGGGCTCATCTGTTCCTCCTTGCATCGGGTGCGACGTGGAGCGGCGGCTGCGGTGGGATGTCGGTGGCGCAGCCGTGCCGAGACGGCGCGAAGTTCACCCCGCGGGACGTCCGGGAGAAGCGTTGGTGCACAGTGGACTGAGCCACGGATCGGGCGAGCCCCGTCGGTCACGTGCGCCGGGGGGTGTTTCGGCCCTTGTGCGAAGTTGTGCGTCTCCCGGGCTGTGACGGGGTGCGGGTGCCCATGAACTGTAGAACGTTGAACTAAACCCGACAACTGGGCGTAACTAGGCACAGGTCACACGGATGGCCCAGTGTTGTCCATACCACTCTTTCGAGTGATGAACACTCTCTCTGGGGGCCTGACTTGTGACGGCCAGTTAAGTATAGTCTCGCCCGTCGAGGTGACTGGCCTCTGCTTCGGGGGATGCACGTTGTGACCAGGGAGTGTGATGGCAAGCCGGGCTGACGGAGTCTGGGTCGTCGGGGACTCGGCGCGAGCCGGAGAACCATCGACCCGCTCGTGGGTACCTGGCGCCGCCGCGTCGGATCGCGGGCACGTTCCCAGCACGAGGATCAACACTGTCGCGGCGCGGAGAGGCAGTTAGCCGTGGCGGTGTCGCACATGTCCGCCGCAGCGCAGGAAACAGGGATGCTCAACAACGACCCCGCTACCGGAGCCGACGCAGCCACCGAACCGGCTGGCCGGTCCAAGACGTGGTGGCTGCGCAACTGGCGCCTCCGGTACAAGATGGCCGCCGTCCTGCTCGTCCCGACCCTGGCCGCGCTCGGCGTCGGCGGCATCCGGGTGTACGACGGCCTCGCCACCCAGTCCCGGCTGACCACCATCGTCGAGCAGGTCGAACTCGGCCAGCAGGCCGCGAACCTGACCCACGAGCTGCAGCGCGAGCGCGACTTCGCGATCGTGTTCACCACCGCCAACGGCGGCAACGCGGGCGCCGACTACGCCGCGCAGAGCCAGCGCGTCGACGCCGCGGTCCAGCAGCTCCGGGCCTACGACACCCGGGTGGCGGACTTCTCCCCGGAGGTCCGCAACGCCTACCAGAGCGCCACCCACCGACTCGACAGCCTCGGCGCCTTGCGCGCCACCATCAACGACCGGTTCACCGGCCCGCAGACGTTGGTCGCCTACAACTCGGTGCTCGACAACCTGCTGCAGATCAACCGGATGGTCGCGACCTCCGCGGTCAACACCCAGGTCAGCCAGACCGCCCGGGCGGCCGAAGCGCTCGGCCGGGCCAAGGAGCAGCTGGCCCAGCAGCGCTCGATCCTGCTCAGCGCCGGGATGCTCAACCGCTTCCTCACCGGGCAGACCGACGCGGTCCGCGCCGCGAACGCCCGCTTCGAGGCCGCCTACGCGGAGTTCGAGAACGCCGCCACGCCCGAGCAGCGCGCCCTCTACGCGGCGCGGGTCGCCGGCGCCGAGGTGGACGACTCGGAGCAGATCGAGCAGAGCGCGCTGATCGCGTCCGACCGCGGGCAGCAGTCGTTGGGCATCAACCCGCTGGAGTGGGGCACGCAGTCGGGCAAGCGCACCGACCTGGTCCGCTCGGTGGAGGACTCGGTGCTCGCCGACTTCCACGACGACGCCACCGAACTCGCCGATTCCGCCTGGTGGTCGCTGGTCCGCGACTCGGCGCTGCTGTTGCTGCTGCTGGTGGTCGCCTTCGGCGTCGCGGCCTACATCGCGCGCTCGATGCTGCGGCCGCTGCGCACCCTCCGCTACGGAGCCCTGGAGATCGCGCAGAAGAGCCTGCCCGAAGCGATCGACAAGGTGAACGAGAACCCGAGCGCCGCGACCCAGATCACGGTGCCGCCGGTGCCGGTGCACTCCAGCGAGGAGATCGGGCAGGTGGCCCGCACCTTCGACGCGGTGCACCAGCAGGCGCTGCGGCTGGCCGCCGAGCAGGCGCTGCTGCGCACCAACGTCAACGACCTGTTCGTCAACCTGGCGCGCCGCAGCCAGACGCTGGTGCAGCGGCAGCTGGCCCTGATCGACCGGCTGGAGCAGGACGAGCAGGACCCGGACCAGCTGAGCAGCCTGTTCGAGCTGGACCACCTGGCGACCCGCATGCGCCGGAACAACGAGAACCTGCTGATCCTCGGCGGCACCGACCTGACCCGCCGGATGATGCGCCCGGTGCCGCTCAACGAGGTGCTCGGCGCCGCGGTGTCCGAGGTCGAGCAGTACGCGCGGGTCGCCGTGGTCGACGCGCCGGACCTGGCCATCCAGGGCCGCGTGGTCAACGACTTCGTGCACCTGGTCGCCGAGCTGCTGGAGAACGCCACGGTGTTCTCCAACCCGGACACCGAGGTCACCGTCCGGACCGCCTACCGCAGGCAGGAACTCGTCATCGAGATCCGCGACCGCGGCGTGGGCATCGACGCCAGCGAGATCGATGAGATCAACGACCGGCTCACCCGGCCGCCGGAGATCGACGTCGCGGTGTCCCGCCGGATGGGTCTGTTCGTGGTCGGGCAGCTGGCCCGGCGCCACGACATCCGGGTCGAGCTGCACAACAACGACAACCTGGAAGGCGGCGTCACCGCGACGGTGCACCTGGCCGGCGAGTTCGTCGTCCAGCTGACCCCGGACGGCCCGAAGCCGATGCCCGACGTGCCGCGCGCGGCGCTCGCCGAGGAGCGGCGCCAGGAGCTCAGCGAGACCGGCACGCACCTCGGGCTGGCCGCGGCCTTCGGCGGCCGCGCCGCCGGTTCCGACCGCGGGATCGACCCGCCCACCGAGCGCGCGCCGCTGCCGTCGCTGGCCGGTATCGAGCAGGCCACCGCGTTCACGCCGATGGCGCAGCAGGAAGAAGACGAACCGGACGTCGACGACACCGAGCTGTCGACCCAGTACTCGGTGACGGTGTCCAGCGGCGATTCGTTCGGCGCCACCGACGTCCCGGACTGGGAGAACGCGTCGAAGGCACCCGCGGACGACGTCCGCGCCGAGGAGTGGCCGAGCGAGGAGAGCGCCGGGGCCCAGTTCGCGGATTCCCAAGGCGGGCGGTGCGGGCCACCTGCCGAGTCCACCGGACCGGCCGACCTGTTCCACAGCCCGTTCGAGGCGGAGAAGACGGCCAACTTCGTGCCGGCCGTGTTCCCGCCCGATCCCGCGCACAACGGCAGCGGACTGAACGGATCAGGCTTGGGCGGTGGCCTCTTCGGCACCGCGGACTCCGACGGCGCAGCGGACAACGGAACCCGGCAGGAGCCGGCCTCGGCGTCCTGGGCCCGAGGGGGCGGCCCGGTCGAAGGCACCGACGGCCCGGCGCCGGCGTTCGCCGACGACGAGCCGAGAGGGGCCGCCTGGGACATGGACGATGCGCCGACGCAGCGACTGCCGATCTACGAAGCCGTGCTCTCGCAGTGGTTCCGGGAGTCCGATGTGGACGATTCCGCGGCCGCGCCGGCGACCCCGGCCGCCCCGGTAGCGGCCGAAGCGCCGGCCGAGCCGGAGCGGCCCAGCGCGCCGGAAGAACCCGTCGTCGACGAGGTGCCGCGCACCACGACCCCGGATCCCGGCTGGGGTTCGGCCGACGACGGCTGGCGGGCCGCGGAGGCGCTGCTGCAGACCCAGCAGGTCCAGGAGACCACCTCCGCCGGGCTGCCCAAGCGCGTGCCCAAGACGAACCTGGTGCCCGGCTCAGCCGCACCGCGCACCCCGCAGGCTCCCCGCCGCAAGCCCGCCACCCCGCGTTCGGCAGACGCCGTGCGCGGCCGGATGGCGAACTTCCAGCAGGGCGTCACACGCGGTAGGCATTCCAAGGCCGAACCGGTTTCCACCGAAACACCCCGCTCGAATCCGAGCCGTCCCGAGGAGCAGGAGTGAACGGGTCCGTGCAGCAACCGACGAGCAGCAACAGCTTCAGCTGGCTGATCACCGACTTCGTGCGTCGCGTCCCCGGCGTGGCGCACTCGGTGGTCGTCTCCGCGGATGGCCTGCTGCTCGCCGGGTCCCAGGGTTTGCCGCGGGACCGAGCCGAGCAGTTGTCCGCTGTCGCCTCCGGGTTGGTCAGCCTCACGCAGGGCGCAGCGCGCTGCTTCGAAGCCGGTGAGGTCACCCAGACCGTGGTCGAGATGGAGCAGGGCTACCTGTTCCTGATGTCCATCAGCGACGGTTCCTGCCTCGCGGTGCTGGCCGCGCCGAACGCCGACATCGGCCTGGTCGCCTACGAGATGACCCTGCTGGTGGAACGGGTCGGCCGGCAGCTCACGCCGGAACTGCGGGCGCAGCTGCAGGGCATGGTTCGCCGGTGAGTCCGGTTGCGGAACTCTGAGGGGAGCTCGCCATGAACACCGGTTCCGAGCCCAGCTGGGACGGTGACCTGTTCCGCCTCTACAACAAGCGGCTGAGCGCCGAGTCCTGGCAGGACGACTTCGTCGACGACGGCGCCGCCGGCCAGGGCGGCGAGTCGATCGGCGGGTACGACCGGGCGCTGTTCGGCGGCCCGGGCGCGGACCTGTTCGGCTCCAGCTACAACTCGGTGCCCGAGGTGGCCGGTCCCCCCAGGCCGGCCGACAGCGGGCCGCCATCGGTGTCGATGCCGTCGATCTCGCAGTCGATGTCGCCGATCTCCCAGTCGATGCCGTCGATTTCCCAGCCGATGTCGGCGATTTCGCAGTCCATGCCGTCGATCTCGGGGTCGATGCCGGCGATCCCGGCCATCGATCCGCAGGAGTCCGACGGCCTGGACGGCGGGTCGTTGGTGCGGCCGTACGCCCGCACGCGTGGGCGCACCCGCACCGATTATGATCTTGCTATCGAGACGCTGGTGACCACCAGCGAACGCGGTCGCACGCAGGCGACCCAGACCAGGGCCGAGCACCGCTCGATCTCCGAGCTGTGCCTGGAGGCTCGCTCGGTGGCCGAGGTGGCCGCGCACCTGCGCCTGCCGTTGGGCGTGGTTCGGGTGCTGATCGGCGACATGGCCGACACCGGCCTGGTTCTGATTCATGACAGTGGCATGGTCGTTGGTGATCGGCCGTCCATGGAGTTCTTGGAAAGGGTGCTCAGTGGGCTTCGCAGGCTCTGATCCCCGATCGAATGCGGCCGGCCAGAAGACCTCGACGAAGATCGTGGTCGCCGGTGGTTTCGGTGTTGGGAAGACGACTTTCGTCGGTTCGGTGTCCGAGATCGTGCCGTTGACCACCGAGGCGGTCATGACCGAGGCGAGCGTCGGGGTCGACGACCTCAGCGCGACGCCGGGCAAGGTCACGACCACGGTGGCGATGGACTTCGGCCGGGTCTCGCTGGATTCGGACTTGATCCTGTACCTGTTCGGCACGCCCGGGCAGCACCGGTTCTGGTTCATGTGGGACGACCTGGTGCGCGGCGCGATCGGCGCGGTGGTGCTGGTGGACACGCGGCGGCTGGCCGACGCGTTCGCCTCGATCGACTTCTTCGACGACCGCGGCCTGCCCTACATCATCGCGGTGAACACCTTCGACGGCGTGCTGCACCACCGCCAGGAGGACATCCGGGAGGCGCTGACGATCGACGCCTCGGTCCCGATGATCACCTGCGACGCCCGGAACCGCGAATCCACCAAGCACGCGCTGATCACCCTGGTGGAGCACGCCATGCGCCAGCGCATGGCCACAGCCCGCTGATCCCGCAGCGCTCGTGAGCGTTTTGGACCGGGGCAGAGGCCGTCCGGGATGTCGTCAAGCGGGGTCGCCGTAGGGCGGCGGTGCCTTCGGGATGGTGGAGTCAACGGCCTGTTCGCCTCGCCTATCGAGACGAACGGGCCGTTCACCTCAACTCCAACGGTGTCCACCGCCTCGGGCGGATGAGGTGAACAGGCCGTTCACCTCTCCTATCGAGGTGAACAGGCCGTTCACTCACGTCAGCCAGCGGGGCGCACCAGTGCGCGGAACGAGTCCTGAGCTCGGAGCTTTCGGTGCTCCGTCAGCGGATGTCGGCGCCGTACACGCGCTCGACCGCGATCGTGATGAGCACCCGGCGATCGGACACCATCACCGACCGGTACTCGTCCCAGTCCGGGTGCTCCCCGGCGGCCTTGCGGTAGTAGTCCACCAGCGCCTCGACCTCGGGGCCGTGCGGATCGGTTCCCGGCCGGGTGAGCGTCGCGGTGCCCTCGGCGGTGGCCCACGTCATGCCGTCGGGGCCGGTGACCTCCAGTGCGGCGCGCGGATCCCGGCGCAGGTTCGCCGTCTTGGCCAGCCCCTCCCGCGTCGAGATGTGGATGGCCCCGGATTCCTCGTCGTAGAAGGGCATGACGGGGGAGAGCTGCGGGCGGCCGTCCGACTTGATCGTCGCGAGGACGCCGAGCCGGCTCTCCGCGAGCAGCGCGCGCGGGTCGAACGATGTGCTGGTCATGGTCGAACCTCCGGAGGCTTGCGGAACCGCTCGATCATCGCCGCGCAACCGTCCCCGCGCAGGGACTCGGCTTCGAACGGATGGCACGATCATCGACCTTCACATCGGTGTGAAGGTCAAGGGGAAGATCAGTCCTCGACGAGCGCGACGGACATGATCCGGTGCAGCGGGAAGTTGCCCACCTCGTCGCTGCTGGTGTCGACGCCCTGCAGGATCCCGCCGCCGACGCTCACCGGCCGCACCACGCGCTGGCTCCGCACCCCGTGCGTGTCGACGAACCCCAGCCACACGCTCCGCTGCTGACGCGCCGCGTCGCGCAGCAGCTGCAGCGTCGCCTCGGCGCTCGGCCGCCCGCGTTCGGGGCTCACGGCGCGGCCGCGCCGCGCCGCCCCCGCCCGGTCGCCGGCTCGCAGCTGCGCCACGAGCTCGCCGAGCAGCTCCCCGCTCGGCGCGGCGATCGCCACCGGCGGAGCCGGGCGGCTCTTACCGCGCACGCGCCGCCCGCTCTCCCGGAGGTCGAGCACGTTGCCGTCCGGGCCTTCGGCGACCGGCGAGAACCCGGCCGCGCGCAGCACGGCGACCACGTCGGCCAGCGGCAGCGGGCTGACCAGCACGGTGGGCGCGATGCGGCGGAGTTCGAGCTCTTCGGCTCCGGGCTTGGCCAGGATTTCGGCCAGCAGCAGCGGATCGTCGCAGCGCAGGAAGGCCGCGGCGGTGCCCGCGCGGAGCCGGCCGTGGCGGCGCGCGACGTCGTCGATGAGGTAGGTCAGCGACTGCGGGATCGGCGTGCGCGAGCGGGTCCGGAACAGCGCGTGCAGGTCGTCGGCGGTGTAGCCGGCGTCGAGCGCGCGCCGGATGCTGCCGTCGCCGACGCGGTAAACCGTTGCGCTGCCGGCGGATTCGACGTCCGCGACGAGCTTCATCTCGATGGCGAGCTCGGGTTCGAGGCGGCCCGGCGCGACGATGGTGAGGTCGGCCTGCACCAGCACGTGGTCGAGCGGTTCGGGCAGCGCGGCGGCGAGCTGGCGGGCCGCCTCGGCGGCGCCGTCGGCGAGCAGGACGCGTCCGGCGGCGGTCAGCGCGTGCAGCGCCACGACGCCGAGGGCGGTCGCTTCGGCGAGCGTCCAGCGGACCAGGTCGTCGCGCAGCCGACCGCCGCGGCGCGGCGCGCGCCAGCCGAGCACGGCGGCGACGTCGTCCGGCCGGGCGCCGTACCCGCCGGGCAGTTCGTCGAGGTAGTCGAGGATGCGGCGGCGGTCCTTCGGCGCGAGCGGCCGGCGCAGATCTTCCGACAGCGGGTTGAGCAGCCGGTCCTTCTCGTCGCGGGCGCCGACCAGGCCCGGCAGGCGCGGCAGGTCCAGCCAGGCCTGGGCCAGCGCGGCCCAGCGCTGCTCGGGCGGCGAGGCAAGCCAGGTGTCGGACTGGATGGTCGGCACCCACTGCGGTTCCGCGCCCTCGCTGTTGGCGATGAGGTTGGCCGCGACCGCGACCTCCACGAGCAGGCCGAGGAGGTTCTCGTCGATCTCGATGGCCTTGGCGGTGCGGCGCAGGTCGCGCACCCCGACCCCGCCGGAGCGCAGCACGTCGGGCGGTTCGTCGCCCCAGGCGTTCAGCAGCCCTTCGACGTGCCGCAGCAGTTCCAGCGCCGCGCCGCCGGCCGTTTTGTCCACAGTGGATTGATCGGTGCCCACCAGGTCCGGGATCGGCTCGTCGGGTTCGACCGCGCCCATCGGCCGGTCACCGCGCACGGCCAGCGCGAGCTGGCGCGGCAGCTCGACGGTCTCCGCGTCGCGCCGCAGCAGCAGGCCCTTGGCGAGCAGCCGTTGCACCGGGTTGGTCGCCTGCTCCAGCGGGACCTGCTTGGCCGCGTCCTTGGTGCGCCCGATCGGCGCGCCGCCGGCGAGCTTCTCGACCAGCCGCCGCTCTTCCTCTCCGAGCTCGCCCAGCGCGGCTTCCGCCGCGGCCGCGGTGAGGTCTTCGGCCGGGCGCCCGAGCCCGGCGGGGAAGGTCGGCAGTGCCTCCCGCGCGGCAGAAGGCACGGCGAGCTCGGCGTCCCCGCCCCAGGCCAGCGCGAGGTCGCGCAGCTGCGCGACCGACCGGCGGGCGCGTTCGACCGTGACGTCCGGGCCGAGCATCGCGGCGACGGCGTCCAGCGACACCGGCGCGTCGTCGGCGTCGAGCAGCACCAGCGCTTCGAGCGTGGCGAGGGCGAAGGAGTCGAGGTCCTCGCAGGCCCGCGCGACCGACGAGCGCACGCCGAGCCGCGTCGCCAGCACCGAGGTGTCGGCCGGCGGCGGGGTCGCGAGGTCGGGCCGAGCGCGGAGCAGCGCGACCAGCTGTTCGTCGCTGCGCTCCCGCAGCCAATCCGCCAGTGATGACATCGGCTCCACGATACCCAGCCGGGCGGTGCCGGCGGGCCGTCTCGAATGCCGGGCGGCCGCCCCGGTGAGACATGCGTCGCAGGCGGCGCGCCCGCCGGAACGTTGCGCTGCGCACCCTTGGGTGAGGTTCGGGGCCCGATCCGGCAAACTGGAAGTGCACCGTAGCCGGAATGCCCAGGAGGAACGACGTGGCCGGCAAGACCAAAAAGGACCGCATTGACCCGTCTTGGCCGAAGGTCGCCGACGGCGAACACCCGGTGAGCGAGTTCCTGGCCGACATCCAGGGCGCGATGTCGCCGTACGGCGACACCACCTTCCCGCTCCGCCAGGACGCCGTTCCCTACGTCCACCCGGTCACGCGCATCAACAAGTGACCCCCCTGCCGGCATCCGCCCCAGCGCGGATCGGCGATCGCCCGTAGACCCGCTCCGTCGTGGCCGTGCCGCTTCGGGGCGGGTTTTGTCAAGGGGAACCGGCCGGTAACGGGACCGGACGTCGCTCACACTCGGGAAAGTTTTAGGCTTTTTCGTGCTGGGTGAAGTTCCGGTCGCTTAGCAAGCCCGAAGGGCTTGCATCCCGGATGAGCGATCTGCTGCGACGGCCCCCGAGGCCGCCCCGGGGACGGCACCCGCCAAGTCCATAGCCGATCAGCTCGACAGGGGTGTGCCATGCCGGTTCCAGGTCCGGGTTATTCGATCACCGTTCGCGTCGAGGCCCCGCCGTCGACGACCGCGGCGGGCGACCTGACCAGCGCGATCGGTCGCGCCGGCGGCGTCATCACGGCATTCGACGTCGTGGAGTCGCACGCCGACCGCATCGTCGTCGACATCACCTGCAACGCGCTGTCGGCCGACCACGCCAACGACCTCGCCGAGGTCCTCGGGACGCTGCCCGGCGTCCGGGTCCGCAAGATCTCCGACCGGACCTTCCTGGTGCACCTCGGTGGCAAGATCGAGGTCAACTCGCGGGTCGCGCTCAACAACCGCGACGACCTCTCCCGCGCGTACACGCCCGGCGTCGCCCGGGTCTGCACCGCGATCGCGGACAACCCGGAGGACGCGCGCCGCCTGACCATCAAGCGCAACGCCGTCGCGGTGGTCACCGACGGTTCCGCCGTGCTCGGCCTGGGCAACATCGGCCCGGAGGCCGCGCTGCCGGTGATGGAGGGCAAGGCCGCGCTGTTCAAGAAGTTCGCCGGGGTCAACGCCTGGCCGGTCTGCCTGGACACCCAGGACACCGAGGAGATCATCCGCGCCGTCGAGCTGATCGCCCCGGTCTACGGCGGCATCAACCTCGAGGACATCGCCGCGCCGCGCTGCTTCGAGATCGAGGCCCGGCTGCGGGAGAAGCTGAACATCCCGGTCTTCCACGACGACCAGCACGGCACCGCGATCGTGGTGCTGGGCGCGCTGCGCAACGCGCTGCGCGTGGTGAACAAGGACATCACCGACTGCCGCATCGTGGTGTGCGGCGTCGGCGCGGCCGGTTCGGCGATCATCCGCCTGCTGCAGCACAAGAAGCCGGCCGACATCATCGCCGTCGACATCGACGGCATCGTCCACACCGGGCGCGGCGACACCGACCCGAACCTGCAGTCCATCGCCGCGGGCACCAACAAGGACGGCCGCACCGGCACGCTCTCCGACGCGGTGCGCGGGGCGGACGTGTTCATCGGCGTGTCCGCGCCGAACCTGCTCACCGCGGACGACGTGGCGACCATGAACACCGACTCGATCGTGTTCGCGCTGGCCAACCCGGACCCGGAGATCGACCCGCTGGAGGCGCAGAAGCACGCCACCATCGTGGCGACCGGCCGCAGCGACTACCCGAACCAGATCAACAACGTGCTGGCGTTCCCGGGCGTGTTCCGCGGCCTGCTGGACGCGCACGCGCACAAGATCACCGACGAGATGATGATCGCGGCGTCGAACGCGATCGCCGACGTCGTGGACGGGGAGCGGATCAACGCCTCGTTCATCGTGCCGAGCGTGTTCGACTCGGCGGTGGCCCCGGCGGTCGCGGATGCGGTGAAGAAGGCGGCGATCGCGTCGAAGGACGGCGACCCGGAGCCGAACGGCGGCGGAACCTCCCTGCCGTGGTCCATGGCCGAGGACGTCGATTTCTGATCCACCGAGGTGCGGGGCGTCCTCTGCCGGGGCGCCCCGCACTCGTGTTCTCAGGCCGCGATGGGCGACTAGGCTCGGGGCATGGCGCAGGACGAGCTCACGCATGTCGACGAGGCGGGCGCCGCTCGCATGGTCGACGTCTCCGGCAAGCAGCCCACGGCCCGCATCGCGGTCGCCAGCGGCGTGGTGCGCACGACGGCCGAGGTGATCGCCCTGCTGCGCCGCGACGGGCTGCCGAAGGGCGACGCGATCGCCACCGCCCGGATCGCCGGGATCATGGCCGCGAAGCGCACCCCGGACCTCATCCCACTGTGCCACCCGATCGCTATCTCGGGCGCCAAGGTCGAGCTGGAGCTCGGCGAGTCGGAGGTGCGGATCACCGCCACGGTGAAGACCACCGACCGCACCGGCGTCGAGATGGAGGCGCTGACCGCGGTGGCGGGCGCCGGCCTCACCCTGCACGACATGATCAAGGCGGTAGACCCGGCCGCGGTCCTCGACGAGGTCCGGGTGGAACGCAAAGAAGGCGGCAAAACCGGCACCTGGACCCGCAACACCTGACCCCCGGCCCCCAGCGGTCCGCAATTTCAATGGAAATCGGACCTTCGATTTCCATTGAAATTGCGGACGGACGCGTTGCCGGGACGTCGGTGCGGTGTGCCACGGAGCGGGCGCGCTTGAGGCCATGTCGGTCGGTCGCGGAAGATGGCCTTGCGGCGGCCGAGCGGACTCCGGCGCCAACACACAGGAGGTCTCCATGACGAGGACAGCGCGAGTGATCGCCGCGTCCAACCGCGCCTCGGCCGGCGTCTACCCCGACCGCACCGGCCCGGTGATCGTCGAGTGGCTGCGCGGGCGCGGCTACGAGGTGCCGGACCCCGTCGTGGTGCCGGACGGCGACCCGGTGGGCGAGGAGCTGCGCCGCGCGGTCGCCGCCGGCGCGGACGTCGTGATCACCACCGGCGGCACCGGGATCAGCCCGACCGACCGCACGCCCGAGGTCACGGCGGCGGTCTTGGACTACCCGATTCCGGGACTGGCCGAGGCGATCCGCTCGGCGGGCCTGCCGGAGGTCCCGACGGCGGTGCTCTCCCGCGGGCTGGCCGGCGTCAGCGGCCGGACGCTGATCGTGAACCTGCCCGGCTCGCGCGGCGGCGTCAAGGACGGCCTCGGCGTGCTGGACGGGGTCCTGGACCACGCCGTCGACCAGCTGCACGGTGGCGACCACGCGGCGCCGAACCGGGCGGTCGCGGACGTCCTGCGGGCCGACGTGACGGAGCAGGTGATCGACGTCGACGACCTGGCCAGATCGGTGGAGCACCGAGCGGCTGGCGCCGTGGTGACCTTCGGCGGGGTGGTCCGCGACCACGACGGCGGACGCGGCGTCCGCGAGCTGGAGTACGTCGGGCATCCCAGCGCGTCCGACGTGATCGCCGAGGTGGCGCAGGACATCGCCGCGCGCTTCGAAGGCGTGCGCGCCATCGCGGTGTCGCACCGGATCGGCCTGCTCAAGATCGGCGACGTGGCGCTCGGCTGCGCGGTGGCGGCGGAGCACCGCAAGCAGGCGTTCAGCGCCTGCTCGGAGCTGGTCGACGAGGTGAAGCGGCGGCTGCCGATCTGGAAGCGCCAGGTCTTCGAGGACAACACCGAAGAATGGGTCAACTGCCCTTGATCCGGTTCGGGCAGGTGAATGCCCGTGAGCGCTTTGGGGTGCCAGAGCGCCCCAAACCGCTCACGGCACGTTCTGGCACTGGGAACCCCGCCCGTCACTCCGGGCGGAAGGCGCGGAGCGCCGCGTCGACCAGGGCGTCGGCGAAGGCGTCGTCGAGCGGGCCGGAGCGCAGCAGCCAGCGCTGGGCCAGCGGGGCGTACAGCACGTCCAGGAACAGGTCCAGGTCCGCGTCGGCCGCGAGCTGGCCCGCGCGCTGCGCGCTGCGCAGGCGCTCCTTCTTCGCTTCCTCCATCGGCGCCGCCATCTTCTCGCGGTAGATCGCGGCCAGCTGGGCATCGTTGATGATCTCGGTGTTGAGCGCCCGGATCGGCGCCTCGAACTCGGGGTCGGCGAACTCGGCCGCCGTCGCGCGCAGCACGGTCTTGAGGTCCGCCTCGATGTCGCCGGTGTCCGGCAGCGCGATGCCCTCGCCGTCCGCGCCTTCGCTGAGCGCCAGCAGGGAATCGAAGACGACCGCGCCCTTCGACGACCACCAGCGGTAGATCGTCTGCTTGCCGACTCCGGCGCGGGCGGCGATTGCCTCGATGGACAGCTTGGCGTAGCCGACCTCGGCGATGAGTTCGCGGGCCGCGGTCAGGATCGCCACCCGGGACCGCTCGCTGCGGCGGGTCACGTCCGGCGTCTTCCGGGATGCCATGCCGACACAATAACGCGCGACGAGACGGTCCGTCTTGACAGTCTGCGAACGGGTGGTGCATGCTCGAAATCAACGAGACGGACCGTATCGTCTCAAATATATCGAGGAGTGCCCGTGCAACACGCATCCACCGGACTCGGACCCCGCACCTGGTTCATCACCGGCGCCTCCCGCGGTCTCGGGCGGGCGTTCACCGAAGCCGCGCTCGCGGCGGGCGACCGGGTGGTCGGCGTCGCCCGCGACATCACGCCGCTGGAGGAGCTCGTCGACCTCTTCGGCGGCCGCTTGATCGCGTTCCCGCTCGACATCTCGGACCGAGAGGCCGTTTTCGCAGGCGTCGAGCGGGCGATCGCGGCCTTCGGTCGCCTGGACATCGTGGTGAACAACGCCGGCGGCGTCCTGCTCGGCATGATCGAGGAGCTCACCGAGGAGCAGGCCAGGGCGCACCTGGACACCAACTTCTTCGGCGCGCTGTGGGTGAGCCAGGCCGTCGTCCCGCATCTCCGAGAGCGGCGCACGGGCCACATCCTGCAGGTGTCCTCGATGGGCTCGGCGGGCGGCTTCGCGGCGACGGGCATGTACGGCGCGGGCAAGGCGGCGCTGGACTCGATGAGCGAGGCGCTGCAGATGGAGGTCGAGCGGTTCGGGATCAAGGTGACGATCCTGCAGCCAGGCGGCTATGAGACCGACCTGTTCACCCGCGGCCTGACGCAGACGGTGGAGCACGAGGCCTACGAGCCGCTGCGCGAATGGCTGGCCGGCCTGTGGGCGGAGTCGGAGGACTTCGACCCGGCGAAGGCGGCGGAGGTGGTGCTCGACGTGGTGAACATGGCGGAGCTGCCGAAGCGCCTGATCCTGGGATCGGCGGCCTACGACATGGTCGACGGGATGACCAAGGCCATGACGGCGGAGCTGGCCAAATGGGAACACCTCAGCCGCCAGGCCGAGTGAGGGCGGCGGCTGTCAGGCCGGGGTCGTGAGTTCTTTCGGCTGTAGTAGCGGTGGTTTGGGACGTGCTGAGGTGAGTAGCGCGGCCTTTTGTCTTTGAAGCGGCGAAGCCGCTTAGCCCACCTACGCAACCCGCACCGCCGCGGGTTCTCAGGGGTCTTCTCGCGAGGACAGCCTCGACGCGACGTTGGACATACGTGTGTCGGGGATCCCGGAGTCGAGAAGGCCCCTGAGGTTCCGCTACCCGCACCGCTATGCAGGATGAGTCCTCCATTTGTTGAAAAGACGGAACCCCCGCCGCTGGGGGGTGCGGTGGGGGTTCCGAGAGTGCGGAGCACGTGCCGTGTCGGGGGGTACGACACGTACTCCTCGCCGGCCGGCTCAGCCGGCCGACCAGATCACTTGATGTCGAGCTGCTGGCCCGGGAAGATCAGGTTCGGGTCGTTGATGACGCTCGAGTTGCGCTGCGCGATGTCCTGGTAGCTCACACCGAACTGCTCGCCGATCTTGCTCAGCGTGTCACCGAGCTGGACCGTGTAGTCCGCGCCGTTGGTCTTCACCGTCGGCGTCTGGGTCTTGACCTTGGTCTCGGTGGTCTTCTTCGGCGTGGTGACCTTCTTCGGCGTGGTCACCTTGGCGGTGACCTTGGTGCCGCCGCTGGTCCAGTTCAGCTTGGAGGTGCAGCCCGGCCACGCGTTGGCGCCCTGCGAGGCGAGGACCTTCTCGGCGACGGCGATCTGCTGCTCGCGGGTCGCCTGGTGCGCGCTGCCGGCGTACTGGGTGCCGCCGTAGGCCGCCCAGGTGGACGCGCTGAACTGGAGTCCGCCGTAGTAGCCGTTGCCGCTGTTGATGCTCCAGTTGCCGCTGCTCTCGCACTGGGCGAGCTTGTCCCAGTTCGGGGCCGCGTTGGCGGGGGCGGCGATCGCGATCGGGGTGGCGACCACCGCGCCGGCGACGGCGACGCGGGCCAGGGTGCGGCCGGTATTGGAAGGCTTTCGGTGCTTGCCTTGGTAGCGAGCCATGTTCCTCTCTCCTGCCGCGCCTGCGAGGTCAGCTGTCGGGTTCGGGCTGAGAGGCAGCCCGGCCGACTCGGGGGAGCCGGCTTCACCCCTAGGGCTTCGGGGAGCCCGGGTGTTGGGTCCCCCGCCCCTGTCCGGTTTTCTTCGTTTCGGGGTCTGGAAGCCCGCCGGACAGGGTTCGGCGCTGCGAGCTTCCGCTCCTTGCTGATCGGTTCGGGGCCGACCGAGGAGCGACACTACGTAACCATCGGGGAGATCGGAAACCTGAGTTCATGTGACGCTGGTCACGTAACAACTGGGGGCAATGCTTCGATCCGAGGTATTTGTGCTGATCAGGGCGCCGTTATCAAGTCGTTTCCAGGCCGATATCGATCACCGTAAGTGAGTCGTGGGTCACCTCGTTGCTCCCTCCGGGCCACCCTCGTCGCAGCGGTTCGCCGCTCCGGCGGCCCGTCCGGGTTCTCGCCCAGGCGTGCCATGACTCCACCGTGGTGGTCGCGAAGAGGATTCGCGTCAATGCGCACGGTAGTGATCTGTGTAGCTAGATCAGGGACTGTTAAGGCTGCCGAAGGACACGGGGCGTGAGTCAAGATCGACATGCCCGGAAGCGAGACCGAAATGTCACCTGGCCGAGCGTGTACGACACGCCGACGCATGTTGTATTCGCGTGCGCGCGCACGCCCGCGCGCGCAGTAATGCAGTGTCGCCCCGAGAGGCCGCTGCAGAGGGGGTTCAGCCGCCCGCGAACGGCGGGAGGACATCGAGGGTCGCGTCGTCGGGAACCGCGATGCCGCGGTCCCGGACGGCGACTCCGTCGAGCAGGAAGCTGCACGCGGGCAGCACGTCCGCCAGCTTCTCGTCGTGCCGGCCGAGCGCGGCGGCGATGACGTCCGCAGCGGTCACGGCGGCGCCGTCCGGGCGCGTGACGTGCACCGTTTCCTCCGAGACCCCGGCGGCCGCGCGGGCGCCCGCGAAGTAGCGCACCTGCACCGTCACGGTCCCGATCTGCTCCGGCAGAGCCGTCATCCGGTCAACCCCCGATTGCGCTCATCGGCCGGGACGGCTGGGCGAACTCGCCCGAATCCATCCCGTGCCCGGCTGCCTTCGCCCACATCGTCTCCTGCCACAGCCGGATCAGTTCGGCGTCCTCGGCCCCGGCCCGCATCGGCCCGCGCAGATCCGTCTCGGTCGTCGAGAACAGGCACGAGCGCAGCTGGCCGTCCGCGGTGAGCCGGGTGCGGTCGCAGGCGGCGCAGAACGGCCTGGTCACCGAGGCGATCACACCGACCGTCGCGGGCCCGCCGTCGACCAGCCAGCGCTCCGCGGGCGCGGAGCCGCGCTCGGCGACGTCCGGGGTGAGGGCGAACTCGCCGCCGAGGCGCTCCAGGATCTCCTCGGCGGTGATCATCTGGCCGCGGTCCCACTCGTGCTGGGCGTCCAGCGGCATCTGCTCGATGAACCGCAGCTGGTAGCCGCGCTCGATGCAGAAGCGCAGCAGGTCGCCGGCCTCGTGGTCGTTGATGCCGCGCATCAGCACCGCGTTGACCTTGACCGGCTCCAGCCGCATCTCCTTCGCCGCGGCGAGCCCGGCCAGCACGTCGTCCAGCCGGTCGCGGCGGGTGAGCTGCTTGAACACGTCGCGGTCGAGGGTGTCGAGCGAGACGTTGACTCGGTTCAGCCCGGCCCGCACCAGCGGTTCGGCGAAGCCGCCGAGGTTGATGCCGTTGGTGGTCAGCGAGGTCGTCGGGCGGCTCGGCAGCGCCGCGGTCGCCGCGATGATGTCCACCAGGTCCTGCCGCAGCAGCGGCTCGCCGCCGGTGAAGCGCACCGTGGTGACGCCCAGCTCCTCCACGGCGATGCGGATCAGCCGGTTCATCTCCTCGGTGTCGAGGAGTTCCGCGCGCTTCAGCCAGGGCAGGCCCTCGGCGGGCATGCAGTAGGTGCAGCGCAGGTTGCACTTGTCGATGAGGGAAACGCGCAAGTCGGTCGCGATGCGGCCGAACCGGTCCACCAGCCGGGTCGTGTCCGGGCGTGCGGACGTATCGGTCGTGCGGCGCACGAGCGGGATTCCCAGGTCCACCGCGGTCACCCCACGACCCTAGCGCTTAGCGGGAGGGGATTTCGATCGTGCGGCCCCAATTTGTGCGGAATCGCCGAGTGATCCGCTGCGGCGTCCGGAGTGGTCGGAGGAAGGCACAAAGTCGTTGCAAGATCCGTGTTTGCGGACAATTTCGCTGGTTTCGCACGCAGCTGCGGAAGTAACGTGGGCGGCTGTGCCGCACTATCGGATTTCGGAGGCCGCCGGGCTGCTCGGCGTCAGCGACGACACGGTGCGCCGGTGGGTCGATGGCGGACAGCTGCCTTCGGAGCGGGACGCAGCCGGCCGGCGAACCGTGGACGGCGCCGCGCTCGCCGAGTTCGCCCGCGCCCAGGCCCGATCGACGCCGGACCCGTCCGGCATCGGCCGGTCCGCGCGCAACCGGCTCGTCGGGCTGGTCACCGAGGTGATCTCGGACCGGGTCATGTCGCAGGTGGAGATCCAGTGCGGCCCGCACCGGATCGTCTCGCTGATGAGCACCGAGGCGGTGCGCGAACTCGGGCTGGTGCCCGGGGCGCTGGCGGTCGCCGTGGTCAAGTCGACCAACGTCGTGGTGGAAACACCGGGAGAAGGATGATGTCGAAGCTCAAGATGATCGCCGGCGCGCTGGTCGCGCTCGTGGTGCTGGCCGGGTGCGGGCAGGCCCAGCCGCAGCGCACGCTGACCGTGCTCGCGGCCGCGTCCCTCACCGAGTCCTTCGACGAGCTCGGCACCCGGTTCACCGAGCAGCACCCCGACGTGCGGGTGCAGTTCGACTACCAGGGCTCGTCGACGCTCGCCGAGCAGATCAAGCAGGGCCGCGCCGCGGACGTGTTCGCCTCGGCGGACACCAAGAACATGGACAAGGTGCGGGACCTGGTCGGCACGCCGGAGGTGCTCGCCACGAACCAGCTGACGATCGTGGTCCCGCCGGGCAACCCGGCCGGGATCGCCTCGCTCGCCGACCTCGCGGCGCCCGGCCGGACGGTCGTGGTCTGCGCGCCGCAGGTGCCGTGTGGATCGGCCACGCAAAAGGTGACGCAGGCCTCCGGCGTGCAGCTGAAGCCCGCCAGCGAGGAGGACGACGTGAAGTCGGTGCTGCAGAAGGTCGTCGCCGGCGAGGCGGACGCAGGGCTGGTGTACGTCACCGACGCGAAGGCGGCCGGGGACAAGGTGCAGGCGGTGGACTTCCCGGAGTCGAAGCAGGCGATCAACACCTATCCGATCGCGACGATCACCGCCGCGCCGGAGGCGCAGCTGGCGGCGGAGTTCATGGCGTTCGCGCGCGGCCCGATCGGCCGCGAGGTCCTCGGCGAGCACGGCTTCGGCGCTCCGTGAGCAGTGCCCCGTCAGGTGTGGACCGTCTGCAGTTTCAATTGAAACTGCGGACGACCCGGGTGTGAGGTGAGGTTTCAATTGAAACTGCGGGCATCCCAGGTGCCGGTGGTGCTGTGGGTGCCGGCCGCGCTCGCGCTGGCGCTCGTGGTCCTGCCGGTCCTGGGGCTGCTGACGCGCGTCGACCCCGCGCGCCTGCCGGAGCTGTTGCTCAGCCCGGCCGCGCTCGACGCGCTGCGGCTCTCGGTGGTCACCGGGCTGATCTCCACCGCGCTCGCGCTGCTCCTGGGCGGCCCGCTGGCGCTGGTGCTCGCGAGGTCCCGCATGCGCGGGCTCCGCGTGGTGCGGGCCTTCGTGCTGCTGCCGCTGGTGCTTCCGCCGGTCGTCGGCGGCCTTGCCCTGCTCTACCTGCTGGGCCGCACCGGTCCGATCGGGCAGCTGCTGGACGTCGTGGGAATTCGCTTGCCCTACACGACAACCGCCGTGGTGCTCGCGCAGACGTTCGTCGCGATGCCGTTCCTCGTGGTCGGCCTGGAAGGCGCGCTGCGGACCGCTGGCGGGCGGTACGAGCAGGTCGCCGCGACGCTGGGCGCCGGGCCCTGGCTGACGTTCCGGCGCGTCACCGTGCCGCTGCTGCTGCCCGCGCTCGGGTCGAGCCTGGTGCTGACCTTCGCGCGGGCGCTGGGGGAGTTCGGCGCGACGATCACCTTCGCCGGTAGCTTGCAGGGCACCACCCGGACCCTGCCGCTGGCCATCTACACCACGGCGCAGTCCGATGTGGACGCTGCGGTCGCGATGTCGTTGCTGCTGGTGGTGGTCGCGCTGCTGGTGATCGTGGTGGCCCGGCCCAAGGCGGTGGAGGGACGGCTGTGAGCGGATTGCGCGCCGACATCGAGTTCCGGCGCCCCGACTTCACGCTGCGCGCGGAGTTCGAGGTGGCGCCCGGCGAGGTCCTGGCGGTGCTCGGGCCGAACGGGGCGGGCAAGTCGACGCTGCTGTCGGTGCTGGCCGGGCAGCTCGTCCCGCACCGCGGGCGCGTCGAGCTGGACGGCACCGCGTGGCTGGACACCGAGCGCGGGATCAACGTGGCGACGCACCGCCGCGGTGTCGGGCTACTCGCGCAGAACGCGCTGCTGTTCCCGAACCTGACGGCGCTGGAGAACGTCGCATTCGGACCGCGCGCGGTCGGTGTCCGCAAGGCCGATGCGCGGGAGGCAGCCGAGCGCTGGTTGTCCGAGGTGGACGTCGCCGAGCTGGCCGCGCGCAAGCCCGGGCAGCTCTCGGGCGGTCAGGCGCAGCGAGTGGCGCTGGCCCGGGCGCTGGCGGCGAATCCGCGGTTGCTGCTGCTCGACGAGCCGCTGGCCGCGCTCGACGTCGACGCCGCTCCGGCCATGCGCGGGCTGCTGCACCAGGTGCTGCGGCGGCAGGAGAAACCGACCGTGCTGGTCACCCACGACGTGCTGGACGCGGTCGTGCTCGCCGATCGGCTCCTGGTGATGCTCGACGGCTGCGTCGTCGAGCAGGGCCCGACCCGCGAGGTGCTGGCCCGCCCGAAGGAGGCGTTCACGGCGCGGGTGGCCGGGCTGAACCTGGTGCCCGGGGTAGCAGCGGCGGACGGCGTTTCCTTCGGCGACAGCACGATCAGCGGCCGGATCGCCGAGGAGCTGGAGCACGGCGAAGCCGCTGCTGCGGTGTTCGCGCCGTCGGCCGTCGCGGTGCACCGCGAGCGCCCGCACGGCAGCCCGCGCAACGCGATCCCGGTGCGGTTGGCGGCGCTCGAACCGCGCGGCGACGTCGTGCGGGTGCGCGGCGTGGTGCGGGACTGCTCGCTGGCCGCCGACGTGACCCCGGCGGCCGTCGCCGACCTGCGGCTCACCCCCGACGACGAGGTCTGGTTCGTGGTGAAGGCCGCCGAAGTAGCAATTCACCCCACATCAGGTGGATCATCTGGGGCGTGACTGAGCCATCCCCCTGGACGTACTTGATGGACATGGACGGCGTGCTCGTGCACGAGGAGCACATGGTGCCGGGCGCGGACGCCTTCGTGGCGGCGCTGCGCGAGAACGGCATCCCGTTCATGGTCTTCACCAACAACTCGATCTACACCCCGCGCGACCTGCGCGCCAGGCTGTCGCGCACCGGGCTGGACGTCCCGGAGGGCGCGATCTGGACCTCCGCGCTGGCGACCGCGCAGTTCCTGGAGAAGCAGCGGCCCGGCGGCACGGCCTACGTGGTCGGGGAGTCGGGGCTGACCACGGCGCTGCACAACATCGGCTACGTGCTGACCGATCGCGATCCGGACTACGTCATCCTCGGCGAGACCCGCACCTACAGCTTCGAGGCGATAACCAAGGCGATCCGGCTGGTCGAGGGCGGCGCGCGGTTCATCGCCACCAACCCCGACGAGAAGGGGCCGAGCCGGGAGGGCACGCTGCCCGCCACCGGTGCCGTCGCCGCGCTGATCGAGCGGGTGACCGGCCGCGCGCCGTACTACGTGGGCAAGCCGAACCCGCTGATGATGCGGTCGGCGCTGCGCCACCTGGGCGCGCACTCGGAGAACACGCTGATGATCGGCGACCGGATGGACACCGACGTGCGGTCCGGCCTGGAATCGGGCATGCAGACGATCCTGGTGCTGTCCGGGATCTCCGACGAGCACACCGCGGACCTGTTCCCGTACCGGCCGACGAAGGTGATCAACTCGATCGCCGACCTCACGGGCCACGTCCTGGATCCGTTCAAGGCCTGATCGCTACGACGGCGTCGCGGGCGGGGCGGGTTTCGGCACGGCGATGGCGCTGGTGACCTGGTTGAGCTCGTCGGCCAGGCGCTCAGCGGCATCGCGCACGAGCTCGGCGCGGCGGCTCAGCGAGCCCGACCAGTGGCGCTGCGCCGCCGCCAGGCGGTCGAGCAGGTCCGCCTGCAGCCGCAGCCGTTCGACGTGCGCCCAGTCCTGCCGTGCCGGACCGCGGAAGGCGCGCTCGACCGCCGCCGCGACCCGCTCCAGCTCCAGTTCCAGTTCCGTGATCATCCGAATCCCCAAGTCGCCGATTCCTATGACTGTGGGACTGCATTCGGCCGATCGGTCGTACGCCGATGTGTCGTACGTCACCTGGGATGCATGAACGCGTACACGTCGTCGGCGTCCACGATGCGCTTGCCCAGCGGCAGCAGCGAGACCGGGACGAGCTTGAAGTTCGCGATGCCCAGCGGGATGCCGACGATCGTGACGCACAGCGCGATGCCGGTGAAGATGTGCCCGAGCGCCAGCCACCAGCCGGCCAGCACCAGCCAGAGGACGTTGCCGATACCTGCCATCGCGCCCGAGGTGGGCTCGTCGACCAGCCGCCTGCCGAACGGCCACAGCGCGAAGTTGGCCATCCGGAAGGAAGCGATGGAGAACGGGATGCCGATGATCGTGATCGCCAGGACGACCCCGGCGACCGCGTAGCCGAAGGCCATCCAGAACCCGCAGAGCACCAGCCAGATGATGTTCAGCAGCAACCGCATGCCTCCACGGTGCCAGCCCCGCATCCCGGTCGCCGAACCGAGGTAGTGGATCACACACCGGACCGTCTCGCAGGCGCGCTCCGAGCGGGTGGGTCCGCAATTTCAATGGAAATCGGACCTCTGATTTCCATTGAAATTGCGGGAGTTGTCCACAGGCACCGGTGTGTCGTGGTGCGACACGCCGATGGGGTGCAGTTTCAATTGAAACTGCGGTGGGTCGGACCGGGTGGTGGGTCGGACCGGGTGGTGGGTCGGACGAGGTGGTGGGTCAGACGAGGAGGTTGCCGCTGAGGACCGTGACCGCGCGGCCTCGGAGGCCTACGCGGTTTCCGCGGAGGGCCATCTGGACGATGCCGCCTCGTTGGGACGCCTGCTCTCCGACGAACGTCGTGTCGTGCTCGTCCTTCCCGAGCTTCGCCGCCCACCAGTTCGCCAGCGTGCAGTGGGCCGAGCCGGTCACCGGGTCTTCCGGGATGCCGACCTGCGGGGCGAACACCCGGCTGACGAAGTCGATGCCCGGTCGGTCTCCCGGCGCCGTGATGATCACACCGCGCGACGGGACGTCTGCCAGCATCGCGAAGTCCGGTCGCACCGCGCGGACCTCCGCGGCGGATGCGGCGAGCGCCAGCACCTTGGTCTCGCCCTCCGCGGCCTCCTCGATGGTGATGCCGGGCAGCCCCGCGGCCAGCGCCGAGGGCGGCTCCACCGGCTCGGCGCGGTCGACCGGGAAGTCCATCTCGATCCAGCCGTCGTCCTGCGCGGTGCAGGTGAGCACGCCGCTGCGGGTGTCGAAGCGCTGGTCGCCGCCGAGCACGTGCGCCGTCGCCAGGGTGGCGTGCCCGCACAGCGGCACCTCGGTCGAGGGGGTGAACCAGCGCAGCGGCTTGGGTTCGCCCTCCGGGCCGCCGGTCACGACGAATGCCGTCTCGGAGTGCCGCAGTTCGGCAGCGACCGACTGCATCCACTCGGTCTTGGCAGGGGCGTCCAGCAGCACGACGCCGGCGGGGTTGCCGGCGAAGGCGCTGTCGGTGAAGGAATCCACGACGAAAGCACGCATCCCTGAACGGTACGCAACCCCGGGCCGGCCACTACCCGCATCCGGGGGTGGCCGACGGGCGTCCGGCCAGGACAAGATGGGTGACCTGCATCACTGAGTTTTCGGGAGGTCGTCGACGTGGATGCCGTCGAACCAGCTCAGCCCAGCTACGCCTCGGGCATCTCGGACGTGCCGCTGTTGGGCGACACCATCGGCGAGAACCTCGACCGGACGGCGGCGCGCTTCCCCGACCGCGACGCGCTCGTGGAGTTCGCGACCGGGCGCCGCTGGTCCTACCGGGAGTTCGTCGCCGAAGTGGACGCGCTGGCGGTGAGCCTGCTGGACGCCGGGATCGGCAAGGGCGACCGGGTCGGGATCTGGGCGCCGAACCGCGCCGAGTGGACCACGACCCAGTACGCGACGGCGAAGATCGGCGCGATCCTGGTCAACATCAACCCGGCGTACCGGGTGCACGAGCTGGAGTACGTGCTCAACCAGTCCGGGGTGCGGCTGCTGGTGTCGGCGCGGTCGTTCAAGTCGTCGGACTACGTGGCGATGGTGGAGCAGGTGCGGGCGAAGTGCCCGGGCCTGGAGCAGGTGGTGTTCCTGGATTCCCCGGAGTGGGCGGAGCTGGCCGGCGGCTCCGGCGATCCGCAGCGGCTGGCGGCGATCCGGCTGTCGGCCGACGACCCGGTCAACATCCAGTACACCTCGGGCACCACCGGATTCCCGAAGGGCGCGACGCTGTCGCACCACAACATCCTGAACAACGGGTTCTTCGTCGGCGAGCTGTGCGGTTACACCGAGGCCGACCGGGTGGCGATCGTGCCGCCGTTCTACCACTGCTTCGGCATGGTGATGGGCAACCTGGCGTGCACCAGCCACGGGTCGGCGATGGTGATCCCGTCGGAGGGCTTCGACCCGACGGCGGCGCTGTCGGCCGTCGCCGCGGAGCGCTGCACCTCGCTGTACGGGGTGCCGACGATGTTCATCGCCGAGCTCGACCACCCGGATTTCGAGTCCTTCGACCTGTCCTCGCTGCGCACCGGGATCATGGCCGGCTCGCCCTGCCCGGTGGAGGTGATGAAGCAGGTCATCGGCCGGATGGGGATGAGCGAGGTGTCGATCTGCTATGGCATGACCGAGACCTCGCCGGTGTCGACGCAGACCCGCGCCGACGACTCGCTGGAGCGGCGGGTGTCCACGGTGGGCCGGGTCGGGCCGCACCTGGAGATCAAGATCGTCGACCCGGCTACCGGCCTGACCGTGCCGGTGGGCACGCCGGGCGAGCTGTGCACCCGCGGCTACTCGGTGATGCTCGGCTACTGGGAGCAGCCGGAGAAGACCGCCGAGGTGGTGGACGCGGCGCGCTGGATGCACACCGGCGACCTCGCCGTCATGGACGAGGACGGCTACGTGAGCATCACCGGCCGGATCAAGGACATGGTCATCCGCGGCGGCGAGAACGTCTACCCGCGCGAGATCGAGGAGTTCCTCTACACGCACCCGGACATCCTCGACGCGCAGGTCATCGGCGTACCGGACGCGAAGTACGGCGAGGAGCTGATGGCCTGGGTGCGGCTGCGCGAGGGCGCCGCGTCGCTGACCGCCGAGGCGCTGCGCGAGTTCTGCGCCGGCAAGCTCGCGCACTACAAGGTCCCGCGCTACGTCCACGTCGTCGACGAGTTCCCGATGACGGTCACCGGCAAGATCCGCAAGATCGAGATGCGCGAAACCGCGAAGAAGCTCCTCGACCTCGACTGATCTAACGGTGGGCGCCTTCGGCCGAAGGCGCCCACCACCGGGTCAGCGCTGGGCGTCGAGCTTGGCGAGTTCGGCTTCGTCCTCGGCGCCGAACTGGTCTTCCAGCTGCTCGGGGGAGGCGTCGACGTCGATCTGGGCCAGCGGCACGCCACGCGCACTGGAGATCGCGCCGAGGCGGCGGGTCGCGCGATCCGAGGCGTAGGCCGTGAGCTCGTCCTTGTCCAGCTCGAAGGGCAGCACCTCGGGTGCGTCCTCCGGCTTCCACTGGACCTGGGCGATGGCGTGCGGCAGCAGCTTGGCCATCTGGTCCTGCACCACGTCCCAGTTGCGCTCGTCGGCGGCCACGTGGCGGCGGCAGGTGAACGTGCCCCACGCCATGTGGCGGCGCTCGTCGTCGCCGATGCGCCGGATGACCTGCTGCATGCCGGGCAGGATGCCGCGGCTGACGCAGATCTTGTGCCAGGCGTAGTAGCCGGTCAGGGCCAGGGTGCCCTCGACCACGTGGTTGTAGGTGACCGACGCGCGCACCTGGTTCTCCGGGCTCGGGTCGGCGTGCAGGGCGTGCAGCGATTCGGGCAGCGCCCGGTAGAAGATCTCGCGGTAGCCGGGGTTCTCCTCGACGAGTCCGTGCAGGTCGTCGGTGAGCCCGATGGCGTCCAGCCACAGCCGGAAGACCTGGGTGTGCTTGGCCTCCTCGAACACGAACTGCGTCAGGTACATCTCGTCGCCGAACCGGCCTTCGGCGGCCATCGCGGACACGAACGGCTGGAGGTCCTGCGTCACGGCTTCCTCGCCGGCGATGAACTGCGCGCACAGGCCCGCCACGCTGCGCTGCTCGGCCTCGTCGAGCCGCTGCCAGTCTTCGGCGTCCTTGCTGAAGTCGATGTCGGCGGGGTTCCAGAACTTGGCGTTGCCCTTGTTGAACAGCCGCAGCGGCAGCGAGTCCCAGTTCAGGCCGCTGGCCTTCAGTGAGTGGAACCCTTCGCGGTGGGCGGGGTGCGCGGTGGTGCTCGTCATTGAACGACTCCAGCTCGCCAAATTGTGAGGAATATTATGACCGTGATTTTCGATACTGCGCAGTTTCGAGTCAAGGGGGCGCGCGTCCCCCGAACGTAGGGTGGTGCGCGTGGCAGAACAGCGCAGTGCGCCGGTGGTCGGTTTCGACCTGGACATGACCCTGATCGATCCGCGACCGGGCGTGGTCCGCGCGATCGAAGCCCTGAACGAGGAGTTCGCGCTGTCGCTGGACGGCGAGGCAGTCGCGGCGCACCTGGGGCCGCCGCTGGCCGACACGATGCGCGGTTACGGCTTCGACGAGCCGATGGTCGAGCGGCTCGTCGGCCACTTCCGCGAGATCTACCCGTCCGTGGTGGTCGGGCTGACCAAGCCGATGCCGGGCGCCGAGCGGGCGCTGGAGGCGGTACGCGAAGCGGGCGGGCGAACCCTGGTGATCACCGGGAAGTACCAGCCGAGTGCGGCCCTGCACCTGAAGGCGTTCGGCTGGGACGTCGACCGGCTCGCCGGCGACGTCTTCGCCGCGGCGAAGGGCGAAGTGCTGCGCGAGGAGGGCGCGACGATCTACGTGGGCGACCACCTCGGCGATGTCGTCGGCGCGAAGGCCGCAGGGGCGGTCGCGGTCGGCGTGGCCACCGGGCCCTACGGCGCCGACGAGCTGGTGGAAGCCGGCGCCGACGTCGCGCTGCGCGACCTCACCGAGTTCCCGGCATGGCTCGCGCAGCTTTGAATCAGCGCTTGCGGCTGCGCAGGACCGTGGCGATCACGCCGAAGATCAGCCCGGCAGGGCACAGCAGGGTCGCGAGGTTGAGCCAGATCGGCATGTTCTCGTAGCCGGCGGCGAACAGCGCGAAGATCGCGATGATCGCCAGCAGTCCCAGCCCGAACAGGATCATCGAAACCGGGAGGATCACGGACCTGGGCGTAGCGGCTGCCATGCTGAGCAGCGTATTCAGCGACTGCGCCGAGTGCCGCAGCGGGCCTTGGTCGATAAGGACGGGTGTTATCGGCTGGGTACGCGGTACGCTTGCTGTGACGCGTCCCGGCGCGCCCAACTGTGCGGCGTTTTCGGGGCGCTTTCGTCGTGCCGGGGCCATTGGGTTCCGCTCGGCGGACAGCCAGAGGGACGACGAGGACCCGGAGACCGGGCCAGCACATTCGACAGGGAACGGTGAGGACAGTGCCGACCGGCAGGGTCAAGTGGTTCGACGCGGAGAAGGGCTTCGGCTTCCTGACCCAGGACGGCGGGGAGGACGTTTACGTGCGGTCCTCGGCGCTGCCGTCGGGTGTGGAGGCGCTCAAGACGGGCCAGCGCGTCGACTTCGACATGGCGCAGGGGCGCCGCGGCCCGCAGGCCCTCAAGGTCAAGCTGTTGGACCCGCTGCCGTCGGTGGCGGAGGCGCACCGGCGTTCCGCCGACGAACTGCACGGCATGGTCGAGGACATGATCAAGCTCCTGGAGCTGAAGATCCAGCCCGACCTGCGCCGCGGCCGCTACCCGGACCGCAAGATGTCGAAGCGGATCGGCGAGGTCGTGCGCGCGGTCGCTCGGGAGCTGGACCCGGGCGGCAACTGACAGGCTTCGAAGGCCGGGCGCATCGCGGTGCGCCCGGCTCTTTTGTGTCTTTCGTCAGGGGTGGTGGTGGTCGGTCGGCAGATCCGGCCGGGGTGTCCTGATCCATAGGTTCACCTGCATGAAAGCCAAGATCATCGCGCTCGCCGTGGCCATCGGGGTCTCGATCGGCCCCGCCACCGCGCAGGCCGCGCCCGAACCGACCGCACCGGCCATCGACGACTACCTGACCCGCGCGCTGGAATCCACCGACATGCCCGGGTTCTCGGTGGTGGTCACCAAGGACGACAGGATCGTGCACGCCGCCGGTTACGGCCACGATTCCGACGGGCGGCCGGTCACGGCCGACACCCCGATGCGGGTCGCGTCGGTCAGCAAGTCGTTCACGGCCATGGCGGTCATGACCCTGGTCGACGCGGGCAAGATCGCGCTGGACCGGCCGGTCGTCGAGCAGCTGCCCGGGTTCGCCATGGCCGATCCGCGCTTCCGCGAGGTCACCGTCCGGCACCTGCTGAACCAGACTTCCGGGTTCTCCGACCGCACCATCGACATCAACGCGCTGGAGGAAGCGGGCTCGCTCGCCGAGTACACCTCGCGGCTGGGCACCGGCTCGCTGGCCGCCGAACCGGGCGCGCACTGGGAGTACTGCAACGTCAACTACGACCTGGCGGCCCGGCTCGTCGAGGTCGCCGGCGGCCAGACCTTCGACGACTACATGCAGCAGCACGTGTTCGGCCCTCTCGGGATGAGCCGCAGCGCGCTTCGCGATGAGGTCGTCCGGCCCGCCGACGGCTACAACTCGCTGTTCGGTGCGTGGCTCTCCCGCCCGGAGCTGCCCGGATTCCTCGACGGCAGCGGTGGCGGCGGCGTCATCACCACCGCCGCCGACATGGGGAAGTGGCTGATCGCGCAGGGCGGCCACGGGCGTCAGCTCGTCGCACCGGAGAGCCTGCGCGCCATGCACAGCCCTTCCGACGTGCACGAATACGGCATGGGCTGGGGCATTGACAAGCCCGCCGACGGCCCGGAAAGGCTGGTGCACGACGGGAACCTGTTCACCTACGCCGCGACGGAGATGATCATCCCGGAGACCGGTTACGGCTTCGCAGTCATGGCCAACAACGCTTCCCTCAACGGCGACTACTACGGCATCCTCACCGGGCTGGTGGCGCTGAGCGAGGGGAAGACGCCCGAGGTGCCCGGCGGCACGCGGCAGCAGTTCGAGCTGGTGCTGGGCCTGATCGGGCTGGCGGCCGTGGGGCTGGGTGTGCTCGGCGCGGTGCGTTCTCGTCGCTGGGCGGCCAAGCGCGCCGGGCGGCCGGCTTGGCGGATCGCGTTGCGGTTGGTGCCTGTGTTGCTCCCGGTCGCGGTGTTCCTGGCCTACCCGAGCCTGATCTCGTTCATCAGCAACGGCCGCACGGTCACCTGGGCGCAGATGACGTACTTCCCGCTGCCCTTGACGGTCGTGCTCCTGGTTGCGGCGCTCGCCGGGCTCAGCACCGCGGCGTTCCGGCTGCTGAGGCTGCGCGCCGTAAGGTCGTCCGGGTGAGGAACGGCGCGGCACTGCTGGTCATCGCCGGGGTGTGCGTGCTCGCCGGTTACGGGCTCGACGCCGAGGTGTGGCGGCTGCTGCTGCTCGTGGCGCTGGCCGTGGTGGGTTACCTCCACGGTCGGCACCTCCCGGTTCGCCGCGGCTGGGCCTGGCTCGCGGTCGCCGCGCTGGGCGGGGTCGCCGGCGCGGTCGTGGACTTCTGGGCCGGCTTCAGCTCCCTGCTGTGCCTGACCGTTTTCGTGGCCTTGCCGTGGCTGGCCGGGCAGTTCCGGCGGCAGCAGGCCGAGTTGATCGTCGCAGGTCAGCAGCGGGTCGAGCAGATGGAGCGGGAGCAGGAGTTCGTCGCCGAGCGCGCGAGGCTGCGGGAACGCGCCCGGATCGCTGCGGACATGCACGACTCGCTCGGCCACGACCTGGCGTTGATCGCGCTGCGCGCCGGATCCCTCGAACTGGCCCCCGAAATGACCGAAGCCAACCAGCAAGCGGCCGCCGAGCTGCGCGCCACGGCGGTCGCCGCCACCGACCGGCTCCGGCAGACGATCGGGATGCTGCGGGAGAACGGCACGCCAAGCGTCGAGCCGCCGGACGAGTCGGTGGAGGCGCTGGTCGACCGCGCGGGCAGCGCCGGGATGGCGGTGTCGCTGCTGCGCAGCGGCGAGCCGCTCGCGGTGCCGCCGGAGGTGGACCGCGCAGCGCACCGGGTGGTGCAGGAGGCGTTGACCAACGCCGCCCGCTACGCGCCCGGGGCGGAGGTGACCGTGCGGGTCGAGCGAATTCCCAACGGGCTCAACGTCATCGTGCGAAACTCGGCCGTCGACGCGCCGCCCGTGCTCGACGGCGGAAACGGCAGCGGGCTGTTGGCGCTGGCAGAGCGGGTCCGGTTGCTCGGCGGCACCTTCCGGGCCGAGCCCGGCGACGGCTTCACCGTGATCGCTCGGCTGCCCTGCCCGGCCGTGCCCGCGACGAAGGAAGACGAATGATCCGCGTGCTGTTGGCCGACGACGAGGCCATGATCCGCGCCGGGGTCCGGTCGATCCTGGCGACCGACCCGGAGATCGACGTGGTCGCCGAAGCCGAGGACGGGCGGCAGGCCATCGAACTGGCCGCCGAGCACCGACCGGACGTCATCCTGCTGGACATCCGGATGCCCCGGCTCGACGGGCTCGCCGCCGCCGCGGAACTGGCCCGCGCGCAGCCCGAGGTCAAGGTCGTCGTGCTCACCACCTTCGACGAGGACGAGTTCGTGGCGCGGGCGCTCGGCGACGGCGCCCGCGGATTCCTGCTCAAGGCCGCCGATCCGCGCGAACTCCTCATCGGCGTTCGCGCCGTGGCCGACGGCGCGGCGTACCTGTCGCCCCGGATCGCGCAGCGGGTGATCGCCGGGATGCGCGGTGGCCAGGCCGCCCGGCGAACCGCCGCCCGCGACCGGGTGGCGACCCTGACCCCGCGGGAACGCGAGGTGCTGGCGCTGGTCGGCGCGGGACTGTCCAATCAGGACATCGCGCGGCGGCTGTTCCTGGCCGAAGGCACCGTCAAGGCGCACGTCAGCACGATCCTGCAACGCCTGTCCGCGAACAACCGCGTCCAGGCCGCGATCACCGCGTACGAGGCCGGGCTGGTCGACGACTGAAACGGCCGCCGGATGTCACTGCTGGACGTTCAGGATCCAGCTGCCGCCGATGCCGAAGTCGACGCCGCCGTCGGCGCCGGGCGTCAGCACCGCCGAGAACTTCTGGACCTCCACGTGCTCCAACCGGCCGCCGTCCGGCGGCAGCTGCAGCGTGTAGGCGTGCTGCGAGTCGGGCGGGAAGACCTGGCTGCGGCCGTCCAGCTCCTCGCCGCCCAGCCCGCGGTAGATGAACACCACCTGCCACGGCGCCGCCGCGACCTCGCCGGGGACTGAGATCTGCAGCGGGCTGCGGTCGGGCACCCGCAGGTCGCCGACCGGGTTCTCCGGCGGAGTCATGCAGTTCTGCCCCGTCGCGTCGCAGTACTGGGCGGGGTTGACGGTCACCGAGTTCCCGTGGGAGTAGAAGGTGACCTGCGGTTCGCTGGGGGCGGCACAACCGGTGGCGAGCGCGATGCCCGCCACCGCCAGCAGCGGCTTCAGTCCACGATGCACGGTTCGAGCCTACGACTTGGTCCGTAATCGCGCGGTGGCCGGTGCGGACCGGCGCGGGAGGCGTGGCAGCAGCGTGCCGCCACGGCCGGCCGCGATCGTCTGCGCCAGCATCAGCGCCAGCGCGGCGGAGACCACCGCGAACCCGATCCAGTAGACCGGTGGCAGCAGGACGCCCAGCGCGCCGCCGAAGACCCAGCTGAGCTGCAAGATCGTCTCGGACCGGCCGAACGCCGAGGCCCGCGACCGCTCCGGCATGTCGTGCTGGATCACCGCGTCCAGGCAGACCTTGGCCAGCGCGCTGGCCGTCGCGCCGACCAGGCCGACCACCACCGCGAGCGGGAACCCGGCCAGCACCGCCGCGCACACCGCGACCGCCAGCGCGCTGCCCAGGCAGGCGATGATCACCCGGTCCGGCTTGCCGAAGTGCATCTTCGAACCCAGCCCGTTGCCGAGGAAGCTGCCGACCCCGGCCGCACCGCCGATCAGGCCGAGCAGCACCAGCTGCATGAACGGCTCGTGCTGGGTGCTCTGCTTGATCACGAACGCCGCGAACAGCGTCAGGAACCCGGTCAGCAGCCGGATGCCGCCGTTGCCCCACAGCGCCACCACCACGTGCCCGCTCAGCGGAACCTTCTTGGTCTGCGCCGGGTTCGAGCCGATCGACGTCGGAACCTCGCCCTCGGTGCTCTCCACCCAGCCCGGGATCCGCAGGCACAGCCACACGCCGCCGGCCGCCATCGCGGCCATGAACCACAGCGCGCCCTCGGAACCCAGCAGCCAGGCGAAGCCGGACGCGATCGCGCCGAAGATCCCGCCCGCGGCCATGCCGAACGCGGTCAACCGGGAGTTGGCCTTGGTCAGCGTGATCTGCGTCGGCAGCACCCGCGGCGTCATCGCCGCCTTGAGCACGCCGAAGGACTTCGACAGCACCATGCAGCCCAGCGCCGCCGGGTAGAGCAGCCAGCTGTTGAAGTTCAGCGCCATCACGGCCGCGAGCAGCACGCGGATCGCGAACGACGCGGCGAGCGCGAAGCGGCGGCCCTGCTGCAGCCGGTCCAGCGCCGGGCCGATCACCGGGGCGATCACCGCGAACGGCGCGACCGTGATCAGCAGGTAGAGCGCGACCTTGTCCTTGCTCTCGCCGGTGGCGGCGGAGAAGAACAGGGTGTTGGCCAGCGCGACCGCCATCGCGGCGTCCACCGCGTAGTTGCCCATCACGGCGTAGGTGAACTTCGCGAGCCCGGACCGGTCGGCGCCGTCGGCGTGCGCGAGCGAGAAGAACATCCGCATCGCGCGTTGCGTCAGGTCCCGGCTGCGCCACGCGGCGACCCGGGTGACCGTCAGCTTCCGGGGCGGTGCCGTGCCCCGGGGCTGCTCGGGTTCGGGTTCTTCCTCGGCCCGGCCGGGGTGGTCTTCCGGCAGCGGCGGCAACCGCCGGCCATGACTGCGCGGCCGGTCGTAGTCCGGATCGTCCTGCCACGGATACCGCCGGTCGGCTCGCTGCTCGCCGCTGCTCGACGCCTCGAACCGGTGCTCGGCGCGCTGCGGCTCGTCGCGCTGCTCCGAGCCGTGCTCGGACGGCGCCTCCCGGCCGCCTTCGGCGTACCAGCCGCGCTTGCCGCGCTGCCCGGCGCCCCAGCCCGATCGGCCGCGCGAGGCGTCCGACCGCTGGTCGTGGCGTCGCAAACCCATACCGTTCATCCTGCCTCACCCGCCTCCGGCCGTTCGGGCGTCCGCCGGATTTCGGCGGTCCCGCGAATAAAGAGGACGGAACAGGCCCGCCAGATACACCTGGACACCATCGAGCGACATAAACGGCCTGAAACCACCCCGTCAGGGTGATCAGGGGTCGTGAGTGGCAGTAGTCGCCAGAGCGGCCATAGCCACTCACGAGGACGGGCTGATCAGGCCGGCGTGAGGCGCCAGTAGCCGTAGGGGTTGAAGAAGATGTCCTCGTCGTCGTAGCGGTCGCACGACTGCTGCCGCAGCAGCCAGCGCGGCGAGTCCTCGGTGAGCCGGAAGCCCTCACCGTCGCGGATCTCCGCCGCCCGCGGCTCGGTCAGCAGGTAGCCCGCCAGGCCGTCGATCAGCTCCACCCACTCGCCGAGCCGGTTCTCGTCCAGCAGCCCCTCGGCCTCCAGTTCCACGTCGGGCACCCCGAGCAGGTGCATGCCGCAGGTGTGGAGCACCTCGCCGCTGTAGATCGGCCGCTTCACCCAGGCCTGGCGCAGGACATCGGGCTCGGCGGCGTCCGCGGCCAGCGCCAGCCACGTCTCCCGGCCGTGGGCGAGGCCGCTGCTCTCGCTCTTGATCGCGGTGGCGCCGCAACGCTCGAACAGCTCCGCCGCCACCGCCAGCATCCGCTCGGAGATGAAGGAGGCGTCCTCCTGCCCGCCCTTCGCGAGCACGTACGCGACCGAGTCGTGCTCCTCGACCGCGGTCCAGTCGTCGTCGGTGAAGGTCAACTGCGCGAGGCAGGCCTCGAACGCGTCGGGCATCCGCGGGTCGTGCTCGTGCTCCGACGACTCCCGGTCCAGCGAGAAGAACGGCCCGCCGAACGCGCGGGCGGCCGCCTCGACCACGTCGAAGTCCATGCCGGTGCCGAGCACGCAGAGCACGTGCAGCGGCTCCACCAGGTCATCTTGATCATCCATGCGGCGACCGTACTAACGATCACGCCGGGACGAAGCGAACTCGGAAAATCGTCGGCCAGTACTTGCCGGTGAGCAGGAACTCGTCGGTGCCCGGGATCGCGGCGATGCCGTTGAGCACGTCGGTGCCCGCCCGCTCCCAGGAGCTCAGCAGCCCGGACGCGTCCACCACCGCGGTCACCTGCCCGGTCGCCGGGTCGATGCGCAGGATCTCGTCGCTGCCCCAGACGTTGGCCCAGACCTGGTCGCCGACGCACTCCAGCTCGTTGAGCTCCTCCACCGCGGATCCGCCGCGCCGCACGTCGACGCCGCCGATCGGCGCGAACGTTGCCGGGTCCCGGAAGGTCAGCCGGTCGCTGCCGTCGCTCATGACCAGCCGCGCCCCGTCGAAGCACAGGCCCCATCCCTCGCCCGAGTACTCCACACGGCGCAGCTCGTCCAGCGTCACCCGGTCTCGCTCCAGCGCAACCCCTTCCTGCCAGGTGAGCTGCCAGATACGGTCACCCGTGACGGTGATGCCCTCACCGAAGAGCTCGGCCGGGAGCCGGGCTTCGCGGCGCACCTCGCCGGTGGCGAGATCGGTGGCGCGGAGCAGCGACGAACCGTGCATGCCGGTGCCTTCGTAGAGGGTGCCGGCGGCGAGTTCGAGGCCCTGAGTGAATGAGGAGCGGTCGTGCGGGAGCACGGAGATCACCTCCGCTCGGAGGTGTGGCAGGCTTCCCGCGTGCCCAACGCCCTGATCGGTTTGCTCGCGGTCGTCCTGGCCGTCGTGTTGCGCTGGTACCTGCGGCGTGCACGCCACCAACCCCAGCCCGATGGCGAGCACCCAGCCGCACAGACTTCGTCGAGTCGGGAGGAGTCGCACCCCGAAAGCTTGACACGGGCGGCGGCAGCGACGACCACGTACGGCACAATCGAGCATGTGACGCCTATGCCTGCTCCGATGACCAGCCCAGGCGCGGATGCCCCGTTCGAGGACGTGGGGCAGCCTGCGCCCGTGCCGCCGAACCCGGAGCTCGCCGCCGCCGAGGACGTCGCGCGAGCTGCGGCGGAGGACGAGGCGCGGCCCGGGGACGACCCGATCGGCTCGCCGGTGCTGACCCTGGACGCCGAGGCCGGCGCCTCGGTGGGGGCGCACGTCGGGATCGAAGCCGAGGGCCCGCACGCGGTCACGCACTACTTCGAGTCGAACTACCCGGGCTACGTCGGGTGGCGCTGGGCGGTCACGGTCGCCAGCGTTGGCCCGGGCGAGCCGGTGACCGTCAGCGAGGTCGTGCTGCTGCCCGGTCCGAGCGCGCTGACCGCGCCGGAATGGGTGCCGTGGAACCAGCGCGTGCGCCCCGGTGACCTCGGCGCGGGTGACCTGCTGCCGACCACCGCGGACGACCCGCGGCTGGCGCCCGGCTACCTGACCAGCGACGACCCCGCGGTCGAGGAGGTCGCCCACGAGGTCGGCCTCGGCCGCAAACGGGTGCTCAGCCTGGAGGGCCGGCTGGAGGCCGCGGACCGCTGGCACAACGGCGAGTTCGGGCCGCGCGCCGACATCGCCAAGCTGGCCCCGGGGGCCTGCGGCACCTGCGGTTTCTTCCTGAAGCTGGCGGGTTCGATGGGCGGCGCGTTCGGTGTCTGCGCCAACGAGCTCGCGCCCGCCGACGGTCGCGTGGTCAGCGTCGAGTTCGGCTGCGGCGCGCATTCGGAGGTCGAGGTGGACACCTCGTCGACGGTGCCGGTGGCCGAGGTCGTCTACGACGACGCCACCCTGGACTTCGAGCCGCGCGGGTGAGCGGAGCGGATCCGTTCGGTACGGCCGAGCTTCGGCGGGCCGTGCTGCAGTCCTGGGAGTCTTCGCCGACCCGGTTCCGCGAGGACGCCAACGCCGAGGAAGACCTCAGGCTCGGCGGCTACCGCGACCGGCTGCTGGTCGAGTTGGCGCAGAACGCCGCAGATGCGGCGGGCGCCGACGGCGTGCTGCGCGTCGAGCTCGTCGGCCGTGAGCTGCGGGTCGCGAACACCGGGTCGCCGCTGACCGCGGAAGGCGTGGCGGGCCTGGCTTCGCTGCGCGCGTCGGCCAAGCGCGAGGGCGCCTCGGTCGGCCGGTTCGGCGTCGGGTTCGCCGCGGTGCTGGCGGTGTCCGACGAGCCGCAGATCGTGTCGACGTCCGGCGGCGTTGCGTTCTCCGCCGAGCGGACCAGGGAAGCGGCGTTGGAGCTGCCGGGCCCGGCGGAGGAGCTGGCGGCGCGGGAAGGCGCGGTGCCGGTGCTGCGGCTGCCGTGGGCCGTCGCCGACGAGCCGCCCGCGGGCTTCGACACCGAGGTGCGGTTGCCGCTGCGCCCCGATGTGGTCACGGACGCGCTGATGGCGGCGTTCACCGACCAGGCCCCGGATCTGCTGATCGCGCTGCCCGCGCTGACCGAGATCCGGATCGGCGAGAAGACGTGGCGGCGCGTGGACGAAGGCGCCGATCGGCTGGTCGTGCACGGCCCCACCCGCAGCGACCGGTGGCTCGTGCACCGCGCGACGGGCACGTTGAGCGAGACGGCGCTGGCCGGTCTTGGCGTCGAGGCCCGGCACGCCACGGAGTGGCGCGTGACCTGGGCGGTGCCGCTGGACGAGGACGGCACGCCGATCCCGCTGGCCGAAGACGTGCTGCACGCGCCGACACCGACCGAGGAGCGGCTGTCGCTGCCTGCCCGGTTGCTGGCGAGTGTGCCGGTGGAGCCGGACCGGCGGCGGGTGGCGGCGTCGGCCGCCACGGACGCGGTGCTGACGTTCGCCGCCGAGTGCTATCCCGGGCTGGTCGGCAAGATCGCCGTGGAGCACCGGACGGCGCTGGTGCCGCTGCCGGGCTTCCCGCTGTCCGATGTGGACGACAAGCTGCGGCAGGGCGTGAACGACCGGCTGCGGGTCGCGGCTTGGCTGCCCGCGGCGAACGGGAACCTGGTGGCGCCGCTGGAATCGCGGGTCCTCGAATACATCTCGCCGGAGCTCGCCGAGCTGCTCAAGGACGTGATCCCGGGCCTGCTCACGGCTGAGCTGGCGGATGCCCGGCACCGCAGGTCGCTGCACGTGCTGGAGGTCCGGCGGCTCGCCGCGGCGGAGATCGTCGACGCGGTCACCGGCCTGCAGCGGCCGCCGCAGTGGTGGTACAGCTTCTACGACGCGCTGGTCCCGATCGAGAGCGCGGATCCCGTGGCGCGCGAGGAGTTCTCCGCGCTGCCGGTGCCGCTGGCGGACGGCCGCACGGTGACGGGCGTGCGGGATGTCCTGCTCAGCCACCGGGACGCGGACCCGGACCCGGCGGCGCTGCTGTCCACTCTGGACATCTCCGGGCTGCGCATCGCGCACCCCGATGCGACGCATCCGCTGCTGGAGAAGCTCGGCGCGCACCCGGCCGGCCCGGCGGAGCTGCTCGATGCCCCGTCGCTGGAGGAGGCGGTGCGCAGCAGCGTCTCCGACGCGCGAGCCGGAGCGGACGTGCGGCCGTTGGCGGAGGCGGTGTTGCGGCTGGTCGCGAGCGCGCAGCCACGCGACTGGTTGGGCGCGCTGGCGCTGCCGGACGCGAACGGCGACTTCCGCCGCGCGGACGAACTCCTGCTGCCCGACGCGGCGCTGCTGGAGGTCATCGACGCCGAGTACATCGGTGCGGACGGGCCGCTCGCGGTGCTGGACGAGGCATTCGCCGCCGACCGGCCCGCGGAGCTGCTGCGGGCGATCGGCGTGCTGGACGACTTCGCGGTGCACGTCGAGGAAGACCCGGTCGAAGCGGACGACGACTTCCCGGACTCGCGCCACTGGTGGGCGGAGCAGGAAGCCGCGCAGCCCGAGAACTGGCCACCGGCCAGGTTCATCGGAATCCGGGACCTGGACCTGGTCGCCGACGACTGCTGGCCGGCGGCGATCCGCCTGCTGGTGCGGAACCCGGAAGCCCTGCGCGCCCTGCGCGAACCGAACAGCTACTCGGCCTGGTGGATCGCGCGCTACGCGCTGCTCGCAGGCCAGCCGCCCCGGCACTGGCGCCTCGCGGCTGCTGGGGAGCTGGCGGGCCTCTTCGACGCGGTGCCTGACGTCGGCCTCGACGACGAGCAGCTGAGGATCACGGGCGTGCGCAGCGAGCTCGTCATCGACGATTCCGACGACGCTGCGGACCTGCTGGAACGCCTCGGCGACCCGGATCGCCCCGTGCGCGCCGGAACTGCGCTGCGCGCGCATCAAGCGCTGGCCGACGCGGTCGCGTCGGGTGTCGTGGACCCGGCCGAGATCGATCTCCCGGAGATGGTGCGCTCGGTGTCGGGCGCGGTGGTCAGCACCGGGCGAGCGGTGGTCCTCGACGAGCCGTGGATGCTGAGCGTGCTGGAAGCGCCGCTGGTGATCGCGGGCGGCAGCCCGGACCAGTTCGACGCGGAATCCCTGGCGGAACTCCTGGATCTGCCGCTGGCATCGGAAGAGAACACGATGCAGGTGGTGGACGAGGGCCGCGCCCAGAGCTGGCCGGAGGTGGCGCGCGTCCCGGCGGCGTGCGAGCTGCTGGGGATCGCGGTGCCGACCGGTGAGGTCAGGCTCCACGACACGCTGCGAGTCCGGTCGTCGACGGGGGAGCAGCGGGTGCACTGGTGGGTCGACAGGACGGGGAAGGTCCACGCGGAGCGAACCCCGGACGGCCTGGCCCGAGCCCTGGCCTGGGCATCGGGGTCCTGGCACGAGAGGTTCGCCCTAACGGCCCTGCTGGCGGACCCGGAAGCGGCAACCCTCCTGCGCTGAGCGCTTCACCCGAAGCGCTCAGCCTTGACGGCGGCTAAGAAAACACCCCAAGCCTGCGGCCGAAGGGCCAAGGTCCCCCCGTCGCGATCCTTGGTGTCCCGAACCCCGACGACATCAGGCCCTGCGCCGACCTCGACGCAGTCTCCCTCCTCGCCGCTGTAGGTGGACTTCCGCCAGTTAGTGATCGGCGACATGGCGTTCCTCCATCTTCTTCGCGCATGCAGCGATAAGATCGGTGGATTCGCGAGGGCTCAACGCTGCTTTGGTCAGACTAGCCACGGACTCGACGAACGGGGAAGTGTCGGCCGGATCGTCCAGGAAGGTACCAGCGCGGCGATGCTCCAAATAGACGATGGTTCGCTGCCGTTGGAACTTCATGACCAGTTGGTTGCCGTTCAGGCCGACGTGCGCGCCTAGCTCGTAAGGGATTACCTGGACCGTGATGTGCGGGCGAAGCGTCATACGCGCGATGTGCCTGAGCTGTTCTCCCATCACGTCGTTGCCCCCGACCGGCCGATGCAGGACTGACTCATCGATCAGAGCGTGGAACTCCACTGGCCTCTTGCCAGTTAGGACACTCTGCCGACCGAGCCGCAGAGAGACTCTGGATTCGACTTCGCTGTCCTTGAGTCCGCCAGCAACCATGATCGCCCGGGTGTAGTCGGCGATCTGAAGCAAGCCAGGTACAAGACCAAGCGACACGTTAGTGATCTCGGATGCGCTGCGTTCAAACTCCAGCAGCGCCACGAGTTGCTGTGGCAGTCCTGGGTTTCCCACTTCCCACCAGTGCGGCTTGTGCGCGTCCTCGGCGAGTTCAAGGATGCGCGTTCGCTTCTGCCCCTTGATACTGAGTGTTCCCAGGATGATTGCTATCTCAGTTTCTGAAGGAACCTTGGCCCCGACCTCGATCCGGCCGAGCGTCGCCCTTGACCAATCACACTGCTCCGCCAGTTCCTCTAGTCGCAGGCCAGCTTCCTTTCGGAGCTTGCGAATCTCGGCACCCAGACCTCGTGAACGTGCAGTTGTCATATGCCCACGCTATTTCAGGGCCTGAGATTGCGCTATTACACATAACGGTGAACCAGCTTGATCGGAGAAAGCTGGGCCGGTCTCATCTGGTCAGAGACCACAAAAGGAGGTCCAGTGTCCGACTACTTGACCTACATCTGGCGCCCGGTCACGGGAGGCCGCCACGCTTTCCCCATCGCAGCAACGAAAACCCCTACCGGAAAGCCGGTGGTGGCGTTCTGCGGAGCAGAAGCGGACGCAGCCGAGCTGCACGACCGCTCCGAAGTGGACTGGATCCGCGAAGACACCTGCATGCGCTGCTGGCGGCGGATCACCGCCGGGTGGGCCACAGGCCCGTGAGTACTTATTGCTGCTATAGCGACACAAAGTACACACGGACCCTTACCAGCAAAAACAGCAACTTCAACGGTACGGAGAAACCAATGTTCTGGATCCAGCTCAGCACGTTCGTCCTGTTCAACCTGCTCATCCTCGCCATGCTCACCACCCAGATCCCCGCCCGAGCCATCGCCTTCACCACAGGCCAGCACGCCGGAGGCGGCGAAGGCGCCTACACGGTCTGGCATCTCATAGCCGACATCGAAGCCGAAACCCGCGAAGCGGCAGACAAGCACCGGCCGGAACGCGAACATCCCCGCATACCACCAGAATTCCCCACCACCGACCCCGATGAGCCCACCGGGCGCCACCACCTGCGCCCGTAACGGCCCGTGAGTGTTTTGGGGGCGCTAGAACACCCCAAAACACTCACGGCCCAAGCCTCCCGAGCAGGGCCGGTGCGGTGACCTCCCCCAATCCCACCCGCACCGGCCCACCCCGGTGACCGGGCGCGACCTCCCCCGACCCCACGCGCCCGGTCACCGGCCAAACCCGCGGCTCAAGGAGAACGCGATGACGCGATCGACCGAGAACGGCCCCGAAGAGCGAGTCGGCTACTGGGCCGCCTTCGGCTACCAGAACCACGTGATCCCGGTCGAAGACCCGCGCCGCGAAGGCCGAGACCTGATCGCGCTCTGCGGCGTGATGACGGCCCCCGACGACGTCACCGCCCGAGACAGCCGCCCAACCTGCGGCGTCTGTGCAACCGAAGTCCGAAGTGGACGAATAGATGTGCGGCGGTGACGTTCGGCTGAAGGTCGCTTTTCCGGCATCTTGGTCGGGCATAATGCCGTCTGGCCTGGTTGCAGGCCGTATTTGGGGGAGCGCTCCGATTCTGCGCGAGCGCGTTCATGCCGAGGGGAGCATGTCGAAGTGACTCATCAAGGCTGGCCGGGAAACCAAGGCCCGCAGCCCTATCCGCAGCAGCCGTACCCGCCGCAGTACCCGGCCGGTCCGGCCGCGATGCCGCCCAAGAAGCGCTGGACGTGGGTGCCGTTCCTGATCATCGGCCTCGTCGTGGTCCTGGTCGGCGGCGGCGTGGCCGGATGGCTCGCGTTGCGCGCCAGGTACGGCCCGAGAGATGAGGACCAGCGGCAGGCGGCGACGCTGCTCTGGAAAGAGAGCCCGACGATGGAAGAGAAGCCCTTCAACAGCTGGGCTTCCGACGGAATCGTCGCGGTGATGCACGAAGACTGGCTCGACGCGTTCCACGCGGACACCGGCGAGGGCGCCTGGGACCTGGAACCGCCGCTGCGGGCCGGGGACGACGCGAAGATGAGCCGGTTCTGCGGCATGAGCCACGAGGTGAAGAACGGTCTCGGCGTCATCGCCTACGGCCCGTACAAGAAGGACACCTACGGCGGCACCGGCTGCTCGACGATCGCCGTCATCGACGTCAAGACCGGTGCCGTCAAGCGGCAGTTCGACATGCCGGTCGTCGAGAACAGGGGCACGACGAACTTCACCGACCCGGAGATCGTCGGCGACGTGGTGGTCTTCGCGCTGCACGACACCGTGTTCGGGATGAGCCTGACCAGCGGTAATGAGATCTGGCGCCACGACCAGGAAGTGAACCGAGGCTGCATGGTGTTGGGGCCGGCCATCAGCGAGAGGACCGTGGCCGTCCCGCTTGACTGCACCACCGACGGCCCCGCCCAGGAACTTCTCTTCCTGGACCCGGCGAACGGGGCGGAACGCGGGCGAGCGACGTACGAATCGCACAGCCCGGTCGGGATGATCTCCGCGGACCCGCCGATCGTCGAGATCGCGACGAGCGAGGATGACGAGGTCCCACGAACCCTGCTCGTCTTCGATGAAACGGGGCGTCAGACGGCGGCCATTCCGGAAGACGTTCCCGCAGGGCGGCTGAACATTGCGCCGATCAACAACCGCGTCGACAACAAATCACGCAAGAGATATCGCGTTGTGCTCGCCGATGGGATGCTCATCGCGCCGACGATGAGCAAGCCCGTCAGCGCGTACCGCGAAACCAACAAGATCGTGGCAGTCGATCTGGAAACCGGCGAGCAGCGTTGGGCTGCGGAACTCGGGCCGGAAGTCGTCGGTATGCCATTCGCCGTTACGGGCAACGGCGTGCTCACGATCAACCAGCACACGTACGAGAATCCGTCGCAGGTGTTCGAGATCCCGATCAACGGTGGGAAGCCCAAGCAGATCAGCGGACTGTTCCCGGATCTGGGCACCTTGGTGGACAACTACAACCTGCATTGGGACGAGCACGCGGTTTACGGCGCCTACATGGGCCCCGGCACTGCGTCAACGCCGATCTTCGCCGTGCGGTAGCCCCTGAAAGCGCTGGCCGCGCACCGGAATCGGTGCGCGGCCAGTTCGCTTCGGTCGACCTCAGCGGATGTTGCTCACTCGCCGAAGACCGGCGGGGCGACCTTGGGCAGGCCCAGGTCGTCCCAGGCCTCGTCCGTGTCGACCCAGTACTTGTCCTCGTGCTCCTGGTCTTCCTCGCCCTGCTTGCCCTGGCCGCGACCAGCACCACCAGCGCCCATGCCGCCGGCGCCACCACGACCGGCCGCACCAGCAGCGCCACCGGCACCGCCGGCACCGGAACCGCCACCGAGGCCGCCGAGACCGGCGCGCCCACCGGCACCCAGGCCCGCGCCGCGGCCGCCGGCGCCACCGGCGCCGAGCCCACGACCGCCACCTGCACCGGCACCACCGGCGCCGCCGCCGGGCGGCATCATGCCGAGCCCGGCACCGCCCATGTTCGGGCCCGTGCCGACGTTGGGGCCGGGGTTGACGGGCAGGCCGGGACCGTTGGTGACGGGCGGCGAGGACCACTGCGACGTGTTCTGCGACGGAGTCGTGTAACCGTCGCCAGGGCCGCCGGTGCCACCAGTGCCGCCAGTGCCGCCGCTACCGCTGCCGCCGCCGAGGCTGCCGCCCCAGCTGCCGCCACCGCCGCCACCACCACCAGGACCGCCGCCGGGAATCCCGGAACCGTTCGGAATGCTGCCAACGGTCGGGTTCGTCCCGGTGCTGCCGGAGCCCTGGTCGTACGCCATCTCGGGAGCCTTCGGGTAGAAGGCCAGGTTCTGCGAGACGTTCGTGGTGCTGTTGCTGTAGTTGTCGTAGTGCTGCTTGGCTTCCTGAGCCTTCTCAGTGGCCTCGCGCTCCTGCTTCTGCAGGTCGGTCTCGCCACCGACCAGCCAAGCGCCGCCCTTCTCAAGCAGGTTGTCGGTCGCATCGACCTTCACCGGCTCAGGCATGCTGTTCTTGACCCTGCTGAAGTTTTCGACCTGGTTATCAGCGGCAACACCGACGGATTCCGAGACGCCCTTGGCATCTTCGATGAACTGCGCCATCGGCTGCAGAGTGGAGCCGTGCTGCTCTGCAGCCTGACCGGTCCAGGCGAGCTTGGCTTTGTTGTTGGCGGCGTCCAGGATGTTGTAGACGTCGGTGAACTGGCCACCGATTTCGTTCTTCCAGTCCAGCACCTTGCGGGAAAGATCTTCCGATCCGTTCCCTTCCTTGATCTGCCGGTACTTCTCTGGGTGGTTGAAGCCCACCTTCTGCATGATCTCGTCCGTGTTACCACGGTCCGATTCACGTGTGAGCAGATAGCCGCCGACAATGATCGGTAAAACCATGGTCACACCCCCTTGTCAGTAATCGTCTTCGTGGCGCGCGGACGCGATCAGGCGTCCGGGATGTTTTTCAGAACTTCGCCGGTGATCTTCTCGGCGTAACCGCACGGGTCGTTCATCTCCGGCGTGCCGCCAGCGTTCTTGAAGTAGTTGACCTCGAGCGACTGGTCGTCGGCGACGGCCAGCTCGATCCGGCACAGGTCGCTTTGCTCGTCGACGCGTGCCCCTTGGTAACCGGCCAGCTGTGTCAGCTTGTAGTTCTGGCGGTTCTCCGCGTTCTGCTGGATCTTCGCCAAACCCCCATGTTTGGTGTTGATCGAGGCAGCCGCCGTGAAGGCATCGGTCGCCCACTGACACCTGGACTCGCCGTACGAGTTGGTGCTCTTCTCGGGAGGCCTTCTCTCGCTGACGCCACCGAGGTCCTTGACCTGCTGATCTGTCAGCAGTTGACATGCGTCGGTGATCGCCTTGAGGTTCTTCGGGTTCTCCACCTTCGGCGCAGCTGTGGTGGTGTCCGAGGCGCTGCTCGAGGGGACGGATGTCTCGGGGTTCTTCCCGCCAGGAGCGCAAGCCGAAGCGCTCAGTACGGCGAGTAGCGACACTGCGGTCAGCGTTGCGCGGCGTAGCACGTGAGATCTTCCTTAAACCTGGCGGATCGAAGCGTCTTCGTCGGTGTTCTGGTAGGTGCCGAGAGCAGCCTTCAGCTGATCGATCTGCGACTGGATGCGAGCACGGGCGTCGTTGACGGCCCACGAGAGGCATCCTTCGTTGTTCCCCGCCATCTCGCCGAGGTCGGTCGCGAGCTTCTGGCTGGCTTCGTCGTCCCCAGGCGGCGCGACGTTCTGAAGGTCCTGCGCTTTCATCAGGATGTCGCCCAGCTTGTCCTGGGCCTTCTCGTACTCGGCGATCAGGCCCGGAATCTGCTCGATGTCGACAGTGAACGACGCCGCCTGCGCAGAGCCGCCCGAGTTGATCGCGGTGTGGATCGTCGCCTGCCGCACAGCCTTCTGCGCTGTCGTGACGACCCCGTCGAAGAATGACACCTCTCACTACCCCCTTTGTCCCCTGAATCAGGTACACGTCGCGCTTAGCTTGCCAGGTCTTTGCCCGTTCGTGCACAGGTGTGACGATGCTTCGCGCTGATCGGTTCCCAACTCGTTGTCGGATTGGTCCTTTTGGCGGAGTGACGTTGGTCGCTACCAGGCAGCTTCGCGCTGGGTCTTCGTCGCCAGCTCCCCGAGCACCCTGGTGAACGTGCTCATGTCCGCCCCCGCGAACATCCGCTGGGTCCCGCTGTTGTAGACCGCCGTGCGGCCCTGCTGCAGGTCGATGATCCGCAGCGTCTGGTCTCCCCGGCGCTCGCGGCGGCGGTCGTCCCAGATCGTGACGCCCGCTTCGCCGAGGCCCAGCCGCGGGCCTTCGAGCAGCTGCGTCATCTTCCGGAAGCTCGCCACGTTCACGCCGCGCGCTCGCAGGCTCTGCTCGATCGCCTGCGGGTCTTCGTCCCCGCGGCGGCGCACGTCGGCCATGGCCGCGCGCATCTCCGCCAGGTCCACGCTCAGCGCGGGGCGGATGCGGGCCGGCGGGTGTTCCGGGAGCACCGACACCAGCGACGGGATCAGGTCGTTCGGGTGCACCGGCTCCAGGATGATCCGGTCGCCGTCGACGACCGTGCGCACCGCCGTCTTGTTCGCCTTCGACACCGCGGCGCGCAGTTCGCTGCCCTTCTGCGAGGAGAACCGCAGGTCGTATTCGACCGTCACGTGCGCGTAGATGCCGAGCAGCTCCATGACCCGGTCGTTCACGCCGCTCGGGTTGATCAGGCCGCGATCGCGGACCCGCTGCTCCGCCGCCTCGAACTCGCGAGGCATGTCTTTCACGGTCGTCCCGTAGTTGCTGTACGACGCGATCATCGGGATCCGGCTGAGATCGGCGCGTTCGGCCAGGATCGCGAATTCGAGTCGGTCGACGTCGAGCTTGGGCACTGGTGCTGCGCTCCCGCGTTAGGGCATCGGAACTTGATGTCGACTGTGCAGACTAACTGGTCGCGGGGCTGTTCGGAGCAGATTTGGGCAGGCTCAGCCGTCGAGTCCGGACAGGCCCTTCCAGGCGCCCCGGGAACCGCGGCGCGCCGCCGAGCGCTGCCAGCGGAACACGCCGTAGCCGATGATGCCGAGCACGCCCCCGGCCAGGCAGGTCCAGAACTGGATGCCGGCCCAGTCGCGGATGCCGAACAGCACCACTCCGGCGAACCACAGGGCCGTGCCGAACAGCACCACCGGGGTGGGGTCCGCGAGCCTCCGAGGCAGCGGCGGAACCGGCCGGTGACCCGGCGCCGAGGGGGTGGATTCGCTGTCCTGTGCCACGTCAGGCAGGCTACTCCCGGTAATGAACGCGCGCGCAGGCGCGGTGATCGGGAAGTACTGATGGTGGATCGAGACGTTTCCAAGAAGTCGCTGCTGGACCGGTATTTCAAGATCACCGACCGCGGGTCCAGCGTCGGGCGGGAAGTACGCGGCGGCGTGGTCACGTTCGTCACGGTCGCCTACATCATCGTGCTGAACCCGCTGATCCTCGGCAGCTCCTCGCCCGACGACGCCGGTGCCAAGCGCGACGTGCTCGGCAACATCCTGCCGGTTTCGCAGGTCGCGGCGACCACCGCGCTGGTCGCGGGTGTGATGACGATCCTGTTCGGACTGATCGCCAACTACCCGTTCGCGATCGCCGCCGGGCTCGGCATCAACACGCTGCTGGCCGTGACCATCGCGCCGCAGGTCACCTGGCCCGAGGCGATGGGCTTGGTGGTGGTGGACGGCATCATCATCCTGATCCTGGTCGCCACCGGGTTCCGGACCGCGGTGTTCAACGCGGTGCCACCCGAGCTCAAGGCCGCGATCGCGGTCGGCGTCGGCGTGTTCATCACCTTCGTCGGCCTGGTCGACGCCGGTTTCGTGCGGCGCCTGCCGGACGCCGCCAACACGACCGTGCCGGTCGGGCTGGGCATCGACGGCTCGATCGCCTCGTGGCCGACGGCGGTGTTCGTGTTCGGGCTGGTGCTCACCTCGGTGCTGGTGGCGCGCAAGGTGCGGGGCGCGATCCTGATCAGCGTGGCCGTCACCACGGTGCTGTCGATCATCATCGAGTCGATCTTCCACGCGGGCCCGTCGAAGGGCGTCAACGCCTACGGCTGGAACCTCGGCTACCCGGCGGTGCCGGAGCACGTCGTCGGCCTGCCCGACCTGTCGCTGGTCGGCGACATCTCCTTCGGCGCGTGGACGCGGCTGCCGGCGCTGGCCGCCGCGATGCTGGTGTTCACGCTGGTGCTGGCGAACTTCTTCGACGCCATGGGCACCATGACCGGCCTCGGCAAGGAGGGCGGGCTCGCCGACAAGGACGGCAACCTGCCGGGCATCGGCAAGGCGCTGGCCGTCGAGGGCGTCGGCGCGGTCGCCGGCGGGTTGGGTTCGGCGAGCTCCAACACCGTGTTCGTGGAGTCCGCGTCCGGTATCGCGGAGGGGGCGCGCACCGGCCTGGCGAACGTGATCACCGGCCTGCTGTTCCTGGCGGCGATGTTCTTCACGCCGCTCTACCAGATCATCCCGGTGGAGGCGGCGGCTCCGGCGCTGGTCGTGGTCGGGGCGATGATGCTGACCCAGATCCGGCAGATCGACCTGTCCGACTTCAGCATCGCGTTGCCCGCGTTCCTGACGATCGTGGTCATGCCGTTCACGTACTCGATCGCCAACGGCATCGGCGCGGGCTTCATCAGCTACGTGCTGCTGCGGGTCTTCACCGGCCGCATCCGCACCGTGCACCCGCTGATGTGGGTCGTGTCGGCGGCGTTCGTGCTCTACTTCTGCTCCGGCCCGCTGCACGTGCTCTTCGGCATCTGATCCGCCCGTTCTCGCAGGTGATCGCCCGTGCGCGTTTCGTGTCGCCAGAGCAGCACAAAGTGCGCACGGGGCCTGGCCGGGCGAGACGAGAGCCTTGGGCCGTTCGGAGCAGTGCGTCGATTGGGTTGCGATTCCGGGGGCGGGGTCGTCGGCTGGCTATGGTGGACGGCCACTGATCAGGCCTGATCAGTTTGTCCGATTCCCCGAAATAGTTTGGTAGACTAACGACGTGTCCGATATCGCGGAGCGCGAGCGCACCTTGGCGAGTCGGCTGCGGCTCGCCGTCGTCCGCCTGAACCGGCGGCTGCGCGCGCAGAGCACCGACTCGAAGATCACGCTGTCCCAGCTGTCGGCGCTGTCCTGTCTGCACAAGGCCGGCGCTTTGACGCCCGGCGAGCTGGCGGCCCGGGAAGGCGTCCAGCCGCCGTCGATGACCAGGGTGATCTCCGCCCTGGAAGACGCCGGGCTGGTCGCGCGTCGGCCGCACCCCACCGACGGCCGGCAGGCCATCGTGGAGCTGACCGAGGCGGGCCAGGCCCGCATAGAGGAAGAGGTCTCGATCCGGGAGCGCTGGCTGGACCAGCAGCTCGCGGACCTGACCGAGGAAGACCGCCGCGTGCTGTTCCAGGCGGCGGAGATCATCGACCGGTTGGCCGGCCGATGACCGGAGTCCGATGAGAGGCGGTACGCACGAGCGTGGTTGACCGATCCGCGGCACGCGAGGGAACCGACCCGAGCGGAGATCCGGCCAACCGCAAACCTCCGTCCACATCGGACCGATCCGGCGGCATGTTCCGCTCCCTGCGGGAGCGCAACTACCGCTACTACGCCTCCGGCCAGGTCGTTTCCCTGACCGGCACGTGGATGCAGCGCGCCGCGCAGGACTGGCTGGTGCTGGAACTCTCCGGCGGCAGCCCGGCCGCGCTGGGCGTGGCGGTCGCCCTGCAGTTCGCCCCGACCCTGCTGCTGACGCTGTGGGCGGGCGTCTTCGCCGACCGCTTCGACAAGCGGCGCATGCTCGTCGCCACCCAGAGCGCGCTCGGCGCCTGCGGCCTCGTGCTGGGGCTGCTCGACGTCACCGGTGTCGTGCTGCTCTGGCACGTCTACCTGCTGTGCTTCGTGCTCGGCTGCTTCGCCGCGGTCGACGCGCCGGTGCGGCAGTCCTTCGTCGTCGAGATGGTCGGGCCCCGGCAGCTCACCAACGCCGTCGCGCTGAACTCGATGACGTTCAACCTGGCGCGCATCGTCGGCCCGGCGATCGCCGGGGTGCTGATCACCGCGATCGGCACCGGCTGGGTGTTCCTGCTCAACGGGTTGAGCTCGGCCGCCGTGGTCGCCGGGCTGGCGCTGATGGACGCGTCGGCGCTGCACCGGGCCAAGCCGCCGCCGAAGGAACGCGGCCAGCTGCGCGCCGGGCTGCGCTACGTGCGCGGGCGGCCGGACCTGCTCGTGGTGATGGTGCTGGTGTTCTTCGTCGGCACGTTCGGGATGAACTTCGAGAGCTCCTTCGCCGTGATCGCGCGCAACGTCTTCGGGCGCGAAGCCGACGGCTACGGCCTGCTGATCACCATGCTCGCGGTCGGCACGCTGACCGGGGCGTCGCTGGCGGCCCGGCGCAGCGGCCGCGGGGTGCCGAGGCTGCGGCTGATGCTGCTGGGCGCCGGCGTTTTCGGCGTGCTGGAGGCCGCGGCGGCGCTGATGCCGACCTACGAGCTGTTCGCGGCGTCGCTGGTGCCGGTCGGGATCGCTGTGATGACGTTCACCACGAGCGCGAACGCGACCGTCCAGCTGGCCGTGGAGCCGACCATGCGCGGCCGGGTCATGGGCCTCTACATGCTGCTGTTCCTGGGCGGAAAGCCGCTGGGCGGGCTGGCTTCGGGATGGCTCGCCGAGGTGCTCGGGCCGCGCTGGCCGATCCTGCTGGGCGGGCTGGCGTCGCTGGCCGCCGCGCTCGTCGGCGTCGCGGTGCTGGCTTGGCGGCGGAGAACGCGGTTGCCCCATTCTAAAGGTTAGGCTAACCTAAAACACATCCGCTTCGTGGTGGGAGCGGTAGTCAGTTCGGGAACAGATCGGGCCCCGGCCTCCTGCGGGAGGCCGGGGTCCGGTCGTATCCAAGAAGACTTCGGGGCCCTCCCGGAGGAAGGCCCCGAAGTTTCGGCAGTGGGCTTGTCGGAGCACTCACCACCGAGCGGTGGGGCCGTGAGCGCTTTGTGCTGCCATGGCGACACAACGCACTCACGGCTTCTGACCAGCGAGAACCTAAGGCGCGGTGGTTCTGCCTGTCAGGAGGTGGGAAGGCGGAGGCCGTTGTAACCGGCGCGGGCGTCGGCGAAGCGCTTGGAGACCTCGTCCCAGTTGACGACGTTCCACAGGTGCTTGACGTAGTCCGCCTTCACATTGCGGTACTG